>JBDZVC010000377.1:0-2050 GCA_040255475.1 Phyllobacteriaceae bacterium | reverse complement strand
GAAAAAAGGTCAGTGTCCGCGCCACATCCTGGGAGAACGAATGTGACTATCAAGCCATCTGGCAAGCCACTTGGTGCTCCGCCTGGCGACGACCGCTATCTCAAGGGCGCGCCGGTCGCGGCGCGCATTATCGCGGAAGTGCGCGCCGAAGCGGAGGCGGCCAGCGCGCAGGGCTGGAAACCGAAGCTCGTCTCGATCAGCGTCGGAGACACGGACGCCGTCCAGGTCTATGTCCGCAACCAGCGGCGCAAGGCCGAGCAGGCAGTGATCGAGTTCGAGGAAAGGCATTTTCCCGACAGCGTCACCCCCGGCGAACTGGAAGCGGCGATCCGCGGGATGAATGTCGATCCACGCGTGACCGGCATCATCATCCAGCGGCCTGTGCCGGCCCACATCCCGATCCGCACGCTGCAGGGGGCCGTGCATCCGCTGAAGGATGTCGAGGGCATGCATCCGACCTCGATCGGCAACATCGTCTATAACCAGCTCGATCTCGCGCCATGTACGGCGGCGGCTTCGGTGGAACTCCTCAAGGAAACCGGGCTCGAACTCAAGGGCCTCGAGGCCGTAGTGGTCGGCCACTCGGAAATCGTCGGCAAGCCGATCGCCTTCCTCCTGATGAGCGAGGGGGCGACGGTGACGGTCTGCCATCACATGACGCGGTCGGTGGCGGCGCATGCGAGGCGGGCGGACGCGCTATTCGTCGCCGTCGGCAAGCCGCGCCTGATCCGCTCGGACATGGTGAAGCCGGGGGCGGCAGTCATCGATATCGGTATCAATGCAGAGACCGCGCCGGACGGCACCAGCCGGCTCGTCGGCGACGTCGATACGGAGAACGTGCGCGAGGTGGCGTCGTGGATCACGCCGGTACCGGGCGGCGTCGGACCGGTGACGGTGGCGATCCTTCTGCGCAACACGATGGTGGCGCTCAGGCGCCAGCGGGAGTTCTACGAGGCGACCTACGGCGCCGGCACGGAGGCCGAGCGGCTCGCTTCCTGAGCCGGCGCCGGAAGGCGGATGTCCTTGAGCGCGGCCGGCTTCGGACCGCCCCAGGCCCAGTCGAGCAGTTCGACCGTGTGGACGACCGGCAGCGCCGTGCCGCCTCCGATCTGCGTCATGCAGCCGATATTGCCGGTGGCGACGAGCGCCGGCTCCGTCGCCTCGATGTTCCTGACCTTGCGGTCGCGGAGGCGGCGCGCGATGTCCGGCTGCAATATGTTGTAGGTGCCGGCCGAGCCGCAGCACAGATGCCCCTCGCGCGGCTCCTTCACGACGAAGCCGGCCTTCTTCAGGAGGTCCTTCGGCTGGCGCGTGATCTTCTGGCCGTGCTGCATGGAGCAGGCGGAATGGTAGGCCACCGCGAGACCGGGCACGGTCGCCGGCGCCGGCAGGTCGAGCGTTGCGAGATACTCCGTGATATCCTTCGCCATCGCGGAGATGCGCGCGGCCTTTTCCGCATAGGCGGGATCCAGGCGCAGCATGAAACCGTAATCCTTGATCGTGGTGCCGCAGCCGGACGCGGTGATCAGGATCGCGTCCAGTCCGCCATCGTCGATCAGCCTTGTCCACGCGTCGATATTGTTGCGGGCGAAATCGAGCGCGTCGGCCTCCCGGCCCATATGGTGGACCAGCGCGCCACAGCATCCCTCCCCCGGCGCGGTGACGGTTTCGATGCCGAGGCGTGAAAGCAGCCTCGCCGTTGCCTCATTGATGCCGGGGTCGAGCACGGATTGCGCACAGCCGGCGAGGATCGCGACGCGGCCACGCGGTATGCCTTCCGGCCGGACTGCGGGCGGTGCCTTCTTCCGAGGCAGGTCCTGGGGCGCGAGCGCCAGCATGGCGGCAAGCGGCTTCAGCGCCGGGATGCGCTGAAGGAGCGGCGCAAAGGGGCGGCCGAGTTTCGCCAGCCCGAGAGCGGCGCGGAAGCGTTCCGGATAGGGCAGCACCGCCGCCAGCATGGCGCGGATCGCGCGATCGAGGAGCGGTCGGCGGTATGTCTTCTCGATATGGGCGCGGGCGTGGTCGACCAGATGCATGTAGTGCACGCCGG
>JBDZVC010000044.1:0-23883 GCA_040255475.1 Phyllobacteriaceae bacterium | reverse complement strand
CTGGGGTGCCCACTTCATTGCCTTCAGGATGGTCGGGTAGATCGGCCCCAGCGCGACGTAGTCGGGCTCGGCGGCGAGCGCAGCGGCCAGTTCGGCATGGTCGTGCGAACTGAGGCCGAGCTTGAGCCCGGCACGGCGGATGGCCTCACGGTCGGCCGCGACCAGATCCTCCTGCCCGAGATGCACCCACTCGACGCCCTCCTCCATGGCAAGCCGCCAATGGTCGTTCACGACCAGCGTGCAGCCATGGGCCTCGCACACAACCTTGGCGGAGCGGATCTCGGCGCGCAGCGTGGCGGCATCACGGTCCTTGATGCGCAGTTGCACCAACCTCACGCCGAGAGGGACAAGGCGTTCGATCCAGCTCGCGCTATCGACGATGAGATAGAAGGGATCGAGCTTCACGAGAACACAGCCTTTCCGATAACAGGCGTGGACGGCTCGGCCATATCGCGTGGCTCCAGCAGGCCGGCGACGAAAGCTGTGCGCCCTGCCTCGACCGCCGCCGCGAAGGCACTTGCCATCGCGGCCGGATCGCCCGCCTGTGCCGCCGCCGTGTTCAGCAATACCGCGTCGAAACCGAGTTCCATCACCTGAACGGCATGCGACGGTCGTCCGATGCCGGCGTCGATGATCAGCGGCACGTCGGGAAAGTGCGCCCGGATGGCGCGCAATGCTGCCGGGTTGACCGGCCCCATGGCCGAGCCGATCGGCGCGCACCAAGGCATCAGCACCTTGCAGCCTGCCTCCAGCAGCCGTTCCGCGACGACCAGATCGTTCGTCGTGTAGGGGAATACATCAAATCCTTCATCGGCGAGCACGCGCGCGGCCTCTACCAGAGCGAAGACGTCCGGCTGGAGCGTGTCGTGATTGCCGATCACCTCCAGCTTGATCCAGTTGGTGGCGAAGACCTCGCGCGCCATCCGCGCCGTCAGCACGGCCTCCGAGACACTGTGGCAGCCGGCGGTGTTGGGCAGCACCCGCACATCGAATTGGCGGATCAGTTCCAGGAAAGCCCCTCCTGAACCACCGGCCGTCTCGCGCCGCAGCGACACGGTGACGATCTCGGTTCGTGCGGCGCGTACTGCGTCCGCCAATACTGCCGGCGAGGGATAGCGCGCCGTACCGAGCAAGAGCCGGGACCTGATCTCAACGCCATAGAAGTCCAGCATGTCAGCCACCCTGCATCGGGGACAGGATTTCGATACGGTCGCCATCACTGAGGCAGAAGGCGGCCCGCGCCGCGCGCGGTATCAGTTCGCTATTGACGGCGGTGGCAAGCCAATCGCCTTCATACTCAAGCTGTTCCAGCAGGTCGGCAAGCGTGGTGGCGTGGACCACCTGCTTCTTGCCGTTGACGATCAGGGTCCTTGTCTTTTCGCACATATCCGTTCTCTCCTCGGTTCAGGCCGAAAGGGCGCGCTGGTCGACGGCGATCAGGTCGGCGGCCTGCCGCGCCATGGCAGGCGCCAGCAGGAAGCCGTTGCGATGGAAACCGTTGATATGGACCGTCGTCCCCTCTTGCGTGACACGCGGAAGATTGTCGGCATAAGCCGGACGGACGCCCGCTCCTGTCTCTACCACTCGCGCCTCGCCGAACGCTGGATGAAGCGCATAGGCGGCATTGAGCAGTTCCATCAGCGAGCGTGCCGAGACAGGCCCGGCGTCGTCGGTCTCGATCATGGTGGCGCCGACCATGAAGCGCCCGCCCGCCCGTGGCACGACATAGAGCGGATGGCGCGGGTGCAGGAGCCTGACAGGTCGCGATAGCGCGATCTCGCCGGTCTCAAGATAAAGCATCTCGCCGCGAACGCCGCGCAGGCCGGGCATCGTACCGATGGCCGTCGCCCCGGTACACTCGATGACCCGGTCGAAGCCTCTGGCGGAAAAGTTCTCTTCACCGAAATGAAAGTTCACACCGTGCTCGGCCAGCTTGCAATGCAGCGCCGCCAGTGCTGCGCGCGGATCGAGATGCGCCTCTTCGGGGAAGAAGAGCCCCCGTCGAAAACGGCCGGCCAGCGCCGGTTCCAATTCCGCAATGCCCGCTTGGTCCAGCCATGCATGGCCCTCCGTGCGGGCGGCGAAACGGACAAGTTCGGACGCATCACGCGCTGGCGCGACGACCAGCGTGCCATTGCGGGTGACATGGCCAGGCACCGCCGCCTCCCACCAATCCGCGGCCATGCGGCCGAGCGTCAGCACGGGCTCGGACGCGGCCTCCCGCTCGCACCAAGGCGGAAGCATGCCACCGGCGAAGCCCGAAGCGCCTGCACCTACGCGACTGGCACGCTCGCATAGCTCGACCTCGACACCGCGTGTCCAGAGTTCGTGCGCGGCGGTCAGGCCACCGACACCGGCACCCCTGACGAGAACGCGCATGCTCACTCTGCCGCCGGCGTCGCGACAACATTGATCGAGACCGTGAGTAGCCCGATGGTAGCCGTCAGGTTTGGGACTGATATCATCTCAAGGCTCCTCGCCGTTCAAGCAACGGAGACCCAGTTCTGACGGGAGGGAGATGAACGCCCTGGAAGAAAGTTCGCGTATCTGCGAGGCGTCCGCACCGTCCCTACGCCAGTATGAACTGGATCAGGTTCATCGGGTCCCTGCGCTGCCTTGCGGCCTGCAGAATCTCAGCCCCTTGTCGGGACACCCCTGGTGAAGCCATGACTTTGCTGTCTGAACGCGTGCGTGTCAACCACACCCCGAAATGGGCTGTAGCCGATGCCAGAAGTCGGCAGGCGTGGACTCATTGATGGCCGTTTTCCCCGGGCTGGCTAAAAGCAGACGGTGGCAGCAACCATGTTTGAGGTCGCAGGCACGTCCAGAGAGATCGTTCCATCACTTGAAACCTGTCGCGGTTTTCGGCGCGTGTCAGCCGTTGTGCCGTATTGCCAGGAACGGTCGCACCACTTGCATAGCCTCAAGAAATCATGCGGTTACGGGATCCGCGTAGCTGGTCTTCAGGCCGCCATGGGTTTCGATGAAGTCGATAATCAGTTCGAGCCCTTGACGCCGGCGCATGTCGGTAAAGACGAACGGCTTGCCGTCGCGCTGATGCAGCGTGTCGGCAAGCATGATCTCCAGATCGGCGCCGACATAAGGTGCGAGGTCCATCTTGTTGATGACAAGCAGGTCCGAGCGGGTAATGCCGGGTCCGCCCTTGCGCGGGATCTTCTCGCCAGCGGCGACATCGATCATATAAATGGTAAGGTCGGCCAGGTCGGGCGAGAAGGTGGCCGCGAGATTGTCGCCGCCGGATTCGATGAAGACCACGTCCAGGTCCGGGAAGCGTCGGCGCATCTCCGCGATCGCCGCGAGATTGATCGAGGCATCCTCGCGGATCGCCGTGTGCGGGCATCCGCCGGTCTCGACGCCGATGATGCGCTCCTCCGGCAACGCCTGGACCCGGTTGAGGATCAATTGATCTTCCTTGGTAAAGATGTCGTTGGTCACGACCGCGACCGAGTAACGGTCGCGCATTGCCTTGCAAAGCATTTCTGTCAGCGTTGTCTTACCGACGCCGACGGGGCCTCCTATGCCAACACGCAGCGGTCCGTTTTGAGAACTCATGAGCGGAATACCCTCGAATATTGTGTTTCGTGCCGCATCGTCATGATCTCTGACATAAAGGCGGCGGAACTCAGATCGTCGAGTGTTGATGTGGCGGCCAACGCGGCGGTTGCAAGGACAGCCTCTTCGAGCGCGGCCAGGGCCGAGATGCCGTCACCCTGCCCCAGCGGTACGATCCGTACCGCTGCCTGCACGAGGTTGGAGATGAAGGCGTGTAGATAGGCGGTGAGCGCCGGCTCGAGCGCAATGTCATGACGCGCTGCCGCGTTGCCAACCGCGACGGCGTAGGGCACACCGTCGATAGCATCAGGAGACTGCTCGCTCGACCAGACGGCTAGCGCCTGTTGAAACGCCACGCCCTGCAGCATTGTCTCCATGTGCCGTTCCTTCGAACCGGCCATCGCACCGGCCAGTTCGGAAATTTCGCCGACATCACCCGATTTCCCCCGCCGCCAGCTTTCGGCAAGCAGGACGGCGTCGTTCCAGGCGGAGCCACGGACGAGCAGTTCGTCAAGCCATGCGACAAGGCTTTCACGATTGCCGATCAACCCTTCCTCGACCGCGCGTTCGATGCCGTGGCTATAGGAGAACGCCCCGACCGGAAAGGCTGGTGACAACCATGTCATCAGCCGCAGAAGCGCTCGCTCCGACAGATCAGTCATGGTGGCGGTGCTCGTGCGGCCCATGCTCATGCGTGTGATCGTGCCCATGCCCATGGTCGTGGCTGTGATAGGCACCGTGTATCGGCTGGAATTGCTCGATCAACTCCGTCACCGTCGCACCGAGGCCTTCGAGCATGGCGCGGATGACATGATCGCGGCGGATCAGGATGCGATCCTCGTCGATCTGGGCGGCGAGATGCCGGTTGCCGACGTGCCAGGCGAGATGCCGGAGCGGGACCGTCCCAGGCCTCACTTCATAGAGTTCTTCTTCGGCGGCGACGATCCTGATCGTGCGTCCGTCCTCCAGCACCAGCGCGTCGCCATCGGCAAGCAGCACCGGTTCCGGCAAGTCGACCATGACCTGGATGCCCTGATCCGTGGTCATCAGCTTGCGCCGCAGATGGCGGTCGCTTGAATCCAGCGTCAGGGTACCGAACGGCTCCACGACGCTCCGATGGCTATGGGAAATCGCGCGCAGCATGATCAGAACAGGAAATAGCGCTGCGCCATGGGCAGCACGGTTGCAGGTTCGCAGGTCAGGAGCTCGCCATCGGCCCGCACCTCATAGGTCTCCGGATCGACATCGATGTGGGGCGTCGCGTCATTGAGGATCATCGAGGCCTTGGAAATGCCGCCACGCGTATTCTCCACGGCAAGCATTGTCTTCTCGACGCCAAGTCTTTCCTTTAGTCCATCCGCCAGCGCCGCTTTCGACACGAAGGTCACCGACGCGTCGGTGATCGCCTTGGCATATGCGCCGAACATCGGCCGGTAGTGCACCGGTTGCGGCGTGGGGATGGAGGCGTTCGGGTCGCCCATCGGCGCGGCCGCAATCGAGCCGCCGACGAGCACTATGTCCGGCTTGACGCCGAAGAAGGCCGGCGTCCACAGCGCGAGGTCCGCTCGCTTGCCGACCTCGATCGAGCCGACATGGCGCGAGATGCCTTGGGCGATGGCCGGATTGATCGTGTATTTGGCGATGTAGCGGCGCACGCGCAGATTGTCGTTGTCGCCCTTCTCCTCCGGCAGCCGCCCGCGCTGGACCTTCATCTTGTGCGCCGTCTGCCAGGTGCGGATCAGCACCTCGCCGACGCGGCCCATTGCCTGGCTGTCGGACGATATGATCGAGAAGGCGCCGATATCGTGGAGGATGTCCTCGGCCGCGATCGTCTCCTTGCGGATGCGGCTTTCGGCGAAGGCGATGTCCTCGGGGATCGACGGCGACAAATGATGGCAGACCATCAGCATGTCGAGATGCTCCGTCACCGTGTTCGTCGTATAGGGCCGTGTCGGATTGGTCGACGACGGGATGACGTTCGGCAGGCCGGCGACCTTGATGATGTCGGGCGCGTGGCCGCCGCCCGCGCCCTCGGTGTGGAATGCATGGATCGTGCGGCCCTTGAAGGCGGCGATCGTGTCCTCGACGAAGCCGCTTTCGTTCAGCGTGTCGGTGTGGATCATCACCTGCACGTCGTGCTCGTCCGCGACGGAAAGGCAGCAATCGATGGCGGCCGGGGTCGTGCCCCAGTCCTCATGGAGCTTGAGCGCGCAGGCGCCGCCCCGGATCATCTCCACGAGCGCTTCCGGCCGCGAGGCGTTGCCCTTGCCCGAGAGGCCGAGATTGATCGGAAAACCGTCGAAGGAGCGGATCATCCGGCCGAGATGCCACGGGCCGGGCGTGCAGGTCGTCGCCAGTGTGCCGTGCGCCGGTCCGGTGCCGCCGCCGAGCATCGTGGTGACGCCCGACATAAGCGCCTCCTCGATCTGCTGCGGACAGATGAAATGGATATGCGCGTCGACGCCGCCGGCAGTCAGGATACGGCCTTCCCCGGCGATGATCTCGGTGCCGGGACCGATGACGATATCGGCGCCGGTCTGCGTGTCGGGATTGCCCGCCTTGCCGATGGCGGCGATCTGCCCGCCCTTGAGGCCGACATCGGCCTTGACGATGCCCCAATGGTCGATGATCAGTGCGTTGGTGATGACGGTATCGACCGCCCCTTCACTCCGCGCGGCCTGGCTCTGCCCCATGCCGTCGCGGATGACCTTGCCGCCGCCGAATTTCACCTCCTCGCCATAGGTCGTGAGATCCTTCTCGACTTCGATGAAAAGCTCCGTGTCAGCGAGCCGGACCCGGTCGCCGACCGTTGGCCCGTACATCTGCGCATAGGAGGAGCGCGCTATCCTCGTTGCCATCACAGCTTCCCCATCACCCGGGCATTGAAGCCGTAGACGCAACGGCCCCCGCCATAGGGCACCAGCCGCACTTCCCGCTTCTGGCCGGGCTCGAAGCGCATCGCCGTGCCGGCGGCGATGTCGAGCCGCATGCCGCGCGCTGCCGCGCGGTCGAAGTCGAGCGCACCGTTGACCTCGAAGAAATGATAGTGCGAGCCGACCTGCACCGGACGGTCGCCGCGATTGGCGACGGTCAGCACGATCGCGTCCCTGTCGGCGTTGAGTTCGATGTCGCCTTCGGCCGTAATGATCTCGCCAGGTATCATGGGAGCCTCAGAATGCGCCGAAGACGAGGCCGACGCCGACCGCCGCGCAGGCGGCTCCCGCCACGCGCGTCAGGACGCGGTATTTCAGCCCGGAAGCAAGGCCGGCGGCGATGCCGACCAGATGGAGCATAGCGGTGGCCAGCGCGAAGCCAGCCATGTAGTCGAGACCCGCGGCATTCTCCGCCACCTCCGTTCCGTGCGCATGGCCATGGAGCAGCGCGAAGACGCCTATGATCGCTATGCCTGCCGAAACCGGCAGGTCGACTGCGAGCGCCACCAGCAGACCGAGCGCGACGACCGAGGCGAGGATGCCCGGCTCGACGAACAGCACGGAGATATGCGCCATGCCGAGAGCCGCGCCGCCGAGCATGACGCCGACGAAAGCAAGCGGCCAGGCCCAGATCGCCTTACCGCCCTTGAGTGCCGCCCAGAGGCCGACCGCTATCATCACCGTCAGATGGTCGAGCCCGGAAAGCGGATGCATGAAGCCGGCCGGGAACGACGATGTCGGGCCGATGCCGACATGGGCGTAGGCGGGCAGCGTCGCAGTGGGCAGAAGCAGCGCGGCCAGCGCCAGTTTCTTGAGCGGATCGGTGGTCATCGGAAGGTCCTTCTCTGCGGCAGTAGCTTCGGTATTCAGGCGGCGTCGCGGCCGCCGCAGCCATCCGGCTTGAAGACGCGTCGGGTGGATGGCGGATATTTCGCCAGCTTGGCCGCTGGCCGGATCGGACGCGGCGAGAAATTGCCGCCGCAATTGGGGCACACGCCTTTCAGCACATGCTCCGCGCAATCGGCGCAGAAGGTGCATTCGAACGTGCAGATCATCGCATCCGTGGCATCGGGCGGCAGGTCCTTGTCGCAGCACTCGCAACCGGGTCTCAGTTCCAGCATTTCTTCCTCCCTGACGCTTCTAACGAATTGGTTCGTGCACAGTCACGAGCTTGGTGCCATCTGGAAAGGTCGCTTCGACCTGCACGTCGGGAATCATTTCGGCGACGCCTTCCATCACCTGTTCGCGGCTCACCACATGCGCGCCTTCTTCCATCAGCGCAGCAACGGAGCATCCGTCGCGGGCGCCCTCGACGATGAAGTCGCTGATGAGTGCGATCGCCTCCGGATGGTTGAGCTTGACGCCGCGCTCCAGCCGCCTGCGCGCTACCATGGCTGCCATGGCGACCAACAGCTTGTCTTTTTCCCGCGGGGTGAGGTTCATCTTTTCCCTTCAGAGTTGCCAGACTTTGGGGAGCGACCGGCCCACCGAAAGCTCGGCCAGCAAGGGGATGAGCACGCGCCGGAGCGAGAAGCCGTCTGCGGCGGCGAGCCGGACAAGCAGCTTACCGCCCCAGGCGCTGGCGCCGCCGGCGTTTCCGATAATCTTGCGAACGGGTTCGAGGAGTCGCTCGCATTCAGACGCAACCAGCAGTACCGTGGCCATGGCGGCATTACCGGCCAGAATGGCGGGCCGCATCAACTGGCAGGCAATATTACCCTCGAAGCGAAGCTCGTCGGCAAAGACAAGCTTTCCGTCGCGGCTAATGCGCCAGCGATCGCGGAACGTGCCGGATTGGACGGTTTCGCCCATGGCGGCACGGCCAAAAACGGTCGCTTCGGAGATGAGTAGTTCGGCGTTGCCAGCAAGATCGGCTTCCAGCCGCCGGGCCATGCGGCCGCCATCGAAGAGAATCGTCTCCTGCGGCAACCAGTCCAGCCGCGCACCGGCTTGGAGCCCGATCCGGTTCGCGACCGCCGCCAGCGGGCCGGTGGACTTGTATATACGCTCGCAGGCCTGCGTCGTCAGCGTCGCCCGCGCTCCCCTGTCCAGTTGCACTTCCGTGCCGAATTCATCACCGCCGGTCATGCCGCCGGCTGTGTTGATGAGCACCGCTTCCGGGATGCCATCGCTCGTCCGGGGAAAGCGGACCTTCATGGACCCGTCTTGATGCAACCGGTGGAGATGCGTCGCGCCATCCCGACGCCGGAAGGCCATGCGCGCCTTTCCGTTGGCACGCTGCGGCTTCGGTAGGGGACCCAGAACGCGCTCAGAGCATGAGGTGTCGACGAACATCCGGTTCATCCAGGTTATCGACCTCTCCGGTGAAGACGATCCGGCCACGATCCATGATTACCACGGAATCGGCAAGCTCTCTTGCGAAATCCAGATATTGTTCCACCAGAAGGATGGTCAGGCCCGCCGTGTCGCGCAGATAGGTGATGGCCCGGCCGATATCCTTGATGATGGAGGGCTGGATGCCTTCGGTCGGCTCGTCCAGCACCAGAAGCTTCGGCCGCGTGACCAGCGCGCGCCCGATGGCGAGCTGCTGCTGCTGGCCGCCGGATAGATCGCCGCCGCGGCGGCCGAGCATATCCTGGAGCACAGGAAAAAGCTCGAATACATGGTCCGGGATGGATCGCTGCCCGCGCCTCAGCGGCGCCATGCCCGTCTCCAGATTCTCGCGCACACTGAGCAGCGGGAAGATTTCCCGGCCCTGCGGCACGAATGCGATGCCCGACCGGGCGCGATCGTACGCCGCGCTCCGGCCGAGCGCCTTCCCCTCGAAGGCAACCTTGCCCGATGTCAGCCTGAGATGGCCAACGATCGCTCTCATGAGACTTGTCTTGCCGACCCCGTTGCGGCCGAGCACGCAGGTGATCTTGCCCGCCTCCGCCTTTAGCGAAACGTCGCGCAGGGCAACCGCGGCACCGTAGTGTAGCGTCGCGTTCTCGACCTCAAGCATGGCACATGGTCCCTGCTTCTGGTCCCCCTGCGCCCCCGGCCTTCGGCCGAGGGTGGCGAGCCATCCGACGCGCCAGAGGGGGTTCGTCAAAACCGGAAGATCGCTTCGTTGAGCTGGCACGGGCGTCATCGTCAGCGCCCCCTCTCCTCGCCCTCATATTGAACCGGGTAGAAGAGAATGCTGTCGAGCTCCTTTAAGACCGGCAGCACGGATTTACGGCTGACCGAAGTCCAGCAACCGAACACGGCCGACACCTTGTCCTTGGAGATCAGTTCACGGGCCTTTCGGCGAAAAGCGGCCAGTTGGAAGCCGGATCGACGACGACCGCTTCCAGCTTCTTGCCGAGCAGGCCGCCCTTCTTGTTCTGCTCGTCGATGAGCATCAGCATGTCGTCCTTCAGCGTCGTCTCGGAGATCGCCATCGTCCCCGAGAGCGAGTGAAGGATGCCGACCTTGATGGTACCGTCCTGGGCCATTGCCCAACCCGGGAAACTCAGCGTCATTAAGGCAACGGCTGTGGCGAGCAATTTGCCGCGTCCACGGAAAATCCGGTTCATGCGCGCACTCCCTTTCGATCTTGTGCATTGCACAAAAAGCAAAGCGCGTGCCAAAACGCCGGGGATCTGGAAAAGCCTTTGAATTTAGGGATTTATCAAGATCAGCCGGAATTGGTTTATCATTCCTCCATGCTTATGAATTGGGCTCTCAATACGAAAATGGCTTATAATTAATCAGATTTCATATGTGCATATAAAATAAGCAGCATAGCGGCCGCCCATGTCAGCCCATAAGGGCTCGATAGCCGCATATTGACGCTGGCCGACGGGTCGGGCCCGGCAGGGCCAGCGCGTCGGTGCGAGATGGAGGCCGATCAGAATGCCGATGTCGGCAAGGCTCGCACCGAGGCCATCGCTGGCAGGGGCGACGGCGGCAATGCTCTGAAGCTGAAACGCCCACTGCAGCGCGGGCGACAAACGGGACGGCAAGGATCGCCTACCGGCTATGCACGGTTCCTTCACCGATTCCGGATCATCCAGGCCTGATATTTTGGTTCAACCGGAAGAAGTTGGTCGGGTCGTATTGCTTCTTGATGGCAGCCAGGCGTGCATAATTTCCGCCGTAAGCGTCACGCACGCGCTGGTCGCCCTCATCGCCAAGATTGTTGGCGTAGACGCCGCCGGTGGAGAATGGCCTGACTGCGTCCCACAAGTCGCGTGCCCAGCGGATATTTGCCTCGTCATCGGCAGGATTGTCCCAGATGGCAATCGGGAAGCAGTCGAAGGCCGCATCGCGATTGGCATAGGGCGAGTGAGTCAAGGGCACGCGAGCGATTGCTCCACCGACCTGCTGGAAAACCAGCAGGGATGAGTGGTTGGGAGCTCGCGCGTAACTGTCGAGCAGCGCGTCGATCGCGCCGTCGCTGACCTCACGCAGGAACTGTGCTTTCCAATAATAGCGCCGCCCGCGCGGAAAGAGGCGATCGCCCGCCGATTGAATCTGCAGATAAGGAACGGCTTGAAGACTGCTTTCGATGGGCGATCCGAATTTCATCAGCGGTGCGATGACGGGTTGGCCGGCCTCGGGCGATCCGACATAGCAAGCCGAGATGCTGAAGGCACGGTCGCCAGAGGGCAGTGTGACAAGCGCGGCGTCAACGCTCAATTCGTCGGGAGCTTCTCGTGAGAATCTATCATAAAACCGCATCGCCTCACGCGCGTGATCGTACGGGTACAGCACCGAGCCCACGAGAAGGGCCGTGTCGAGCGGGTGCAACTGGTACTCGAACGCCGTCACTATGCCGAAATTGCCGCCACCGCCCCGCAAGGCCCAGAACAGGTCGGGATGTTCGCTGGCGCTTGTCCGCAAGAGTTGTCCGTCAGCCGTGACAATCTCTGCCGCGATCAAATTATCACAGCTCAGCCCATGCTTGCGCCCGAGCTTGCCGAAACCTCCGCCGAGCGTGAGGCCCGCAATGCCGGTGTCGCTGTTGACGCCCATGGTCGTCGCAAGGCCACAAGCCTGCGTGGCGGCGTCGAACTCGCCGAGATTCAGGCCGGCTTCGGCCCTGGCGATGCGGCGCTCGGGATCGACGGCGATCTTCTTCATGCGGGATAGATCGATCACCATTCCGCCGTCGCAGACGGAAAGGCCGGCGACGTTATGGCCGCCGCTGCGAACCGCCACGAGATAGCCTTGCAAGCTGGCATGGGTCACGGCGTGGACGACGTCGTCGGGATTGGCGCAATAGACGATTGCCGCGGGGCGCTTGTCGATCGCCCCGTTCCAGACCGCGCGCGCCCGGTCGTAAGTCGCGTCCGTGGGCAATACTATTTCGCCGCGCAGGCGCTGTTGAAGCTCTTCGATCGCCGTATTCGGGGAACGAGATCGGCTCAATGCCGCATCGGTCAGTCTTGGAATCTCCATCGTTACCGCCCTTGGCTTCAGCGAGGTCAACATGATCTCACAAGGACCCGACCTTCTGCAAAAGCGAAATTCTTAGCTGCTGGATGAGAGGAATTCATCTATATTTGCCAACGTGAGCAACCGCCCGCCTCTCCGCGCCTTGCACGCCTTCGAGGCCGCCGCCCGGCACGGCAGCTTCAAGGATGCAGCGGTGGAGCTTTGCGTGACGCCGACAGCAATCAGCCACCAGGTCCGCTTGCTGGAAGAGATATGCGGTAGAAAGCTGTTCCTGCGCCGGCCGCGCCCGCTCGCACTGACCGGTGCCGGAGCGCGACTATTTCCTATCGTCCGCAACGGCTTCGATCTTCTTGCCGGCTCCCTTGCCGCAGTCGCCGAGCCAGATTCTCAAGCGCCATTGCGAGTGACAAGTCCAAACGCTTTCGCGAGCCGATGGCTGGTGCCTCGGTTGCCGAAATGGCGAGAGGCTAACCCGACTGTGCCGCTGGAGATCATCGGGACGGATGCAATACTTGATCTTCGCGCAGGTGCCGCCGATGTGGCGATCCGCTACACACGTCGCCCGCCTTTGGGCTTTGTCGCGCAAGAGGTCTGCCGCGATTCCTTCTTTCCCATTTGCAGCCCCCGATTATTGGCAAGCGACGGACGAGCGATTGAGCGCGCCGCCGATCTCCTGCGTTATCCTTTGATCCACTTTGACTGGATGAACCGGGATCCCGACGCTCCTACCTGGCACCGATGGCTGGCGACGGCCCGCTCAATCGATCCGGACCTGATCCCGGACAAAGCCTGGGATTTGAGCTTCCGCGAGGAATTGCATGCGATCGACGCGGTGGTCGCAGGGCAAGGCATCGCGATCTGCAGCAACGTCGTGGTTGGCCGCGAACTGGAAAACGGTTCGCTCGTCAAAGCACATCCCTTGTCCTTGCCGGGATACGGCTTCTATGTCGTGTGGGTGCCCCATGTTCCGCGATCAGCGGTGATAGAGTCCTTCCTGGCATGGATGAGAACTGTCACATGAGGCCGTCAAGCCCGGTACTCGCTGCGCCCGTCTCTTGGGGAACATCGGGCAGGACTACGGGAGCGAGGCGGTTTGGCTGGAGATCACGGAAAGCACTGAGGAAGGCCGTGGACGTATAGGGTACCCCCTATGTGATAATGAGGTAACCCATGTCACACACCATCAAGAACAAGGCCAAACTCCTCACACACGCTCTGAGGACGGCGATAGCGGGTGGGACTTTTTTGCTTTGAGGCATGGGACTTTGGCTGGATGCCCGACGCGCATTGGTCCCAATGGCCTTTTATCGCCAAACTGCCGGCAGATTTCGACCATTCGGCGGGATCTACAACCAAGGAGTTGTCCCAATGAAACGTGCCTGTCGGCTCATCACATCCTGTTCTCTCATCGCTTTGCTGGTTGGCCCTGTATCCGTGCTGCTGCCACACTCCCTCATAGCCTCGGCCCATGCGGCGGGAGGTGGCAACGGCGGCGGAAACGGCAATGGTGGTGGTAATGGTAACGGCGGTGGAAACGGCAACGGCAATGGGAATGGAGGCGGAAACGGTGCCAGCAACGGTGGAGGTCACGGGGTCGGCGCAGGAACGGGAGTGGGAGCGGACATGGGTCATGCCGGCCATGGCCTGGCAACTTTCACCGCCGCGAAGGACCAGAGCATGACGGGGCTCGCGCATGCCATTGCCGTGGTCTCGACAACGCCGGCCTCTCCCCATGCGCTTCAAGCACTCGAGGCGGCTCTTGCCGCGAAGACGGCCAGATCGCCCTCCCCGGCCCGGTCCGAATAGAACCAGAGTCACATGGCTGGCCCGCTGGCATCACGGTCATTCCGGCGGGTCCTGGCGATCTCTATGACGCCTTGTCAGCCCGCGTCATGCAGCTTGGTTCTGTTGCAAATTTTCGAAAGGCCGCCTGATATGAACCAGCGGACGGATTTCACGCGGCGATCGCCTCGAACTGTTCCCTGAAGGATGCAGCTTGGTCGGATCAGTCCATACAGCCTGGTGCGTCCAATCGACAAACGCCAAAAGCAATTACCTTCCATCCTTTCTTTCGAGAAGCGTTAGCCGCACGCTGCTCTCATGGATGTCGAAATAATTACGATCGATGCGATCCAAGAGGAGACGCCCCGCCTCCGCTCCAATCCGGTGTGGATCGGACTGAACCGCAACATCGAACACAGACAGGTCAAGCGAGGTCTCGGAAGCACCGAACGAGGCAAAAAGCGTCTCTGATCGAAACGGGTTGTCGCCGGACCTGGCAATCCGGGAAATCGCAGTCGAAATGCGATCGGTGGCGCCGATTACGCATGAATTCGACCCCAACTGTGGTGCCAAACCGGCAAGCAACCTCTCTGTCTTGAGGATCGACGACTCGTTGCAGGAGATGGTATCGACAACCGCACTCGAGTCGCAATCTCGAACGGCTTGGCGGATTCCCTCCAACCGTTGCGTCACCGACGGCCACAACGTCTCGGGCTTGAATACGTGGAAGTTGACGCAACCTCTCTCCAGTAGCCGTACGATCATCTCTCGGCCGGCCGCAAAATCATCCTGTCGGACGACCGCGACATCCGGAAAGACGGTGGGCACAGTGTCCCCGATGGCGATGATCGGCTTTCGCAACGCCAGCAACCTTTCCAGGTAGGAAATCCTTGTTTTCGAATCTCCGCACAGGAACACGCAGAGTCCCGAAGTCTGCGCATCTCCGAGAAAAATTGATTCGTCGAAATTATTCGGCCGCACGCCATGAAGGAGGCAGCCATACCGGAAGCGTCCCAGGAAATTGCTCAAGCCGGCTACGACCTGACTTGTGAATGGATCGGCCAGAAAGGACGATGTCGGATCAACTATCAGAATGCCGACCGATAGTTCGCGATTGAGCCTAAGAGCTCTGGCCATCCCGCGCGGACGATAGTCTAGTTCAGCAATAGCTTTTTCCACCCGTTCCCGTGTCTCGGCCCGCATCGAGTGAAAACGTCCGTTGACGACGTTGGAAACGGTCATCAGAGAAACACCCGCGGCTCTTGCGACTTCACGGATAGTGGCGGCCTTGGGAGAAGCCGGGCTTTTATCCACCATTTGTCCTCTTCGTGTTCTCGGACCCTTTTAGCCGGCCTATACAACTTGCCGGTTCTGCGCCATCAGCTTCCCGAAACCAGAACTGAAATGCGTTCAGTTCCTCGACCATACCCATCGTCAATAATTCGGTCCAGAGAACGGCGAGGGCTTGACAACATCTGAAAATGTAGCAAGTTTAACGTTACACACGGGGGTTAATATGGATATTGCTGGCTGGCACTGCAACACGTTCACCATTGTAGCTCGTTGCCCGCGAGAGGGACTTCTGGGTGTCGCATTGACATCTAGTCCTCTCTCAGTAGCCGCACGTTGCAGTTTCATTCGCGCGAATGTCGGGGCGGTATCGACACAGGCTTATGCGCATCCAGGGTTGGGGCCACTGGCGCTCAATTTGCTTGAAACCGGCTTTTCCCCCGAGAAAGCCCTGACTGAAATCCGTGCGAGTGACCGTTTCAGCGAGCATCGCCAGATCGGTCTTGTGGACCGGAATGGCAATTCGGCAGTCTTCACCGGGAAGGATGCTCTCGAATGGCGGGGGCATCGCAATGGTCGTAACTACGTTGTCATGGGCAATTACCTGGTCAATGACCAGGTTGTCCCGGCAATGGAAGATGCGTGGCTTTCCTCCGATGGCGAACTGTTCGAGGAGAGGCTGATGCGCGCCGTCGAGGCAGGCAAGGCGGCAGGCGGCGAAAAAGGCGGCCAATTTTCGGCGGGGATGCTGGTCTATGGTCGCGATACATGGGCGCGTACGGATTTGCGTGTCGACATGCATCGAGGTCCGGCGGGAACAGACGCGGTCAACTCGTTGCGGTCGTTGTTCGAGGAATACCGGCCGATGATCCCCTATTACGAAGAACGGCCAGAAAACCCCCTGCTCGATAGTTGGCGCGTCTGGCGCGAGAAGAATGCGCCAAAAGTCGGCGCCTGAACAGAAGTCGTGCGGCTGACGCCGCCTTCCTTCCGTAATTGGAGCCATCTTGAGCAATTCAGAGGAAGCGAGCCCTGGGGCGAGACCCACCGCGATCCGGTCGGGCTGGATGTTGGACGGTACCGGGTCAGTTGCGATCAAGGACGCGTGTGTGCTGTTCTCGGGGGCTCACATTCTTGACGCAGGGCCCGCGCAGAAAGTCGCGATTCCCGCCGAAGCCCATATCATCGACCTTCCCGGGCATACCGTATTGCCGGGTTTGATCGACGTACATTCGCACGTCAGCATAGACACGCTAGGCCGCCCGGCCCAACAAACCACCCGGCCGGAAGGGGATATCGTCCTCGATGCCGTCGCATGGTTGCGCACCGACCTCGAGGCCGGCGTCACTACGATGCGTACTCTGGGTGATCCCGCCTACCTCGACATCCGTATGCGCCAGGCTCAGCGCGATGGGCGGATCTCGGCTCCAAGACTTCATGTGGCGGGCAATCTGATCCAATCGTCCCATGTCGAAGTGGCGGTGTCGCGCTCGACATGCGACGGCCCTGATGCGATCAGGGCCGCGATCCGCGCATCGGTCAGACACGGATGCGACTGGGTGAAATTTTATTCGACACCGGACAGCCGTGCCGAGGATCCAGTACTTTGCATCTTCAGCAGGGCCGAGGTTGACCTCGTGTTCGAGGAGGCACGGCGCGCACAGCGGCCCGTTTCCGTTCATTGCCACGGGGGAAAAGCTGCGGACTGGTGCATAGAGTTGGGTGTGGACACTCTTGAGCACGGCTTCTTCCTGAACCGCGGTCAAATGAGGGAAATGGCCACGCGTGGCGTGACGCTCGTTCCGACATCCGGCGTCGTTCTGCTGCAACGTGACAATCCCTCTCCTGCAGGGGTGCAGCAGCAGGTTCGTGGCTACCTGAAAATGGCGCACGAGGAGGGGGTCGACTGCATCCCAGGAACCGACGCGGTCCATGGCCGTCTCGACTTCGAAGTGGAGCGGCTGGTCGCAAGCGGATGGGGTATTGCCGAAGCGATAGCGTGTGTCACCGGTAAAGCCGCCGGTCTTCTCGGCATCGACGGCCAGTTCGGAACACTCACCCGCGGCAAGATAGCCGATATCGCTATCGTTGGCGGAAATCTTTCGGCGGACGTTTCCTGTCTCCGTCAGGTCGAGGCCGTCATCCAGGGCGGAGAGGTGGTCCATGATCGCCTGACGGGATCGCGCCGACAGCTCGGCAAGGGATGAATGATCTTGAGTATGCTCGCTCGGAAGTCCGGCGGCACATCGGTAACCAATGGGAGGAAATAGTGAAAGCGGGGTTCAGACTTGGATTGGCGGGCGCGCTGCTCGCCATGCTGACGGCAGTGGCGTCGGCTGAAAAAGTTCTACGGATAGAAGACATTCCGATCGGCGAACTCGATCCGGCGAAGGCCGCCGACGTGGCCGATTCGATCCTCATGTTCAACGTCTACGACACCCTTGTCCTGGCAAACCAGGGCAAATCCGGTGTCGGACCTCTTCTCGCGAAATCATGGAAGGTCGATGGATCCGACTTCACATTTACGCTGCGCGACGACGTAATTTTCCATACCGGAAATCCGCTCACGTCTGACGACGTCGTCTATTCGTTCCAGCGCTTCGTGGCGCTGGGACAAGGGCTTTCTCATCTGTTGCGTGGCCATGTGAAGTCCGTGACGGCCGTAGACGAGCATACCGTCAAATTCAGTCTCGAAAAGCCATATGCTCCGTTCCTGACGTCTCTCACGCGACTTCCTGTTATCGACAGCAAGTCGGCGAAGGCCAACACGAAATCGGGTACTTTCGGGGACAATGGTGATTACGCACAGGCATACTTGACAGCCCATGATCTTGGCACTGGCGCCTACAGGATTGTCAGCCACAATCCCCAGGAGGCGACGGAGTTCGCTCGAAACGACAAGTATTTTCTGGCCTTTCCGGATGGTGCTCCGGACCGTGTCACATTGAGGTATGGGCTGGACGCCGCGACAATCAGAACGCTCCTGGCACGAGGCGAACTCGACATCTCGTCCCAATGGCTGGCGCCGGAAATAATGAGTTCCTTGGCCAAAGAGCCTGGCATGAAGCTGGTTGCGGAAACCAGCCTCGGCAATTACTCGATCAAGCTCAACACCCAGCGAGCGCCCCTCGATGATGTGCATTGCCGTCGGGCGATTGCAGATGCAATCGATTATCAGGCACTCCTTTCCCTTGCCAAACTGACGAACGACATAAGTTCGGGGACGCCTGCAAACGGGCCGATTCCTGCCGGAGTCCTGGGAGCGGATTCCGATTTGCCTTATCCGAAAAAAGACATGGACAAGGCTCGGAAGGAGCTCAAGCAATGCGCGCATGATCCCGCTGCGAGCAAGATCGTCATCTCCTGGATTTCAGAAATCCCGGTGGAAGAGAAATATGCGCTGCTGATGCAGGCCAACTTCCAGGAACTCGGCTTCAAGACCGAGGTCGTTCGAATGCCTTGGGCGTTCTATACTCAGCAGACAGCCACTCCGGGATCCACGCCTCATATCGGGCAGCTGTTCTCCGTACCGACGCTGCCGGACCCGGATGCCCTCCTGTACAACACCTACCATTCGTCGGTGCGAGGAACCTATGCCTCTTCGCAGTGGCTCGTGGACAGCGAGGTCGATAACCTGCTCGACGCTGGGCGGGCAACATTCGACGAGGCCGAGCGGGAGAAGATTTATCGCAAGCTGGACGCCCGGTTGGTCGAATTGCAACCGAACATCTTCGGGTACAACACAAAGACCGTCAGAGTGGTCCGCGACGGCATTCATATCACTCCGCTGGAGGAGAAGGGAAAGGCATACAGCCAGGCTGTGGTCAACCTTATGTTCCGCAACATCACCATCAAATAGAATGACTGAACTTGAGCGGGTCGAGGGACGTGTCCGTGGAATTGCTTCGTGTTGTCAGCGCCAGGCTAGCGGGCATCATCCTCGTCCTTTTCGGCACATCGCTCCTGATATTCGGGATCGCCCGGATCATTCCGGGTGATCCGGCCAGGATCGCTCTTGGTCCGGAGGCAAGCCAGGAGCAGGTACAGATGCTTCGAGAGCGGCTGCATCTCGATGAGCCTTTCGGCGCGCAATATATCGAGTTCCTGAAAGATCTCTCGAGGGGCGACCTTGGCACGTCCCTCTACACACAGCGCCCTGTCGTCCAGGATATCTCCACGGCCCTGCCGGCAACATTCGAACTGGTCTTCGCCGCGGGATTGCTGGTGTTGCTCTTGGGAATCCCGATGGGTGTCCTTTCCGCACACTGGCGCGACCGCGCAGGCGACCACGTAATCCGGCTTGTGGCGCTTCTCGGGGTAGTGACGCCGAGCTTCGTCTGGGCCGTATTGCTGATGTTGACCTTCGCCTATTTCACGGAAATTCTGCCGGCTGCAGGCCGCTTGTCCCAAAGCGTCTCGCCCGCCCCGCTTATGACGGGCATGTATACGCTGGACGCGGCCATTGCCGGTAGGTGGGACATCCTGAAGGACGCGCTGCTTCACCTCATTCTGCCGGCTGTAGCGTTGGCCATGTCCGGGATCGGCCAAATCGCGCGGCTGACGCGTGCGAGCGTGGCTGAAATTTACCAGGCGACGTATATCGACATGGCCAGGGCCTACGGATTTGCCCCGCGCCGGATCGCCATGAAATACGCCCTCCGGCCCGCGCTGATACCGACGCTTACTGTATTCGGGCTCGATTTCGCGAACATGCTTGGCGGAGCTTTCCTTATCGAGCAAGTGTTCGGCTGGCCTGGTCTTGCACGGTATGGCGTCCAGGCGATCCTCCACAAGGATTTGAACGCGATCGTTGGTGTCGTTCTCGTCATTTCAGCGTTTTTCCTGATCGTCAATGCGATCGTGGATCTGGCCGCGGCGTGGATCAATCCGCGGATCCGGTTGAGCGGCCCGGCGGTTTAGCGCGATGCCTTTTCCCCTTCTTGGCTGGTACAAGTTTTGCCGTAACCCGCTGTCCATCGTCGGCCTTTTCCTGGTCGCGATCATCGTTCTTTCCGCCTGCTTTGCCTCCTACATAGCCCCATATCCCGGGCATGCCGGTTCGTTTGTGGATTTCGCCAACGCCAACAGGAGCCCGGATACCCAATATTGGCTTGGGACAGACAACATCGGGCGCGACCTGCTCAGCCGGATCATCTACGGTTACAGGGTCTCGCTAATGCTGGGGATTGTCGTCTTGTCCCTTGCCGTTCCCATCGGCGTGATGCTGGGCCTCGCTGCTGGTTATTTCGGCGGATGGGCAGACTATCTCATCATGCGTGTCACGGACGTATTTCTGGCCGTGCCTCCGCTTGTTCTGGCAATGGCGATCATGGGTTTACTTGAACCGACACTGACCAATGCGATGCTTGCGGTATCAGCGATGTGGTGGCCTTGGTACGCACGCTTGGCATACAATATGGCCCGCTCTGAAAGCCGGGAAGACTACGTGGTCGCAGCGAAGGTGATCGGAGCCGGTCCCTTCCACCTGCTCCTCCGAGAAATCCTTCCGAATTGTATACCGACGATCTTGACCAAGGTCACACTGGATCTCGGTTTCGTCATCATGATCGCATCTTCTCTTAGTTTCCTCGGTCTTGGCGTGCAGCCGCCCACGCCGGACCTCGGCTCAATGGTAGCCAATGGCGTACAATATCTTCCTGACACTTGGTGGGTCGTCCTATTCCCTGCGCTGGCAATCCTGTTTGCCGTGCTCGGGTTCAATCTTCTCGGTGACGGACTGCGGGACGCGACGGACCAGCGCATATGACGAGCCCTATCTTGCAGATAAGCGATCTCCGGTTGTTCTTCCGACCCGCAGGAACCTTGATCTCGGTGTTGCACGGCATTTCGGTGCATGTTGCAGCCGGTGAGAAGGTTGCCTTGGTAGGCGAATCTGGATCAGGCAAATCGGTCACGACACGCGTCGTAACCGGTCTCCTGCGACCGGGCCGCAATGTCCACATGACCGGCAACGTATCGGTCGGCGGGAGAAACATCCTGGAAATGAACGAAGGAGCTTTCCGCAAATTGCGCGGCACGGTCATGTCAATGATCTTCCAGGATCCGACCTCGGCGCTCAACCCGCTTTTCCTGATCGGCGACCAATTCCGCGAAGTTCTTCGATCCGCTGATCCCGCCCTCCCATCGCGGTTTGCCCGTGTACGCGCCACAGAACTGCTGAAACAGGTTCTGCTCGACGACGCGGAACGGATACTGGACTCCTATCCATTCCAACTCAGCGGTGGAATGAACCAGCGCATCATGATTGCGATGGCTCTGGCGAACCGACCAGCTCTTATCTTGGCCGATGAGCCCGGCACCGCACTCGACGTTACGGTTCAGGACAGGACGCTGAAGCTGATGGGCGACCTGATCGGGGAGGTAGGGAGTGGCGTACTCCTGATCTCTCATAATCTTGGTGTGGTCCGGGAGTTTGCCGATCGTGTTTACGTCATGTACAAAGGGCGTATTGTCGAGCATGGGCGGACGGCTGATATATTCGATCGGCCTGGACATCCATATACGCGCGCTCTTCTCGCAGCGGTTCCGCGCATCGTCGGCAGGCATATGCCGGACGCGCCTGAGGAAGACACTTCCGTGTTCGATGCCCCGGCTGTAATTCACAGCGGCTGTGAAGAACCTTCAGCGGCAAGGTTACACTGATGGCTGAAGCAATTGTGTCGTTTCGCGGCCTTGGCAAGAGCTTCAAAAGCTGGACACGAACCGTTGCCGCATTGAAGTATGTAGATCTCGATGTCGCTCAGGGTAGTTGTCACGCGATCGTTGGAGAGTCAGGGTCGGGAAAATCGACACTGGCCAATTTGTTGCTTGGCATCTATCCGGCTACTGAAGGCGAAATCATCTTCGACGGCAAGGTATTGCCGACCAGGCGTACTCTGGCGCTCAAGCGCCGTATCCAATTTGTACAACAAAATCCTCTATCTACGCTAAACCCTAAGCGGACTGTTGGGGACTCAATTGGCCTCGCTCTGGCCGTTCATCGGATCACAACCACCAGGGCAGAAAGACGGCGGCGCGTCGAGCATCTATTGGAAGAAGTGGGTCTGCCGGCCGAATTCGCTGACAGGTCTCCGTCAATGCTTTCCGGGGGGCAACGGCAAAGGGTTTCCATAGCCAGAGCGTTAGCCTGCGAGCCGGATCTACTCGTGCTGGATGAACCAACCTCGGCGCTCGACGTGCTCGTGCAGGCCCGGATCCTGCATCTCATCGCCGATCTTCGCACGAAACGTGGTCTGACCATGCTCTTTATCACGCACGATCTTGGTGTGGTGAACGCGATTGCCGATTTCGTTTCTGTCTTTCGGCAGGGCGCCTTGATCGAGACCGCTCCCATCGAAAATCTCTTTACCGCCCCGGCGGATCCTTACACCGCCAGCTTGCTTGCCGCGGTCCCCGTAGTCACCGCTGAAGAGGCCAGCCTACGTAGTACATTTTCCAGTAAGAGCCTTTTTTCGCCTGCGTAGGTTTTTGGCTCATGGAATACTTTCGGGGCATAGCGGTGATGCGGGTAACCCGGTATTGCCTCAAACTGTCACTTTCAGGTCCCGCAAGAGGCCGTAGGCCAGATACCAGCGAAGGCAAAGCAGGATCACCGTTTGGTCGAAATGACAGCTCTTGAACATCAAACGCTCTCCGCGAGGGGAGACATCTCCTGCCGGACCCGAATTATCGGAAAGTTTGCAGCATAATCTTTTTACCCCTCAGCCATGTGCCTCCTATGGCCGATCTCACGTAAAATCTCCTCGCGATGTTCGTCGAGGGTCGGCGGCGGGGCGGCAAGGGGCGTACGATCTCCGCCAAAGCTCACCGGGTTACGCACGGAACGGAAAGTGCCCTGTGCCGGATGTTCCGCTTCTGTCTCGATCTCGAGATGCACGAATTGCGGATCACTGACGGCTTCGTCAACGAGATACATCGGCGCGTAGGGCACGTCCTCCTTCTCCAGCAATGCCGCCCATTCGGATCGGGGCCGTTTGATGAAGAAACCGGCGAGCGTCTTTATCAGCGCTTCATGGTTAGCGATGCGCGTCACCCGGTCGGCAAAGCGCGGATCGTCGAACAGCGACGGATATTCGATCACTCTGGCCAGCCCCTGCCAGAATTTTTCCGGAGAGGACATGTGCAGCGCCATCCATTTGCCGTCTGAGCATTCGAGCACGTAGGACTGCGACGCGCGAGGCCGGCTGTACGGCCCCATGACATCGCCGATCGCGAAATAGTGGGTGAAGGCGTCGATATTGAAATGGCACATCGATTCCAGCATCGACACGTCGACCGACGTGCCCTTGCCGCTCTTCGCCCTTTCATGCAGCGCACCGAGAATGCCGTAGGCTGCATAAAAGCCCGTGACCGCGTCGGCGATCGCCGGCCCGACGACGCGCGGATTCTCCGGGTTGACGAGCAGGTTCAGGTAGCCGCTGGTGGCCTGGGCGACCGTATCGTAGGCGGGGCGCTGGCTCGACGGACCCGATTGGCCGAACCCGCTGATGGCGCAGTAGATCAGCTTCGGATTGAGCGCCCTCAGCCGCGCCTCGCCGACGCACAGCCTTTCCGCCGAGCCGGGCCGGAAATTCTGGATGTAGACATCCGCGCTGCGGATGAGATCGTCGAATATCTCGCGATCCTCGGCTTTTTTCGTATCGAGCGCGATCGAGCGCTTGTTGCGGTTGTAGGCTTGGTAATGCGGGCTGTAGAGCCCGCCCTTGAAAGACCGGAACGGGTCGCCGGACCCGGGTTGCTCGACCTTGATAACGTCGGCGCCAAGATCGCCGAGCATCATGCCGGCGGCAGGGCCGGTGATGAAACTCCCCTGTTCGATGACCCTGATCCCGTCGAGTACGCGCGCCATTCCGTTTCCCCTTCTCAATCAGCCCGATTGCCGGCGAGGCCCGGCCCGTCA
>JBDZVC010000376.1:0-4271 GCA_040255475.1 Phyllobacteriaceae bacterium | reverse complement strand
ATGTCGTGAACGCCGGCGGCCTTTGGGCGCGCGAGGTCGGCCGCATGGTCGGGCTGGAGCTGCCGGTGCTCGCCATGGAGCACATGTATCTCATCACCGAGGACATGCCGGAGGTCGCGGAGTGGAACGCGAAGACCGGCACGGAGATCATCCACGCCGTCGATTTCGACGGTGAACTCTATCTGCGCCAGGAGCGCGGCGGCATGCTGATGGGTACCTACGAGAAGGCCTGCAGGCCCTGGTCTGAAAAGACGACGCCCTGGGATTTCGGCCATGAGCTTCTCGAGCCGGATATCGATCGTATCGCGCCGTCGCTCGAGGTAGGATTCCGGCATTTCCCGGCGTTCCAGAAGACCGGCATAAAGCAGATCATCAATGGCCCCTTCACCTTCGCGCCGGACGGCAACCCGCTTGTCGGGCCGGTCAGAGGCCTAAAAGGCTTCTGGTGCGCCTGCGGTGTGATGGCCGGCTTTTCGCAAGGCGGAGGCGTGGGGCTGGCGCTGTCGAACTGGATGATCGAAGGCGATCCAGGCTTCGACATCTGGGCGATGGATGTCGCGCGCTATGGAAACTGGGCCACCATGGCCTATACGAACGCCAAGGTGCGCGAGAACTATTCACGCCGCTTCTCCATCCGTTTCCCGAACGAGGAATTGCCGGCGGGAAGGCCGCTCAAGACCACGCCGATCTATGACCTGCTTGCCGCCAAAGGCGCGCAGTTCGGTGTCGCCTACGGGCTGGAAATACCGCTCTGGTATGCGCCGGAAGGCGTGAAAGACGAGTTCTCTTGGCGACGTTCGACCGATTTCGAGCATGTCGCGCAAGAGGTGAAGGCTGTGCGCGGGAGCGTCGGGCTCTGCGAGACGACATCGTTCGCGAAATACGAGGTGGAAGGCGACGGGGCGGAATCTTTCCTCGACCGCCTTCTCTCCGGCAAGTTGCCGAGAGAAGGGCGCATGGCGCTGGCCCCGATGCTGAAGGAGGACGGCAAGCTGATCGGCGATTTCACCGTCGCCAATCTCGGCGACGGCAAGTGGATGATCCTCGGCTCAGGCGTGGCCGAGGAATACCATATGCGCTGGTTCGAGCAGCATCTGCCTGCGGACGGGTCGGTGAGGGTTCGCGCACGCGGCGCTGGACTGACGGGCCTTGCCATTGCCGGCCCGAACGCGCGGAAGCTTCTGGAGAAGGTCACCGGCGCGGACGTCTCCAACGCCGCTTTTCCTTTCATGGCCATCCGCAAGATGCATATCGGCATGGCGCCCGCCTTGGTCGGCCGCGTCTCCTATACGGGTGATCTCGGCTACGAACTGTGGATCGAGCCGGAATACCAGCGGTCAATATTCAACACGCTGGTTTCAGCCGGAGAGGAATTCGGCCTCGGCCTGTTCGGATCGCGGGCGCTGAATGCGCTTCGGCTGGAGAAGAACTATGCCTCGTGGGCACGCGAGTACCGGCCGATCTACGGGCCGCTCGAAGCCGGGCTCGACCGTTTTGTCGCCTATAACAAGGAAGCGGATTTTATCGGCAAAGCGGCGGCGCTGGAGGAGAAACAGAGCGGCGGTAAGCTCAGGCTCCGCGCCTTCGTCATGGATGCCGCCGATGCCGACGTCATCGGCGACGAGGCGATCTGGTTCGGCGACGAGGTGCGCGGCTGGGTGACGTCGGGCGGCTATGCCCACAATGCGAAAGCCTCGATCGCAATGGGTTATATACCGAAGGAAATTGCCGAGGAGAGCGACGGCTTCGAGATCGAACTGCTCGGCAAGCGGCACAAGGCACGCATGCAGCCGGCGCCGCTCTTCGATGCCAATTACGAGCGGATGCGGGGATGAGCTAGGTATGCTGTAATGTTCCTCTTGTGTTCCGATTTTCTACAAGTTAAAGTAGGGTTTGTACAAGATACTTTTAGTTGTGGACATAAATGGCTATACACGTTCAGGATGAAGAGACCGATTGGCTCGTTCGGGAGTTCGCGCGGCGCCGCGGTTTAGGCATAACCGAAGCGATCAGGGTTGCTGTCCGCGAGGCCGGTGAGCGTGAGGAGCGTGATTTTGAAGAATATAAACGTCGGATTCAGCCTATCATAGAACAAATGCGCGCTTACCGAAAAGAAGGCGGTTTCGAAGAAGCTATGAAATTCATAGACGAAAACTGGGACGATTGAAGCGGTGTATGTCGATAGCTCAGCGATTGTTGCCATCATACTCGATGAACCAGATGCGGCATCATTGCTGAAAAGGCTCATGGCAGCCTCAAGCCCCTTTACTTCTATCGTGACAAAGGTCGAGGCATCGCTGGCCCTCACCAGAATCGGCGGAAAGGCCAGCCCCGCTGCACAAATGGTTGCTGAGTTTCTGGACCGTCTCGGTATCAGGGTCGTAGGTGTCGAGCCTACTATGTTTGAACATGTGATGCAGGCAGCCGCTCGATATGGCCGACGTAGCGGCCATCGTGCTCAGCTCAATTTCGGTGATTGTTTCTCTTATGCGTTCGCAAAACAGGCCAGGGTTCCGCTGCTCTACAAAGGCGACGATTTTGCCCAGACTGACCTTGCCGGCTGATGGAGAGGTTTCGTTGGTCTATCATTCCGCGACCGAGCTTCTGAGCAGAACACCTTGAAACACCCCCTGTCCCTGCCGCCGGATCGGAGCGTCCTCCTCTGCATCGACCTGCAGGAAGAGCATCGGCAGGACAGGCGGCTCTTGGCCGTCGAATTCGATCGCGTCATCGGTAATGTCGTCCGATTGCAGGAGGCTGCGCGGCGCAATGGCATCCCCGTCTATCATTTTGCCTATATCGTCGATCCGGGCTCGGAGACGACGTTGGCTTATCACCCGCGCTTGCCGGATGGCCGCTCAGCTTTCAGTGACAAGGACGATCCGCTGACCGCGATCTGCCGGGAGGTGGAGCCCGCAGAAGGCGAGCGGCTGGTCGTCAAATCGGAAGCGAGCGCCTTCGGCACGGGGCTCGGCGATGAGTTGAAGACGGCCGGTACGGAATGGCTCTACATATGCGGCGTATGGACCGAAGCCTGCGTCGACGCCACGGTGAAGGCGGCACTCAAGCTCGGCTTTCGCGTGGCGCTGGTGAAGGATGCCTGCGGCAGCGGCTCGATTGCCATGCACCAGACCGGTATCCTCAATCTCGCCAACCGGCTCTATGGCGGCGCGGTGCTGAAGACCGAGGCTGCGTGCCGGCTGATGGCTGGCAAGACGGCAGAGGGATGGACGCCGGAAACACCGGTGCCCATCCGCTACGGCTATGAGGATGCGGCTGCGATCTATGAAGGGCTTTGAGATCGCTGCTTAAGACGAGCGGCGATTGTCTAGTGCGAAGGCGCCGGCTCCGGCAAATACCAGATAGAGGAAGACGAAGCAGAACAGCACTGCCGCGTCGCCGCCATTGTTGATCGGGAAGAAACTCCTCGGCATATGTCCCATGAAATAGGCTGCTGCCATCTCGCCGGAGAGGATGAAGGCTATAGGCCGCGTCAGAAAACCGAGCGCAACCAGGATACCGCCAACCATTTCCAGTATACCTGCCGTCAGCATCAGGCCGACGAGACTTCCGCCGGCGTGGCCACTCGCCGGGAAGTCGAACAGCTTCTGCGTGCCGTGCTCGATGAAAAGCAGCGCTGTGACGATCCTGAGCAGACCAAGCGCCTGGGGCTGATACCGGCTGAGAGAATCAAAAAGCTTCATTATTCGCTCCAGTTTCAAGCCCGTCCGCGGATAAGATGCCTCGCACGGCAGTGCTACTCACTTAAGGACGCCGTTCATCAAGTTTTCGTGAGTTCTGGAGCGTGATGGTTGCGCGTCCGGCCGGCGAAAGCCGGACGCGCTTTGCGGTCTACCGGACCGGTGCAACCAGTGCGAAATGTGCGCCTTGTGGGTCCTGGCACTGGGCGACCCATTGGCCGCCGGGAACCTCCATCGGTCCCATCAGCACCTTGCCGCCCTTGTCGGAGACGCGTTTGGTCGCGGCGTCGATGCCTTTCACATTGAAGTAAAACTGCCAGACCGGAGTAGGGATCTGCGCCGGCCTGTCCATCATGCCGCCGACCTCGTCCTTGTCCATGGAAAATAGGGCATAGATACCCATTTCACCCATGTCGAATTCGCGTGTCTTCTTCCAGCCGAACTGGCCGGAATAGAAATCGACGGCCTTCTTCCAGTCGCTCGTATAAAGTTCGTGCCAGCCGATATGGCCGGGCGTGCCGGCCGGCACCGGCGGCTGGTCAGGGCCGTTCGGCTGCAGGAGCTGGAACA
>JBDZVC010000375.1:0-4277 GCA_040255475.1 Phyllobacteriaceae bacterium | reverse complement strand
GGCGGCGGTTAAGCTCGGCATCCGCAAGATCGTCATTGCGTCGAGCGAGACGACCTACGGCGTCTGCTTCGCCGAGGGCGACAAGGATTTCCATTCCTTCCCGCTCGAGGAAGACTACGACACCGATCCGATGGACAGCTACGGCCTGTCGAAGGTGCTCAATGAGAAGACGGCGCGCGCTTTCGCCATGAGGAGCGGCGCCGACATCTACGCGCTCAGGATCGGCAACGTCATCGAACCGCACGAATACGGTATGTTCCCAAAGTTCCTGGCAAATCCGCCATCGCGCAAGCGCAACGCCTGGAGCTATGTCGACGCGCGCGATCTCGGGCAGATCGTGCATCTGTGCCTTGAGAAGGACGGGCTCGGCTTCCAGGTGTTCAACGCGGTGAACGACACCATCACCGCAAATACGCCGACGATGGAATTCCTGAAGAAATACGCCCCAGGCACTCCCATCACCCGCGAAATCCCCGGCTTCGAGGCGCCGCTTTCGAACCGCAAGGCGCGCGAGGCGCTGGGCTTCCGCGAAGAGCATGACTGGCGGAAATATGTGAAAGGCACGTGAGGAACGCGCTGCGGCTCAAGGCTGATCCGTCAAGACAGCTTCCAGCGCCAGCGTCACCATCTCCGTCAGCGACGACTGGCGCGCGGCCGGGTCGAGCGCCGCGCCGGTCAGCAGGCAGTCGCTCATCGTGCAGATCGCCAGCGCTTTGGCGCCGGCACGGGCGGCAGCCGTATAGAGTGTGCTGGCCTCCATCTCGACGCCAAGCACGCCGTGGTCGGTCAGCACCTGATAGTACCCCTCCGGGCCGTAGAAGAGATCGCTCGAGACGATGCCGCCGACATGCGCCCTGATGCCACGCCGATCCGCTTCGTCGGCCGCCGCGCGCAGGAGGCCAAAATCGGCAGCCGGCGCGAAGTCGAACGGCCGTAAGGCAGCACGGTTCATGGCACCGTCGGTCGAGGCGGTCTGCGCCAGGATCACGTCGCGCAGCTTGACGCTCGGATGAATGCCGCCGCAGGTGCCGACGCGGACCAGCGTCTTCACGCCATAGAAATGGATCAGTTCATGGGCATAGATTGCCGTAGAGGGCTGGCCCATCCCGGTCGCCTGCACACTTATCGGCCGGCCCTTGTAACTTCCGGTGAAGCCGAGGCAGTTGCGGATGCCGTTCACCTGCCGCGCATCCTCGAAAAAAGTCTCCGCGATCCATTTCGCCCTGAGCGGGTCGCCCGGCAGAAGCACGGTTTCCGCGTAGTCTCCGAGCTTTGCCTCAAGATGCGGTGTCATTCGTTTTCCTCTAACCGATTGTTTCTTTTCAGGGTCATTCCGATTGCAACGACAATTATCACGAATTTACCGGAGCGCCCCCTCGCTGCCGAATTTTCGCCCCCTATCTCATACCTAATTGCAGCACTTCAATAAGCAGGAAAGGCAGCGGATGGCGTTGGCCGGACGGCCTCGCCGACAAGTTGCTATTAAGGGCTAACGCCCGCGGAGGTTTCCATGGCTCCCAAAACATTTCATGACGCGTTTCTTGGTCCATCCGATCTGGCGCTGGCGCAGCGTATCCTCGACAGGATTTGCGCCGACCGGGCAATCGACATCGGCAGCCGCGAGGCCGGCGATGTCGCAGCGAACGTGATACGGCAACTCCAGCGCGGCACTCGCGACGAAGAGCGGCTCATGTTCCTGTACGGACTGACAGGGCGGCGCAAGCGCCGTCACGTCGCATCACGCGGCGCAGAGCTGTCAACCCATATCGTTCGCTGAACGAGGTCCGCCGGGCGGAACATTTCGGCCGTCAAAGAGTTTCACGCACACCCGCAACAGGCACCCACCTGGAGAACACCGATCATGCGCTATTTTTTTCATCTTCGTGAAGGCGACAAGCTGATCAGGGACGCAGCAGGAACGCACCTGCCGGACCTGGAAAGCGCGATCGACGTCGCCAAGACCCATGCCAATGCGCTGGTCGACAAGGCGGCCCGTTCCGGCCAGGCCATCGTATGGGGCACAGAATACGAGGTGGAAGACGCTTCGGGCCGGCTCGTCATGGTGCTGCCGCTGTCGCATTTCGTCGAAATCAGCAAGGCTGCCTGAGCCTATCCACCTTTTCCCACAATCTAACGCCAACCAACGGCGGGCAATGTCCGCCGTAGAAGATTGTTAAGCCGCGTTCAGCCAGAATGCGGCGGCGGGTCAATGTGCGGAACGAGGGCTGGGGTTTGGGGAAGATAAAAGCAAAATTCGGCCTCACCGCCCTCGCTGCTGGCCTTGCGGCTTTCCTGCTGGCTTCCTGCGGCACTGTCCATGAGACAGGCCCGGGCGCCGGCGTATCGTCTTCAGCGGTCTCCACGGTCGCAGAACTGCGGCAGGAAAACGGAGTAGAGCCGCTCAAGGCCGACGCAGCACTGGAAAAGGCGGCGCTGCAGCAGGCCGGCTATATGGCCCGCTCCGGCGAAATGGACCACACGACCGGCTTCGGCCGCGATTTCGTCAGCCGCATGAAGAAGGACAAGATCCACGGCCTGCGCGCCGAAAACATCGCCTATGGCGCATTCGACACGTCCAAGGTGCTTGATGTCTGGATGCACTCGCCGCCCCACCGCAGGAACATGCTGGACGCGCGGATAAAACGCTTCGGCCTGGCCTATGTGAGCGACGGCAACGGCCGCCGCTATTGGGCGATGGTGATGGCGGACTGAGCATCGCCGCCCTTCCTCAATCCGGCTTCGCCTCGTTCCCTGAGCGCATGCCCGCCTCGTAGGCTCTCCGCGCCCATATCGCGAATTCGTCCGGATCGTCCACGGCGCTATCCGGCACGGTCCAGTACGGCATGGCGACAAATTTGCCATGGCGCGAGCCGGTATAGGTCCATTGGCGGGCACCGGCTGCTTCGAAATCCGGTGCGCTGACGGCATCGGCCTTCAGCATCAATTCACCACGAAGCACGACGGCCACGATGACGCCGTCGTAATAGATACCCTTGCCGCCAAAGAGCCGGCGGATGCGAACCGGCCCGAGGCCGGCGAAGAGATCGGCAATCGCATCGTTGTCCATCCACCGATCATGCCAAACGCCGAATGCCTTGTCATGCCGGCAGAGCGCGCCAACTATAGGTTCCTGCCGCAGGCTGACAGAAAGGAATGGGCCGTGCCGATGAAACTCGAAGGTTCCTGTCGCTGCGGCGCCGTCCGCTTCACGGTCGACAGCCATACGCCGGTACCCTACCAGCTCTGCTACTGCTCGATCTGCCGGAAACAACAGGGAGGCGGCGGCTACGCCATCAATCTCGGCGCGGATTCGGCGACGCTGAAGATCGAAGGCAAGGGGCATCTCGGCGTTTATCGCGCCGAAATCGAGGATGACGAACATCCGGTCCGCGAGACTTCTACAGGCGAACGCAATTTCTGCCGCGAATGTGGGACGGCGCTATGGCTCTACGACCCGACCTGGCCGGAACTGGTCCATCCGTTTGCCTCGGCAATAGATACAGACCTGCCAGAGCCGCCGGAAAAGGTTCACCTGATGTTGAAATACAAGGCGAACTGGGTCGAGCCGGAAATTGGTGAAAACGACGCCACGTTCGACCTCTACCCGCAGGACTCGATTGCCGACTGGCACAAGAAACGAGGATTGTGGGTGGACTAGGCAGCCCTCAGGCCGCCCCTGCCCTCGCCTCGGCGAGCGCCTTCAACTCGGCCGGCTTCAACTCGACCGATTCGCCGCAGCCACAGGCCGAGGTCTGGTTCGGGTTGCGGAAGGTGAAACCGGTGCGGAGCTTCGTCACCTCGAAATCCATCTCGGTGCCGAGCAGGAACAACGCCGCCTCCGGCGCCACCCACACATCGGCACCGGCGAGTTCGATATGGTCGTCCTTTGGATTGGGCTCCGTCACCAGATCGACCGTATATTCCATGCCGGCGCAGCCGCCCTTCTTGACGCCGACGCGGACGCCATGGGCGCCCTGGCGCGACGCGACGATTTCGCGCACGCGTGCCGCCGCGGCATCCGTCATGCTCATGACCTGAAATCTGCCCATTCTCGTCTCCATCGCCTGCGGGTTAAAGGCCCGTGGTGTGAATCCTCTGCGCTGAAAATGGTGCGAAACCACGACGGACGCAAGCCCGCCGGGTTCGGCGCACCTGTTCAAAACTTGGAACCTCCGGCCCTTCTTCGAGGTTAACAGACATCCTCAACGCAAGGAGAGACCGATGAAAACGCTCGTATCCAGCCTTCTCGCCGCCGGAATTCTGGCTGCCGGCACCGG
>JBDZVC010000374.1:0-4283 GCA_040255475.1 Phyllobacteriaceae bacterium | reverse complement strand
GACCCGTCGACGAGGAAGAGATGATCGCCTTTCTTCATGGGCTACCGGTAACCCGTGCCACCAAGCCTGTCCATGGCAAAGGCGCCCCGTCGGGGCGAGCCGCGTCTCTCCTGACAAGGCGCCATCACGCTCATGTTACAAACTTGTAATTTTCATGCCCTTGAATCGCCATCATCCGGGGACCAGATAGAACGTATCGGCAATTAACGCCGAGTTCGGTCAAGGCTCGTCCCCCGCCTAACCGGACATTGCGGCAGCCTCATCCCCCTCTCCGGGCTGCCGCATCGTTTCGAGTAAGGCCGCCGTGGTTCCCCCTCCACCACGGCGGCACTTTTTTGCGCAGGGCTCGTCCTCCAAACGCATGCTGCGTCTGTCTTCGGCATACCTTTAGGGAGCATGGCGCGTTTTTGGGGGGCGATGCAGAAGGGTGCGTGGGGCCACCATAGCCGGCGTGGTAGTCACGGCGCTCGACGATCTCGAAGAAGAGGCAGGTCCGGACGGAGGCGTCGGCCTCAGCCAAGCCTCTCGTTGCGCGTCACGAAGCGCAATACCATGTCGACGATGTTGCCGCGCAGCGTTTCCAGATTGCCTTCGGCGGCGAGGTCGCGGCCGAAGATCTTGGAGAAAGTCGCCCGGTTGGAGACGTTGAAGAAACAGAGCGCGCTGACCTGCCAGTGAAGCTCCAGCGGGTCGAGACCCTCGCGAAAAACCCCTTCGGCGACGCCGCGCGAATAGATTTCGGCGATGTGATCGATCGCACGGGCATTGAGTTCGCGAATCACGCCGGACCGGTCGAGGTACTCGCCGTGATGGATGTTCTCGATCATCACCATGCGGATGAATTCCTCATGGCTCTGATGATGATCGAAGGTGAACTCGACAAGCTTGCGCAGCGCGTCGATCGGAGGCAGGCCCTTGGTGTCCAGCTTCGCCTCGCCCTCGCGCACCAGCCGGTAGGCGTTTTCCAGCGCCGCGACGTAGAGGCTCTCCTTGTCGTCGAAATAGTAATAGATCATGCGCTTGCTGGCACGAGTACGCGCGGCGATCTCATCGATACGGGCGCCGGAAAGGCCGTTCAGCGCAAATTCCTCGGAAGCGATCTCGAGGATGTTCCGCCGCGTTCCCTCGCGGTCGTAACTGCGGCTCGCGCCGCTTTTGGAACCGGCTTCGCCCTTCGGCATGGCCTTTTCTTTCATAGGCTTATCTCTCCGCCGCGGCAGCTCGATTGACAGAACTAACCAGTTCGTACATCATGATTCGGCTTCGCGGATCATATACCGGTCCGCGTCCGCCGAAGACAAGTATGGCATGGCACGCCGATCGGGGAGGATCCGGTGGACGAGTTCAGGGAGGTCGCGATCGATCGTCTGCGCGCGCTCGCAAGCCAGGGCACGCCGTCCCTCGCCGACCGAAATGCCATGTTCGTCGGGCTCGCCGGACGCGGCATACAGGCTTCCCGATCACCCATCATGCACGAGCGCGAGGGTGCGCGGCTCGGGATTCCCTTCCGCTATGTGCTGATCGATTTCGATACGCTCGGCCTGAAAGATACGAGTATCGGCGCGGTGGTTCGTGCAGCGGCGGAACTAAGCTTTGCCGGGCTCAATATCACGCATCCCTTCAAGCAGACGGTGATCCCGGCGCTGGACGAACTTTCGCCCGAGGCTCAATCGATCGGAGCGGTGAACACCATCGTCATAAGAGATGGACGATGCGTCGGCCACAATACCGATAGCTGGGGTTTTGCCGAAAGCCTGCGTCAGGCCCGGCCGGCGCTTCCTATCGAGCGTGTCGTACAGCTCGGCGCCGGCGGCGCCGGTGCCGCGGTCGCGCATGCGCTCGACGGTCTCGGTGTCGGCGAACTCGTCATCATCGACCAGTCGCCGGAACGCGCCGAGGCGCTGACTGCCCGGCTCGGGCAACGCTCGAGCCATGTCTTCAAGGCGTCGCGAGCTGTCGAGGAAGAGATCGGACGGGCCGAGGGCATCGTCAACGCGACGCCGGTCGGCATGGCGAACTATCCGGGCACGCCCTTTCCTTCAAAACTCCTGTCCGCGCGGCATTGGGTCGCCGACATCGTCTATTTTCCGGAGGATACGGAATTGCTGCGCGCCGCACGAAAAGCCGGTTGCCGGACGGTGCCCGGTTCGGGAATGGCGGTCTATCAGGCGGTCCGGGCCTTCGAGCTTTTTACGGGCGTACAACCCGATGTCGCCTCGATGACACAGCATTTCTGGGCGGCGGCATGAGCGCCTTCCGAATAAAGCCGAAGATCGAGCGGGTAGCGGACACAGGTGACCGCCTCGGCGAGACGCCGCTGTGGGCAGCGGATTCAGGCGAGCTATCCTGGATCGACATAGAGACGCCGCGCATGCACCACCTGGACATGACGCGCAAGGAACCCGTGACGCGGGCCTTCGACGTCAAATATCTTGGCTGCCAGGCGCTCTCCGGGCCGTCGAGGCGGCTGATCGCGACCGATCGCCAGTTACAGTTCCTCGATCTTGATTCAGGCGGGCTTCAGCCGTTCCTGTCTATCGACGAAGAAGGGGACAGCCGCCTGAACGACGGTCGCGTAGATCGCGATGGGCGCCTCTGGATCGGGACCATGGATAACGGCCTTTCGGCCCGGACGGGAAACCTCTACCGCGTCGATCCCGACGGCACCGTCACCCGTATGCTTTCAGACATCATCGTTTCCAACGGGATCGCATTCTCGCCGGACGGCGGCACACTGTATTTCACCGACACGCGGCGCCATCTGAGCTTCCTGTTCGACCTGGACCGAGATGACGGGACCATCTCCAATCAGCGCCTTTTCGCCGATTATACGCAGACAGGCGAGCGGCCGGATGGTGCGTGCATCGATGTCGATGGTTGTCTGTGGGCCGCCTTCTTCGCGGGAAGCCGCATCGTCCGCTACCGTCCGGAAGGGCGGATAGACCGGATAATCGAGCTACCGGTCACCAATCCGACCTGTGTGTGCTTCGGCGGCCCGGATCTACGGACGCTTTTCATCACCACTGCCCGTAAGTTCATGTCCGATGAAGCGCTGGCAGCCGAACCACTGGCGGGAGCGCTTCTCGCCATCGAGGGTGTGGGCCAGGGCCTTCCCGAGAATTCCTTTGGCCTGCACTGAGGAGGCACCATCATGTCCAACCCGATCACCAGACGCACTTTCCTTGGAACCGCGGCGGTGCTCGCCCTTTCGGCGCAGGCGGGAGCCACGGAGCCGATCCGCCTGAGATTTGCCGATTCGACAACCGCGGATGCCCCGCGCTCGAAAGCCCTCGTCGACATCTTCGCCAAGCGCCTCGGCTCCGGTTTCGACTTCAAGCCCTATTTCGGCAGCACACTTTACAAGCAAGGGACGGAGATCGTGGCCGTCCAAAGAGGCAATCTGGAAATGGCGCTGATGCCGCCATCCGATTTCGCCAAGCAGGTTCCTGCCTTCGACATACTTACCGCGGCCTATCTGGTACGCGACGCCGAGCATATGAGGGCGATCTTCGCCAGTGACGTCGGCACCGAACTCAGGAAGATGGCGCGCGAGCAGATGGGCATCGTCATCCTCGCGCCGGCCTATTACGGCACGCGGCAATTGAACCTTCGCGGACACAAGAGAATCAACAAGCCGGAAGACCTGGCCGGCGTGAAGCTCCGCATGCCCGGCGGCGCGTCGTGGCAGTTTCTGGGAGAGTCCATTGGCGCCAATCCGGTCGCGCTGGACTATTCGGAGGTCTATACGGCCCTGCAAACCGGCGCGATCGATGCGCAGGACAATCCGCTCCCCAACGACAAGCTGATGAAATTCTACGAGGTAACGGATCAGCTTGTGCTGACCAGCCACAATGTCGGTTTCGGCATGCTTCTCACCAGCACGAAGCTCTTCGATTCCCTGACACCCGATCAACAGAAATCGGTACAGGAAGCCGCCGATGCGGCCTTCGAGTGGAGCAATGCGGAATATCTGAAAGAGGAAGCCGAGCTTGTTTCCTTCTTCAAGGAGAAGAAGCTCGACGTCTACACGCCGGACATCAAGGCTTTCCAAGCCTACTCGAACGACAAATACCTGGCATCCCCGCTCTCCAAGAGCTGGCCGGAGGGAATGCTGGAGAGGATCAACGCGCTTTAGGAACCGGAGCACCGCTCCAAGCATGGGAGGAAAACGATAATGAAACTCAACCTGACACGCAGGCAGACGCTCGTAGCAGGCGGCCTTCTGGCAGCTTCGACCGCGCTTCCGGCGCTCGCGGCGGACAAGCCGAAACTGCGCTTCTCGG
>JBDZVC010000373.1:0-4284 GCA_040255475.1 Phyllobacteriaceae bacterium | reverse complement strand
CATGAAGAGCCGGCCCATGATGTTCGACACCATCACCCGCGCGCCGTTCTTCGCAATGTAGATGCCGGAACCGCGGCCGGGCGTCCCCTTCGGGAAGTTGGCGGGCCTGAGGAAGCGTTCCTCCCGCGGCGCGAATTCCAGCGCCTCGCGCTGGTTCCACACATGGTTGCCGGTCGTCACGACATCCGCGCCGGCTGCAAGCGTCGCGCGGAAGATCTCCTCGGTGATGCCGAAACCGCCGGCCGCGTTTTCGCCGTTGACGATGACGAAGTCGAGATTGAAGTCGGAACGCAGACCGGGAAGCTGTTCGCAGACCGCCGTGCGGCCCGTCCTGCCTACCATGTCACCGAGAAAGAGAAGTCGCATTTGTCCCGCCGGGAAGGAGAATGGCCGGGGCAAAAGCACGGCCGGAATGGATATTCTTCTCTAGCAGCCCGTTTCGAAGCGACGCAAGCCGCTTTCCGTTAGGACGGCGTCCAGCCTCACATCATGCTCCTCGTTCGGCACCACCGGCACTTCCTGGCAATCGAAGGCGACGCCGACGAGGCGCGGCCGCATTCCCTTGTCATGCAGGCGGGAGATTGCGCGGTCGTAATGGCCGGCGCCGTAGCCGATACGATGGCCGCGCGCATCGAAAGCGGCGAGCGGCACCAGCATCAGCGCCGGGTCGAGGACTTCCGCCTCCTCCCCCGGGCCGGCCGTGCCGAAACCCATCTGGACGAGCGGTGCGCCGCGAACGAGTTCGCGAAAGACGATGGTTTCGCGGTCGATGATGGCCGGCAGCGCCAGCCGGGCTCCCCGATCGCGCAGCGCGAACATCAAAGGCCTGATATCGGCTTCCGTGCGGATCGGCCAGAAACCGGAGACGATGCTGCCCGCCTCCACGCCGATCCCATCGGTATGCGCCGCCATGGCAAGCGCCGCTTCGATGCGCCATTCGGCCGAAAGCGAGTCACGCCAGCCAAGCGCCTCGGCACGCAGATGTTTCTTCAGTTCTTTCAATGAAGTCATGCGCGGCAGATTAGACGGGACAGGCGGAAACAAAGCCCCAAAAGCGACATTTTCCAGCGAGGTCGATTTCATGAAAAGTGGCGAACCGCGACAGCCGGTGGAGAGGTCGATCCCGGGTGCCTACAAAGTAGGTGGGCGCCGTGTGTCCGAACCCACGGGTCCGGCCAGGGACAGCTCCCTTGGGATCAATAAGGCCCCGGGGAATGTTACTCCTGCCGAGAAGCGCAGAACGCCGTCGCCAGATATAATGCCGATGGTCGGATTTGACTACTGCCCTGGCGCCACATCTCCGACGCATCGGATGATGGCCAAGCCATGGCACTTGACGCCGGATTTGCGGGCGTGTTCTCACGAATCCGGGACTGAATGTTGAATACCGGTCGCGCCGAGTTGTTTTGAAGGAAGCCGGCTCAACTCCATGTCTCCCCGTGCCGTCGACAGGACGATGGGCTGTCTGGCGGTGATTTGAAGCCGGACCTGTCTCCCAGGGAGGAGTTCCGGTCGAAGAGGACAAAGACCATGAGACACCTACTTATCGCCTCCGTGGCATTGCTCGGACTCGCGGGAGCCGCCTTCGCCCAGAATGCGACGCCTACCAGCAGGCATGTGGACAGGACCGTCACCAGTTCGACGGCGTCCAGCTTCTGCTCGGCAAGCTCCGATTTCAGCGACAACTGCGCTGGCGAGCCGGATCAGACGGATATCGGCATGCATTCGAGATCGACCGTCAGCCGACAGGCACCAGCGACGAGCGAGATGCCGTCCAACGGCTGCGCGGCGACCGCCGATTTCAGCGACAACTGCTAGGGTCAGGATAGCGATCCGCACCCATACGGGAGAAAACAATCTCGATAAACAGGTGTACTACGCTTGCGGCAGGGCCAGGAGATCGGTCCTGCCTCTTGTTTCGCGGTGGTCACCATCGTCCTCCCGCCGGGTTCCGGCGATCATGCTTGCGCATTCGACCTCGTCTCCTTAGTACCATCCGGACGAACGGCAATGAGGAATGCTCGCGCATGCGCTTTGAAGGAACGGCCGCCTATATCGCCGACAAGGACCTGATGGTGGCCGTGAACGCGGCGATCGCATTGGAACGACCGCTGCTGGTCAAGGGCGAGCCCGGCACCGGGAAGACCGAGCTTGCCCTGCAGGTAGCCGCCGCGCTCGGTCTCGACCTCATCGAATGGCACATCAAATCGACCACCAGGGCGCAGCAGGGCCTTTATGAATACGACGCCGTCTCGCGCCTCCGCGACAGCCAGCTCGGCGACGAGCGCTTCAACGAGATCAGGAACTACATCAAGCGCGGCAAGCTATGGGATGCCTTCTCCGCCGACCGCAAGGTCGTGCTCCTGATCGACGAGATCGACAAGGCCGACATCGAGTTCCCGAACGATCTGTTGCAGGAACTCGACCGCATGGAGTTCTTCGTCTACGAGACCGGCGAGACGATCCGCGCTGCGCACCGGCCGATCGTCATCATCACCTCCAACAACGAGAAGGAACTGCCTGACGCCTTCCTGCGCCGCTGCTTCTTCCACTATATCCGCTTCCCGGACGTGGACACGCTGCACAGGATCGTCGATGTGCATTATCCAGGCATCAAGCAGAACCTCGTTCGTGCCGCGCTGACGCAATTCTACGAGATCCGCGACGTGCCGGGCCTGAAGAAGAAGCCCTCGACCTCCGAAGCGCTCGACTGGATAAGGCTGCTCGTCTCCGACGACATTTCGCCGGAGGATTTGCGCGGCGACCCGAAGAACGCGCTGCCCAGACTGCACGGCGCGCTCCTCAAGAACGAGCAGGATGTGCATCTCTTCGAGCGGCTGGCATTCATGGCCAGAAGGCAGGGGTAGCGCGACCCTTTCCTCGCCCCCACGAAGCGGGGGAGAGGTGGCTCGGGCGAAGCCCGAGACGGAGAGGGGCGCCGGCCAACAGAACTCCTGTCCCTGCCCTATCGCGCCGCTACCCGATCCCCGCTATGGCTTGCGGATCAAGGAGAAGCGCCATGTCCGCAGTCACGATCCGCCCGTTGCAAGAATCCGATCACGCCGAATGGCGGCGGCTGTGGACGGCCTATCTCGCCTTCTACAAGACCTCCGCGCCGGAGGAGGTCTATGCGACAACCTGGAAACGGCTCTTCACGGAAGGCGAGTACGAGCCGAAGAGCTTCATCGCGCTGGTTGACGGCAAGCCGGTCGGCCTCGTCCATTACATGTACCAGCGCACCTGCTGGACGGTGGCGAACAATTGCTACCTGCAGGACCTGTTCGCCGACCCGGACGTGCGCGGCAACGGCGTCGGCAGGGCGCTGATCGAGGCAGTCAGGCAGGCGGCGGCGAAGGACGGCATCATCAACGTCTACTGGCTGACGCACGAAACCAACGCCACGGCGCGCCTGCTCTACGACCGCGTCGCCAAATTCATGGGCTTCATCAAATACAGCCTCCAATAACCGGCCATGCGCCAGTCACATCGACGACGTCTTCAACAGCCTCGCCAACTCGCCGATGATGCCGCGCCGGAAGACGAGCACGCAGACGATGAAGATCGCTCCGATCACCACCTGCACCCATGAGCCGAGCGAACTCAATTCGTGCTGGAGCGAGACGACCGTCACCGCGCCGACCACCGGCCCGAAGATCGTGCCGAGCCCGCCGAGCAGCGTCATCAGGATGACTTCGCCGGAGGTCTGCCAGTGCAGGTCGGTGAGCGAGGCGAATTGGAAGACCACGGACTTGGTGGCGCCGGCAAGCCCCGAAAGCGCGGCGGAAATGATGAAGGCGATCAGCTTGAACCGGTTGACGTTGTAGCCGAGCGAAAGCGCCCTCGGCTCGTTCTCGCGGATCGACTTCAGCACCTGCCCGAAAGGCGAATGGATGGTGCGGTAGATGATAAAGAAGCCGATCAGGAAGATCGCGGCGACGAAATAATAGATCACCAGCGGTTGGTTGAGATCGAGGAAGCCGAAGAGGTGGCCGCGCGGGATGCCCTGCAATCCGTTTTCGCCGCCGGTGAAGGGAAGCTGCAGGCCGAAAAAATAGATGATCTGCGCCAGCGCCAGAGTGATCATCGCGAAATAGATGCCCTGGCGACGGATCGCCAGCCAGCCGATCACATAGCCGAGCACCGCCGCGACAATGGTCCCGAAAAGGATACCCACGAGCGGCGGGAGGCCCCAGACCTTGATGGCGTGGCCGGCGAGATAGGCGGCCGCCCCGAAGAAGGCCGCATGGCCGAAGGAAAGCAGGCCGGTGAAGCCGAGCAGCAGGT
>JBDZVC010000372.1:0-4293 GCA_040255475.1 Phyllobacteriaceae bacterium | reverse complement strand
TCCTCCACCTCGCGCGGATAGACGTTCTCGCCGCCGCGGATGACCATGTCCTTCACCCGGCCGACGATGTTGCAATAGCCCTCCGCGTCGAGCGTGGCGAGGTCGCCGGTGTGCATCCAGCCTTCCGTGTCGATCGCCTCCTTCGTGCGTTCCTCGTCATTCCAGTAGCCCTTCATGACCGAGTAGCCGCGCGTGCAAAGTTCGCCGCTCTGGCCGACGGGAACGGTCCTGCCATCCTCGCCGATGATCTTCACCTCCAGATGCGGCAGGATGCGGCCGACGGTCGAGACGCGCTTCTCGATCGGGTCATCGGTGCCGCTCTGGAAGGAGACGGGGCTGGTCTCCGTCATGCCGTAGGCGATCGTGACCTCGCTCATGTGCATCTGGGAGACGACCTTCTTCATCACCTCGATCGGGCACGGCGAACCGGCCATGATGCCGGTCCTGAGCGAAGAGAGATCGAAGCTCTTGAAATCCGGATGATCGAGTTCGGCGACGAACATGGTCGGCACGCCATAGGCCGCCGTGCAGCGCTCCTCGGCCAGTGCTTTCAGCGTCGCGCCCGGCTCGAAGCCCTCGCTCGGGAAGATCATCGCCGCACCCTTGGTGATGCAGCCAAGCGTGCCCATGACCATGCCGAAGCAGTGATAGAGCGGCACCGGAATGGCGAGCCTGTCCTGCTCGGTGAAGTGCATCGCATCGGTGACGAAAGCGGCGTTGTTCAGGATGTTCCTGTGGGTCAGCGTCGCCCCCTTGGGCGAGCCGGTGGTGCCGCTGGTGAACTGGATGTTGATCGGCTCGTCCGGCTTCAAGGAGGCGGTGATGAGGTCGAGCGCTTCGAGCGCGGCGTTATCGGCCATCGCCACGACATCCGCGAAATTGTAGCCGCCCGGCATCTTTTCCTCGCCGGTTCGGATGACGATGCGCAAGTCGGGAAATTTTTCCGCCTTGAGAGCGCCCGGCGCACAGCTTGCCATCTCAGGCGCCAGCGTCTTCAGCATGCCGATATAGTCGGACGTCTTGAAACTCGCCGCCGTCACCAGCGCCTTGCAGCCGACCTTGACCAGAGCGTATTCGAGTTCGGCCAGCCGATAGGCCGGGTTGATGTTGACCATGATGAGGCCGAGCCGGGCGGTTGCGAACTGAGTCAGCACCCATTCCGGCCGGTTGGGCGACCAGATGCCGACGCGGTCGCCTTTCCTCAGACCCAGCTTATGGAGGCCGGCGGCCAACAGATCCACCTGGCGGGCGAGTTCAGCATACGTCCAGCGGATGCCGTGCTCGAGGAAGACGGCGCCGTCGCGGGAGCCGTGCCGCGCCACCGTCCGCGCGAAGGCGGCCGGGATTGTTTCGTCCAGAAGCGGCGGATGATCCGCGCCGCGCACGAATGACAATCCGCCGACCGGCAGAAGCGGCGCGGCACCCTTTTCGATCTTGCTGTCCATGATCGTTCCTCCCGATAGCCAGCGGCGGCGCGAACGGGCCACTCTTCACCCTTCATATAAATTCCACCCACCGGAAGTCACGTGAACTTTCGGCCCTATACAACCTCTATGCAATCTTAAACAATCAAAAGTTGTATACCCTGAAACCACGGCCTGAATAATTTCCTGTTTAGCCTGAGCCATGGCTAGAACCGTCGCAGGCAACAGGAATTTCCGGCAACTGGCACGCTGCCGTACCGGCACTTCGGCGGTCGAGTTCGCCATCGTCTCGCCGCTCCTCATCCTGCTCCTGTTCGGCATGGTCGCCTACGGACTCTATCTCGGCGCCAGCCACTCGATCCAGCAGATCGCGGCGGATACGGCACGCACCGCCGTCGCCGGCCTCAACGAGAACGACCGCATCTCGCTTGCCGAGACCTATATCGAGCGCAATGCGGACGCCTATCCGCTTGTCGAACGATCGAAGCTCTCCTTCGACATCAGGGACAATCCGGCCGACACCGACGAATTCATCGTCGCCATCCGCTACGACGCGCGCGACCTTCCCATCTGGAACCTCCTGCCCGATCTGCCGCTGCCGGGCATGACGATCCGTCATTCCTCGACGATCCGCATCGGGGGCAAATGAATGGGAAGGCGGCCCGAATCACGTTTCCGGAACGCGTTGCGTTGCACATCCGGCAATGTGGCGACGCTGACGGCGCTCCTGATACCGGCGGCGCTCACCCTTGCCGCGTTCGCCGTGGACGAGGGTTCGCTTTATCTGGAGCGGCGCCACTTGCAGAACCTGACCGACCTCGCCGCGATCGCCGCGGCGGCCGACATCGCCGAACCGGGAAAGGCAGCCGAGGCGTTGTTCAAGGCGAACGGCGTCGAGGGCCTGACGCTGTTGACCGCGCCCGGCGATACGGATCGACCGAATACGCTACTGGTCGAGACCGGCCGCTATGTGCCGGACCCGGACATTGCCGCCGCCGCGCGCTTCGAGCCCGGCGCGGAGCCGGCAAACGCCGCGCGCGTCACCGCACGGACAATCGGCACGACTTATTTCGCGGGCAGGCTCCTGCCGAAACCGATGGTCGGAACGACCGCGACGGCCAGTGCATCCAACCTGGCTGCCTTCTCGATCGGCTCGCGGCTGGTGGCCGTCGACACCAGGGACGCCGCCCCTGTCATCAACGAACTGCTTGGCAACCTGCTCGGCACCCACCTTTCGCTGAGTGCGATGAGCTACGACGCGCTGCTGGGCGCCGATATCGATCTCCTCGGTTTCCTCACGGCACTCGCCGGAAAGGCGCACATCCAGGCCGGCACCTATGACGAGGTGCTTCAATCGAACGTATCGATCGGGCAGTTCGTTTTGGCTCTCGCTGACGTCGGCCCGAGCCCGGAGGCGAAGGCCGCGCTCAAGGCAATGGCCGCCGGGCTTCTGTCTTCAGACTTGACCGTGCCGCTGTCGCATCTCGTTTCGCTCGGGCCTGTCGGAAGGCTTGCGCTGGGCGACAAAGCGACGGGTCTTACGGCAAATGCCGATGTCATGTCGCTTCTCTCGGCGGGCGCGGTATTGGCCGGCGGCAAGCATCAGGTTGCGCTCGCCCTTGACGCCGGCCTGCCCGGCATCGCCGGCGTGACGGTCGACCTTGCCATCGGCGAGCCGCCGCAGAACTCGCCGTGGTTCTCGATCGGCGAAAAGGGCGATGTCGTGCGCACCGCGCAGACGCGGCTCAGCCTTGTCGTGGAAGTCGGCGGACTGGGCGGCCTTCTGGGGAGGCTGCTCAACGTATCGATCCGCCTGCCGATCTATCTGGAACTCGCCTATGCGGAAGGAAAGCTCGGCGATGTGGCCTGCCCGACCGGGCGTCCCGACAGCCTGCGCGTAACGGTTGAGGCGCGTCCCGGCGTGGCCGAGGCATGGATCGGCGAGGTCGATACCGCCGGAATGAGGAATTTCGCCAAATCGCCGTCCGTCCTGCCGGCGCAACTCGTCAATGTGTTAAATGTCGTCACGGCAACCGGCACAGCGCATGCGACGATTTCCAACCCGACCCCAACGCAATTGGTATTCTCAGCCACCGAAATCGGGAGCGGCGCCGTCAAAAGCGTCTCGACGCATAATTTCACCGGATCGCTGTTCGGCTCGCTGCTCGGCGACCTCCATCTCGACGTCAAGGTCGGCGGTCTCGGCCTTGGCCTCGGCGATGTCGGCAAGGCGCTGGCGAACACGCTCGGCGCCGTCTCGCCTGCCATTGACGAACTCCTGAACGACGTTCTGGCGACGCTCGGCATCAAGCTCGGCGAAGCCGACGTCCGCGTGACCGGCGCGACCTGCGGCCGCTCCGCACTTGTGCAGTAGCGGCCGCTCTCAGCCGATGATTCCGAAAGCGGTCCCAAGCGGCGGAAGCGAAACCGTTTTCCTGTCGTGCCGGGGAGCGGGAAAGCCCGGAACGTCGATAAAGCGCGCTTTGGCGAATTCGTCCGGGAGATCAAACGTGACCGGATCGCGGGCGATGTTGAAGACGCACAGCATCGAGCCAGTGCCGCTTGTTCGCTCGAAAGCAAGCACGCCTTCCGGCGCTTCGACAAAGCGGATGTCACCGGCAAGCAGCGTCGGCTGCTTTTTCCGGAAGGCCAGCGTCTCACGATAGTGCGCCAGTACAGAATCCGCGTCGTGCTGCTGTGCGGAGACCGCACGCAGGCGATGCTCTTCCGGAATGGGCAGCCACGGCTTGCCGCGCGAGAAGCCGGCATAGACCGCCTGCTCTTCCCAGACCATCGGCGTGCGGCAGCCGTCGCGCCCCTTGAAGCCCGGCCAGAAGCGGATGCCGTAGGGGTCGCGCAAATCCTCGAA
>JBDZVC010000371.1:0-4296 GCA_040255475.1 Phyllobacteriaceae bacterium | reverse complement strand
TACGATCATCTGGCGCCGTATCTGCCGATGGCGATCGGCTCGGGCGAGACGACGGTGATGCGCATGGTTTCCGCCTACGCCGTGATGGCGAATGGCGGCAAGCAGATCAAGCCGTCGCTCATCGACCGTATCCAGGACCGCTACGGCAAGACCATCTTCAAGCATGACCAGCGCGTCTGCGAGGGCTGCAACGCACAGGACTGGCACAACCAGCCGGAGCCGACCATCGTCGACAACCGCGAGCAGGTGCTCGACCCGATGACCGCCTACCAGATCACCTCGATGATGGAAGGCGTGGTGCAGCGCGGTACCGGCTATATCATCCACGATCTCGGTTATCCAATCGCGGGCAAGACCGGCACGACCAATGAAGAGAAGGACGCCTGGTTCGTCGGTTACACGCCCGACCTCGTCGTCGGCCTCTACATGGGCTACGACACGCCGAAGCCGATGGGCCACGGATCGACCGGCGGCGGCCTCGCGGCGCCGGTGTTCAAGGAATTCATGAAGGCGGAACTCGCCGGCACGCGCCCTGTCGATTTCCGCGTACCGCAGGGCATGAAGCTCATCGCGATCAACCGCAAGACGGGCATGCGGGCCGAGGGCGGCGGGCCTGATGTCATCATGGAAGCCTTCAAGCCCGGCACCGGCCCTGCCGACACCTATTCCGTCATCGGCATGGGCGACGAGATGGATATCAACGCGCCGCGCGCGCTGTCGCCGGAGGCCAGCCAGGCCGTTACCACGGGCAGCGGCGGGCTTTACTGAGCCTGAGCGGCTTTTGGCGCAGCCGTCCTTTACAGGGGCGGCCGTCGTCCCTATGTTCCGCGCCGATTCAAGGTCTTGAAGGAATGAAAGAGCGAGCCGATGCGCGCCGAAACGGAAAGCCTCGTCGACGAGATCAAGCAGGCGATCGCCCTGCTGAGGAGGCATCTTTGACTGGGATCAGGCTCTAAAACGGCTCGATTACCTCAACAACCGCGCCGAGGACGGCGACCTCTGGAACAACCCGCAGGAAGCGCAGAAGCTGATGCGGGAGCGCCAGTCGCTCGAGGACGGCATCAGGGCGGTGCGTGGACTGACGCAGGCGCTCGACGACAATCTCGGCCTGATCGAACTCGGCGAGGAAGAGGGCGACCACGGTGTCGTGGACGAGGCCGAGGCGGCGATCCGGGCGCTGTCGGGCGAGGTCAAGGCGCGCCAGATCGAGACCATGCTTTCCGGCGAGGCCGACGCCAACGACACCTATCTGGAAGTCCATGCGGGCGCAGGCGGCACCGAAAGCCAGGACTGGGCCTCGATGCTTCTGCGCATGTATACGCGCTGGGCGGAGCGCCGCGGCTTCAAGGTCGAGGTGCTGGAGATGCATGACGGCGAGGAGGCCGGCATCAAGTCGGCCACCGTGCTCGTAAAGGGCCATAACGCCTATGGCTGGCTGAAGACGGAATCGGGCGTGCACCGGCTGGTGCGCATCTCGCCCTACGATTCCAATGCCCGCCGCCATACGTCCTTTGCCAGCATCTGGGTCTATCCGGTCGTGGACGATTCGATCGAGATCGACATTCCGGAATCCGATGTCCGCATCGACACCTATCGCTCGTCGGGCGCCGGCGGCCAGCACGTCAACACGACCGATTCGGCCGTTCGCATCACCCATATCCCGACCGGCATCGCGGTCGCCTGCCAGGCGGAGCGCTCGCAGCACAAGAACCGCGCGACCGCGTGGGAAATGCTGCGCTCGCGGCTCTATGAGGAAGAGCTGAAGCGACGAGAGGAAGCCGCCAACGCGACCGAGGCCTCCAAGACCGATATCGGCTGGGGTCACCAGATCCGTTCCTACGTGCTGCAGCCCTATCAGCTCGTGAAGGACCTGCGCACCGGCGTCGAGAACACCAGCCCGTCGGGCGTGCTCGACGGCGACCTGGACGAATTCATGAAGGCGTCGCTGGCGCAGCGGATCGAAGGCGGCTCCGGCCAGCCGGTCGAGGATATCGACTAGGACGCCTCAGGAACACATGCCTGCCTGCCCGTGGAGCAGCGTGGAGGGCTGGGGCCAGACCTGTTCCGCAAGCGGCGCGGGCGAGCGACGCTGCACGGGGGAGCGGTCTCAGGATCGCTTCTTGGGCGCGCCGTACATCCATTTGACGATGAGCATCGCCGGCAATACCCACAGAAGGCCGGACAGCAGGAAATAGGCGAAATGGACGAAGCCACTCGATTGGGCGAGCTTCGCTTCGGCGACGACCATCGCCGCGATCGCATAGACGATGACGAGCAGGACGATCAGGAACGAGCCGATAAGGCGCTTGATGCGGGGAGGCATGAAATCTCCTTCGACGCCCTCATAAGCGCTGGACCGCGTCCGTGCAACGCGCCGGCGACATCCGCGCGACGGCATGTCGCGTTGCCGGTGCTCCGCTTTGCCGGCGCGCGGTGCTATGCCACCGGCAATTCCGGCTTTGCAGCAGAGACAGATTATGACCGCAGCAGCCATTGACAGGTCTGGCCTTCCGGCACAGGCCCAAGGCAAGGTGGCCCGCAATCGCGCCCTGGTGCGCTGGTGGCTCTATGTGGTCGCCGTGGTGCTATTCGGCCTTTTCCTTGTCGGCGGCGCGACGCGGCTCACCAATTCCGGCCTGTCCATCACCGAATGGCAGCCGATCCACGGCGTCATCCCGCCGCTCAACGACGCGGAGTGGCAGGAGGAGTTCGCGAAATACAAGCAGATACCGGAATACAAGGTGCTGAACCGCGACATGGATCTTGCCGGTTTCAAGCGCATCTTCTGGTGGGAATGGACGCACAGGCTGATCGCGCGTAGCGTCGGCTTTATCTTCGCCATCCCGCTGATCCTGCTCTGGGCGGCCGGCTGCATCGAGCGGAAGCTCAAGCCGAAGCTCGTCGGCATATTGGCGCTCGGCGGCCTGCAGGGCGCGATCGGCTGGTGGATGGTTGAGTCCGGCCTTGCCGTCCGTACGGATGTCAGCCAGTATCGGCTGGCGATCCATTTGACGACGGCCTGCCTGATCTTCATTTCTACGCTCGCCGTTGCGCGCGGGCTCGCGCCCCATAGCGAAAAGCCGGCGCCGCGCGGGCTCCAGATATTCGCCGGCATCCTGGTCGCGCTGGTGCTTTTCCAGATATACCTCGGCGCGCTGGTGGCGGGCACGAATGCCGGCTTCTCCTACAATACCTGGCCGCTGATGGACGGCAGGATCGTGCCGGACGGGCTGTTCGTGCTCGAACCGGCATGGCGCAATTTCTTCGAGAACCCGAAGACGGTGCAGTTCGTCCACCGTTGCGGCGCCTATCTCGTCTGGGCCGTGGCGCTGGTGCACATGATCGTCGCCCTAAGCCGTGCGCCGAAGACGACGCATGCGAGACGCGCCTCCCTGCTTTTCCTGCTGGTGACGCTGCAGGCGGCGCTCGGCATCACGACGCTTCTCATGCAGGTGCCGATCGACCTCGGGTTGACACATCAGGCGATGGCGCTGGTCGTGCTCGCCTTCGCCACCGCGCATTGGCGGGGCACCAAGGGGGCGTATCCGGTGGAGGAAGCGCCTGCGTTGGCTGTCAGAAGCTGAGTGCCCGAACCTGCCGGATTGTCTCGGCGACCGCCAGTTCGCGCTCCTCGTCCTTTTCGTTGCCGTCCTCGGCATGCCATGCGGCGGAGAGGCAGCCATAGGCGATCGCATGGTCGAGGATGTTACGGACGTCCTGCCCGAGCGTCTTCGAGAAGGTCCGCGCCATCCGCGCGATGCGTTCCGGATCGAGGCAGAGATCGTCGCGGTCGAGCGGATTGTAGAATATGTTGGCGGCGTCGAAGGCCGGATCGCCGAATACGCCTTTAGCGTCGATCGCCAGCCAGCCACGTTCGCCGTGCAGGATGTTCTCGTGATGCAGATCGCCGTGAAGCGGGCGCAGGTCGTGCGGGGCGGCTAGCAGCCTTTCGGCCGTTTCGGCCGCCTCGACATAAAGCGTCGTCAATCCGGCCGCCTGATCGGCCTTCGCCTTTCGGAAAAGGCTGGAGAAGCGTTCGCAAAGAGGTTGAAGATCGGGGGGGAAGGCCTGGTCGGACGGCGAGAAGAGCCGCGTCAGCACCTCGGCCGCGATATCCGTGGCAGCCTCGTCGTCTTCCGTGTCGAGGACATGGGAAAGCATCGTCTCGCCGGCATATTCCAGCAGCATGGATTGCCCTTCGAAGCCGAGAAGGCGCACGGTGCCGATACCGTCCCGCCATGCGAGATAATGCGCGCCGCGCAACTCGTCCTCGACATCGTCGAAAGGCTTCAGGGC
>JBDZVC010000370.1:0-4316 GCA_040255475.1 Phyllobacteriaceae bacterium | reverse complement strand
GATTGATGAAGGCCGGCATCTTGTGGCCGGGTTCCGGCAGGAGGTCGAAGTTCCAGACCTCACGGTCGCGATGAAACAGCCGGCCGACCTTCCAGGTGACGCCCTTCTCCACCATGCGTTCGCCAACCCCGAGCCGGTCGAAAATCTCCAGTGTACGCTTCGACCAGCAGATGGCGCGGCTGCCGAGCGACACAACATCGTTGTCGTCGAGCACGACGGAGCGGATGCCGTGCAGCGCAAGGTCGATCGCCAAAGCGAGCCCCACCGGCCCCGCGCCGACGATCACGACCGGATAGCGGCGGAGCTTCGCGCCGCGCAACTCCGGCGGCGTCGCATAGGGAAACGGTTTATAGGAATAGCACGGCATCAGTCCATTTCCAGACCTAACCGCTCGACCTCGTCACGCCTGAGCTTTTCGTCATAGTCAAACAGGAACTCGTCAAGCTGCGGCGGCTTTACGGATGTGTCCGAGAGCATCGCATGCACCTGTCCGCGATGATGGATCTGGTGCAGGAAAAGATGCGCGAGGAGATCGCCAATCCGTTCCGGGATCTTTCCGTCTTCACGGCGGTCGGTGACAACCCTACGATCCAGATCGTCGGAGGGCAGGCGATCGCAGAATGCAATGAGCCGGCAGTCGGCTAGTTTCTGCGCCTCGGCCAATGTTTCCGCCTCATCGAAGGCCTTGAAATCATCGAAGGCGGCCGCTCCGACGCCACCTTCCTCAAGAAAGTCCAGATAGAGGCGGTCGACCGCGAGGATATGGTTGAGCGTCTCCTTGATCGACGGGAAGAAGCTGGTACGCAACGCGTCGAACTCACCCGGCTGAAGCGTCATAACAGCTCGATACAGCCGGTCGTTCGACCAGCGATTGTTGCGCGCCATCCGCCGATTGTGTTCGACGAGATCCATTCCTTCGGCAGCCTCCCAACCTACCTTACCCCTGCAACTCCTCCCACATCCGCTGGTCGCGTTCGGCGGTCCAGATGCGCGGATTGTCGATGCCGAGCGCTTCGTCATAGGCGCGCGCGATATTGAAAGGCAGGCAGTGCTCGTAGATGGCGTAGGTCGAGAATTTCGGATCGCAAGCGGCGCGAGCCGCGTCCCACGCTTCCTTCAGCGAGCCGCCGCCCTGCGCCACCCGCGCCACCGGGCGGTAGGTCGAGAAAATAAAATCCTTCGTCAGATCAAGCGCTTCGTTGACTTTCTTCTCACCCACCAGCGCGTCGCCGCGCCCCGGCGCGATGGCATCGGGGCGGAAGGCGCGCACGGCTTCCAGCGTCGCCGGCCAGTCGGAAAAATGCCCGTCGCCGCAATAGCAGGCCGATTTGTATTCAACGATATCGCCGGTGAACATGACGTTCTCGTCGGGCACATAGGCGACGATATCGCCGGCCGTGTGGGCACGGCCGAGGAACATCAGATCGACGCGACGCTTGCCCATATAGACGGTCATGTGGTCGCTGAAAGTGAGCGACGGCCATGTCAGCCCCGGAATGGATTCATGCCCTTCGAACAAGCGCGGAAAGCGGCCGAATTCTGAATCCCAGTCCTCCTTGCCGCGCTCGGCCACCTGCGCGCAGGCGACATCCGACATGACGATCTCGGATGCGCCATAGGCCGAGGCACCAAGCACGCGCACGGCATGATAATGGCTGAGCACGACATATTTGACCGGCTTGTCGGTCACGGTCCTGATCTTCTCGATCACCTTGCCGGCAAGTCTTGGAGTAGCCTGCGCATCGACGATCATGACCGAATCCTCGCCGATGATGACGCCCGTGTTCGGATCGCCCTCAGCGGTGAAGGCCCAAAGATCGCGGCCGACCTCGGTGAAGGAGATTTTCTTCTCGGCGAGATCGCCGGTCGAGGCAAATTTCTTGGTCATGCTTGAACAAACTCCAGACGGTTTCCGAACGGATCGTCGGTGAAGAAGCGTCGGCGATCCCGAATACGCTCGTCAGGGCGTACGCCGTAGCCATGCGAGAGCAGAACAGCGTCCAACGCATCGAGATCGGCGACGACGAAACATGGGTGTGCCTTGGCGGCTGGACGGAACGGATCTTCAATGCCAAGGTGAAGCTCGGCCGAGCCTGCCTTCAGCCAGAGACCACCGCCGGCACGAAGCGCTTCAGGTTTCTCCAATTCCGAAAAGCCGAGCAATGTGCAATAAAAGGCACGCGCCTCGCCCTCGGCACCCTCCGGTATCGCGACTTGCACATGATCAAGGCGCATGATGGACATCTCTGGCGTCTTCAATCTCCCCGTCGGTATTTTTCCACCGTCTGCTCGATGGCGCCGAAGATCGAACGGCCGGCCTTGTCCTTCATCTCGATCCGTACGGTGTCGCCGAAGCGCATGAAGGGCGTCGAGGGCGAGCCCTTCTCGATGGTCTCGATGGTGCGGATTTCGGCGATGCAGGAATAGCCGGCGCCGCCTTCGCCCACGGGCTTGCCTGGCCCGCCACCCTGCTTATTGGAAACGGTGCCGGAACCGACGATGGTGCCAGCGGCGAGCGCTCTTGTCTTCGCCGCATGCGCGATCAGCGCCGGGAAATCGAAAGTCATGTCGATGCCGGCATTGGCGCGGCCGAAGGGCTTGCCGTTCAGATCGACCATCAGCGGCAGGTTGATCTTTCCGCCATCCCAGGCTTCGCCGAGTTCGTCCGGCGTCACGGCGACAGGCGAGAAGGCGGAAGACGGCTTGCCCTGGAAGAAGCCGAAACCCTTGGTGAGTTCGGCCGGGATCAGGTTGCGCAGCGAAACATCGTTGACCAGCATGACGAGGCGGATGGCGGAGCGGGCCTCTTCGGCGCTCGCAGCCATCGGCAAATCGTCCACGATCGCGGCGACTTCCGCCTCCATGTCGATGCCGTAGGCCTCGTCGGCCAGAACGATCGGGTCGCGCGGTCCGATGAAGGTGTCGGAACCGCCCTGATACATCAGCGGGTCGGTCCAGAAACTCGGCGGCATTTCGGCCCCACGCGCCTTCCTGACCAGTTCGACATGGTTCACATAGGCCGAGCCGTCCGCCCATTGATAAGCGCGCGGCAGGGGCGACATCGCCTCGTGCTCGTGGAAGCGCTCGGACGGGACCGAGCCGAGTTCCAGCGATTCTGCGAGGGCGGCCATATGCGGCGCGATCCTTGCCCAGTCGTCCAGTGCCGCCTGCAGCGTCGGCGCCAGGAAGGACGCGTCTGCGAAGCGGGTCAGGTCGCGCGAGACGACGGCAAGGGAGCCGTCGCGCGTGCCGTTCTTCAGTGTCGCCAGTTTCATGCGCGGGTCCCCTCCGGTTCGGCTTTCGCCTTCTGTTCGATCGCAAGCGTCAGCCCGTCATACCCCACGGTCAAGGGACCGTTCCAGCTTGCCCGCAGCGCTTCCTGCCAATGTCCTTCGTTGAATTCCGGATCGTCGGCCGGGATGAGATGATGAAGAACGAGGTGCCCGACGCCCGCGTCGGTTGCGATGTGGCCAGCATCGGCGGCGAGCGTGTGTGACGCCATCAGGTGCGTCTTGAGCCTCTCGCCGTTGCCCGTTCGCTCGACCAGCCGGTCGACGCCCGCTTCAAGCATCGCCTCGTGGACGAGAATGTCGGCACCCCTGGCGAAGTCAGCCAGCGGCGGGAAATGGGCGGTATCGGACGAAAAGACGATCTGGCGGCCGCCATGCGCGAAGCGGAGCGCGTAGCATTCCGTCACCGGCGGGTGATCGACACGCAGCGCCGAGACGGCGAGCCCACCCTCTTCCATGACCGGGCCTTCCGTGAATTCGTCGAACGTGACCAGTTCGCGGATGTCGGGCCGGCCCTCGTCCTCGATGCGTATCTCGATGTCGAAATCGAGCGCCTGACAGAAATTGCGCCAATAGGCTTCCGTACCAGCCGGTCCGAAGACCTTGACCGGCGTCGACAGCCCGGCCGTCCATGCGGTGTGGAGGAGGGGCCCGAGTTCCAGCACGTGGTCGGAGTGCAGATGCGTGATGAAGACGAGGTCGAGCGTCTTCAGCGGCATTCCCGCATCGACAAGGCCCTTCGTCACACCTAGCCCGCAATCCACCACGATGCGACGGCCGCCGATCTCCAGAAGCGAAGAGGTCGGCATCGGGCCGCCCGGCCGGATCGCCGGACCGCCCTTGGTGCCGAGAAGGACCAGCCTTTCGGTCACGACCAATCGCCCTCCGGCGTGCCGTTGAAGCGTTTCTTCAATCCCGACCAGCAGTCGATGTAATTGTCCTGCCGCGTCTCTACCTCGGCGGCATAGCGAGTCAGCATCTGCGGAAAGCGGGTCTCGAACATGAAGGCCATGGTGTTGTCGAGTT
>JBDZVC010000369.1:0-4317 GCA_040255475.1 Phyllobacteriaceae bacterium | reverse complement strand
TACGCACGGTGAGCGGCAGCTCGGCCCAGATGGAGAGCAGCGCCTGCCGCGCCGCGTCGAACGCGGTGAGGCTGGTCTCGGCCAGCGCCGGCAGCGGCGCCAGCAGGGCCGCCCCGAGGCCGAGGGCCAGGGCGAAGTCGAGACGCGAACGCATACGCATGACAAACCTCCACGCGCCCGAGCATGCACCGAACGCCGGGCGGCTGCCAAGGGAAGCCGCAATGATGTGGGAATGATGACCGGGGGACGAGCCGCGGGGGGACCCGGCGAAGCCGGAGGCGGGCGCCGCAAACCTCCGTGGTTGGGGACCCATTCCCGCCCAGCTGACATCAAACGCCGATCCTAGTTTGCGCTATCCCCCCGCGGGAGGACGCGACGGCGACAGGCATCGGTGCGGGGCCGCCCCTGCCTTGAAGGGCACCGAGGGCAAGCGCCTCATGTATTCCCAATCTCACTAAGCCGCGGACGAAGCGGCAGCGGATCGCGCTGATCAGACGGATCGCTAAGAAGTACCGCGGGGACAGCGGGTAGAACGCTGTCCCTTACTTGACTCCGCCGTGAACGGATTGCGAACATCCGAACGTGCCGATTCGTCGGTGCAAAAGGAAAGGCGACCGTGGTCTAGACGGTCGCCCTTTATAGAAACCCCGCCGGAACGGGGCGATGTGATCACCGGGGCACACTACTCTAAACCGGAGTCGCGTCAAGCCGTTCCGGCTCCAAAAGGAGCCAATCATGGCCCTCAAACTTGTCGCATACCGACTAAAGAACGACGCCTCGTATCCGGTCCGCTACGGATCGCTGATCGCCGCGCTCGACAAACTCACGCAAACCAAATGGTCCGAAGAGACTTCGCTGGTCTTGCTGCTTTTCAACGGCACAGCAGAGGCCCTTCACGCGCACCTTCTCGCCAACAGCAGGCTCTATCGCAATAGCGACGACATGCTCGTGGTGATGGACATAACGGTGAACGAAAAAGAGACCTTGGGCCTCAAGAAGGCCGGGTTGCTCGACGCTGTTTTGGGCTTTGCTCAAACACCGAAGGCCTCACGTCAATCGGCAGTCGTAGCAGCATTGCTATCCAGAGGATCAAATACGCTCGGATCACGCTGATCTCCAAAAGCAAGAAGCCCGCGTCATTTCGCGGGCTTCGGCTTCTTCGGTTTGGTTTCACGCTTCGGCTTGTGCGGCTTGTGCGGCGTTGCCAGCAGCTTCTTGAGCCCAGCCTCACGGCGGGCATTGATTTCTTTGTCGGTTAGCTTCTCAGAGGGAGATCTGATTTGTCTTCAGACACCGTTTGGCCCCGCTACCACCATCAAACGCTCTCCGATCATTTTCACGCAATAGGCGTGCTCGTTGCAAACTGGCAAAGAGTGGAAAGCGCCTACCAGGCCCTCTTTCAAATTATGGCAGAGGGCAAAATTGAGTTCGCCTTTCATGCCTTCGACCTTCTCGGTAATGACTCCCGTGCCGAGTTGATCAGGATGCACTTTCCAAAGGTTGCTGGCCAGTTCTACGCGGAATCAATCGACCACTTCTTAGCCTGCGCTGCGACGTGCAAGGACAACCGCAACGCCATAGCCCATGCGAGCTATGAACCAGATCAGGACCCTGCCGTGTTGGCAGCTACCAAGGGGCTCGACAAAGCCAGAACGAAGGCACGGCGGTACAGGTTCACTTTGGAAGGGCTAAGAGAAATGGCCGATCACACAGCCATTACGGCGGCATACGGGCTGAGCATCTACACTCACTATACGCTGATCAGGGCTCTCCCGACGCTGCCCGAGCACTTGGCAGAGAGTGTTCGCCCTCAAATACCATCGCTCGATAAACCTCCGTTGCCACGTAGATGGTATCTCCACAGCCAAGAGCTTCCCGAAGACGCTCAGCCCCAGCAATAGCTATTGCCGGGGTCATTTCAATCGCGCTGCGTCGGCCCCCGCGGGGGGGGGACGGGACGGCGACAGGCATCGGTGCGGGGCGCCCTTTCGTCGCCTTTGGCGCGACCTTCCCGCGCAGGCGGGGGAAGGGTTCCGGCTGCGGGTTCAGGGGGGCGCGAGGGCGGCGACGGTGAGGGCGTCTTCGGTGCCGCCGTAGTATCTGGAGAGGGCGTCGGCGAACTCCTGCCCGCCGCCGGCGTGGCGGAACAGCGTTACAGAGGAGTGGAATTTGAGATCGTCGGGGAAGCCGAAGATGGCGTGGGCGGATTTGCCGGGAATGGCGTTGACGAGCCGGGTGCACTCGGTGAGGCGCGGGCCGAGCACCGGGTGGGCGAGGTAGGCGCGCGCCTCGTCGAGATCGGCGATGCCGTAGAATTTGGCGGTGGGCGAGCGGCCGAGCGCCTTGAGCTGGGGGAAGACGAACCAAATCCAGTGCGAGCGCTTCCGGCCGGCGTGCAGCTCGGCCAGAACGGTGTCGTAGATCGGCGCCTGCGCGGTGAGGAAGCGGGTGAGCGACATGCGTCGCCCCGCGTCAGTCGAGCGGCTTGCCGTCGGCCTCGGTCTCGTCGAGCACAGCGACATCGGCATCGGCGCTGAGCCGCACCACGCCATCCTCGATGCCGGCGACGAGGCTGGTATCGATATAGTGGTGATGGCCGCGATGCCGCCCCTCGCCCGCATCGTCCTTGACCAGCTTGATGCGCCCGTCCTCGACGCGATCCACCGTGCCGACCCGCACGCCGTCGGCGCCGATGATTTCCATGTGTTCAGTGATGTTGTTGGCGTTTGTCATGGGGGTTCTCCGTGGGTGAACATAGAGAACGCACGACAGTTGAAGGAGTTCGCCCGAACCTTGAACCTCACAAACAGAGGTGTAGTATCAGATCATATTTTGGGGAATTCTAATATGTCGTTCAAAGAAGATGTCGCCGATTTGGCGAAACGAGCCATCAGTGCCCAAGCTGTGGCGCAAACCGAAGAAGCCACCAAGAACGCCATCGTCATGCCGTTCCTGCGCGTGCTTGGCTTTGACGTTTTCGACCCAGCTCAGATCATCCCGGAGTTTGTCGCCGACGTGGGGATCAAGAAGGGCGAGAAAATCGACTACGCCGCCAAGATCGGCGATCGGATAGAGTACCTGATCGAGGCAAAGTCGGTGTCCACCAACCTGCGAGACGCTCAGTACAGCCAGCTGTTCCGATACTTCACGGTTTCCGATGCTAGTATCGGCATCCTGACGAACGGACTCCACATCTGGTTCTTCACGGACCTAGATGCGCCCAACAAGATGGACGCTAGCCCGTTCTTCAGATTCAATCTGCTGGACTACAATGATAACGATCTCCACGAGCTCGAGAAATTCCATAAGGCGAATTTCAGCATCGAGAATATCAAGGCGGCAGCGTCGACACTGAAATACCTGCGTGGTGCGATGGACTTTATCGAGGAGCAATGGGCGAGCCCGGACGAAGACTTCGTGCGCCTCGTTGCCCGAGGCATCTATGACGGGAAATTGACGACGCAGGTTGTCGAGACGTTCAAGCCAATCGTCCGTCGCGCGTTCGATGATCTGTTTCGGCTGCGCGCAAGGGAAAAGCTCGATGTGGTTTTCGATGGCAGTGCCGAGGAGGCGCTGGAAGCTGTCGACGAAAAGAAGATCGAGACCACGCCCGACGAGCTTCAGGGCTTCATGATTGTGCGAGCGATGGCTGCTGAAGTCACGCAGGTTTCACGCGTCGTCATGCGAGACGCGCAGTCTTACTGTGCGGTGCTCTTCGACGACAACAATCGCAAGCCGATCATCCGACTGCATTTTAACGGAAGGCAAAAGTTCGTGACGACGTTCGAGGATGGGAAGGACGGCATGAGACGCGATATCGTCCGTCTGGAAGATCTCTTCTCGCTGCGCGAACCAATCCACGCTGCCTTGAAATCCTACCTGACGTAGAGGTCCCGGGGGCTTCAGGCCCCGGCCGCTCCCCAAGTATCGAGACGTCGTGTCAGTTGGGCGAGGACATCGCGTCCTCACCACCCCGTGACCGGCCGCCTCTAGCCTTTCCGGCGTTTTCCTGCTCCCATCGCGGGCAACGATAACAACGGAACCGGAGGCACCCCTATGGGCGAGCGCATCAGGCTTACGGCAGCGGACGGGCATGCGGGGATGGGGTATCGCGCCGCGCCGGAGGGGAAGGCGCGCGGCGGGGTGGTGGTGATCGGGGAGGTCTGGGGGGTCAACAGCTGGGTGCGCGAAGTGGTGGACCGGTTTGCGCGGCACGGCTACCTGACGGTGGCGCCCAACCTGTTCGACCGGCTGAAGCCCGGCTTCGAGAGCGAGGATTATGCGGCGGGCAGCGTCTATTCGACGATGGCCGAGCAG
>JBDZVC010000368.1:0-4324 GCA_040255475.1 Phyllobacteriaceae bacterium | reverse complement strand
TTGAGCGGCGTGCCCGTCACCGGATTGGTGCCCCAGCTTCCGAAGGCGAATTCGACCGTCTGCACCTTGCCGATCAGGATCATGCCGGCTTCGGCCAGCCGCCGAAGCACCGAGGCCGTCGCGGTGGCGGGTTCGGCGGCGAGCGCCCTCGATCCGGCCATGGTGCGATAGCCCTCGACATCGAGCAGATCCTTCGCCGCGAAGGGAATGCCGTCGAGCCGGCCCCTCGCCCTACCCTGCCGCCGGCGCTCGTCCGCTGCTTCGGCTGCGGCTAGCGCGAGTTCAGGAAAGGTCATTACGAAGGCGTTGAGTTCAGGATGGGCCTCAACGCGATCGAGCGTACGACGAACGATCGCCGACGATGTTGTACGGCCTTCTTCCAGCGCACGCGCCAACTCGCCGATAGTGGCGAAGGCCGATATCTCTTCCGTTCCGAGGCTCATGCTGCTTCCCGATATCTGGTTTCGCGGCGGATTATGACCGGCGCCGATGAAGCGGTCCAGATTCCTCTTCGTACGCGTCCCATTTCATGTGCTTTGTTGACGTCTCGTCGGCTTGGCTGTTCACTCTTGCGGCTTGGAAAGGATGTCCGCATGATCGATCTGCATAACATGCCCGGATTGGCGGTGGCCGCCCTCCTGCTTGCGGGATGCCAGAGCGAGGCCGGCACTCCCGCCCGGCAGCCTCAAATCTGCGACCAGAACGCGGCTGCGTCCCTGCAAGGCAGGAAGAGGATAACCGACGCCGAGGCAAAACGGCTGACCGGCGCGACCATCGTGCGCCAGATCAACCCCGGCGACGCTGTGACGATGGATTTCCGGCAGGAGCGGATAACGATCGAGACGGACCGCAAGACCGGCAGGATCGTTCGCGCCTATTGCGGGTGAGCATTTCGGCGGATGGCGGCGACCGTTCCGGCGCGTCGATCGTCTGCGCTAACCATGATGGCAGAGAGGCAGGATTTGCGTGCAGGCCAAGGTCCGGAGACTGGCACGGAGGGGAGCGCGGCCGAGGTCTTCCGGGTGTTCCTCCGGTTGGGACTCACCTCCTTCGGCGGGCCGATCGCACATCTCGGCTATTTCCGCAACGAGATAGTGGTGCGCCGCCACTGGATCGATGAAGACAGCTATGGTGACCTGATTGCCCTGTGCCAGTTCCTTCCGGGACCGGCCTCGAGCCAGGTCGGCTTCGCGCTGGGCGTTTTTCGCGGCAGGGGGCTGCTGGGAGGGCTAGCCGCGTGGCTGGGCTTCACCATGCCGTCGGCGCTTATCCTGTTCGCCTTCGCCATGGGAGCGGCGGCCTTCGCCGGGCCTGGGGCAGCGGGCATCCTGCATGGATTGAAGCTCGTAGCCGTGGCCGTCATCGCCCAGGCGATCTGGGGCATGGCAAAGGTATTGACACCAGACAGGCCACGGGCAGGCATCGCACTGGCGGCGGTTGCGCTTACCGTTCTGACGACGGGCGCTTTCAGCCAGATCGGGGCGATCGTGGTCGGCGCGCTCGCCGGCCTGTGGCTTTGCCGGGGTGACGGGACGGCCACACATGGGCGACTGAACTTCCCCATATCACGACGCAGCGGCCTCGTCGCATTGATGATTTTCGCACTGCTGCTCGTCGCGCCTGCGTTTGCCCTTGGAACGACCCGCCATCAGGCGCTTGGGCTTTTCGATGCGTTCTATCGTTCCGGTGCGCTGGTCTTCGGCGGCGGCCATGTCGTCCTGCCGCTGCTACAGGCCGGGACAGTCGCGCCAGGATGGGTGAGCAATGAGGCGTTCCTGTCCGGATATGGTCTTGCGCAGGCCGTACCGGGGCCGCTCTTCACGTTCGCCGCCTATCTCGGCGCCGTTATGATACCGGCGCCCAACGGTGCGCCGGGTGCCGTGATCGCGCTGGTGGCCGTCTTCCTGCCCGGCCTGCTGCTGGTCTACGGAACATTGCCCTTCTGGGATGCGATCCGGTCGCGCCCCGTGGCCCAGGCGGCGATGCGGGGCGCCAATGCCGCGGTCGTCGGCATTCTCGGCGCCGCGCTTTATGATCCCGTATGGGTCAACGCCGTACAATCACGACAGGATTTCGCGGCCGCGCTGGTGGGCTTCTTGCTGCTCACCGTGTGGAAAGCACCGCCCTGGCTGGTTGTGGTTCTCCTGGCGACCGCCGGCTTCCTTGTCGGCACGCTTTGAGTTCATCCGTAGCGGCTTGCGGTCATCGACCGCTTCGGTTCCTCGGCGGCTGCCCGCAGACCTTCACGAAAGTCTGGTCATCGTGCCTGGCGGCGTCCATTGACAGGGCATCTTTCGTGACGGCGGAGATCGAGGCGACGTCTTTCGTCAGTCGCGCGGCGAGTTGGCGCGCCGTATCGCCGCCGGCGCCCTCAAGGAAATCCCGCATCAACACCATGTCCATGGCAACGACCTGCATCTGCCGGACGGCTTTCCGGTAGCGCAAGAGCGTCTGGGTTGTCGCAACGAGATCCCTGCGGATGGATTCGCACTGGTCGCGCGAAATCTCCATGGCGCCCGCACTATCGACACCGCCGATCGAGATCGCCAGCACCGCGGCCAGTACCCACGCCTTCATCGCCGAAATCTCCGAACCGCCGCACAATCGCGCTGGAAAAACAAGGCGTCAAGCACGCCCCAAGCAATTGCAGGGGGGCGGACAAGAGAGGATAATGGAAAACTAATACTCCACTAACTGCCTGATATCACCATCTCTTTTGTGGTAGAGCGGCGCCCGAGGAGAAGGGCTTCCTGAATGCCGGAATGTCAACCGGTCAACCGCGCCGTTGGGCAATTTCCGCGCATTGATTTCCAAGTTTCTTCGCCGCGACTGTCCCGCCCGGCCCGCTTCCTCTTTTTTCCAACGGTCAATTTCGTAGTTAACGATCATATTTTAGCGATCGCGGATATGTCTCGTTAGGAAGCCCTCTCATATCGTGAAACCGGCAAAAAGCTCAGTTCGATGAGTTTGATCATGCTAAAGCGTTTTCTTGCATGTGAACGCGGCAATTACGCTCTGATCACCGTGATCACGATGGTCCCGCTCATGGCCGCAGTCGCGGGAGTGGTGGACTTCACCGGCACGAGGAACGATGCGGCGAAGCTGCAGAACGCACTCGACGCGACCGCACTCGCCGTCGGCACCGTTTACTATTCGGGCATGACGGTGGCCGATCTTCACCAGTTGGGCGAGAAATTCTTCGCGGCGAATATGCTGATCCCCACAAGCCAGGATTTGCAGATCGCCGACGTCGAGACGCTGCCCGAATTCGACATTTCGGCGAACCAGGACGGTCAGGCGCATTTCATCTCCGCCGCCTCTGCCATTCATCATCAGGGTCTTGTCGGCGCACTGAACTGGGCCGCCCATCGCTCCTCCTATGTCAAGGTGGAGCCCGGTCAGCCCGCCTGTGTGCTCGCTCTGGACCCAACCGCCTCCGAGGCTGTCAAGATCCAGGGTTCAACCGATGTTTCCATGCCGGGCTGCGTCGTCGCATCGAATTCGACGGCGTCCGACTCGGTTTATCGCGGCGGATCGGCCAGGATAGAAGCGGCTTGCGTGGTTGCAAGCGGCGGAGCCGTGGGGTTCGCCAGCGGCTCCACGCTCACATGCGGGGCGCCGCTGGTGGATCAATATCCTTCTTTCGATCCTCTCGCAGGCGTTACCCCTCCACAATTCACCGCTTGCCAGCTGATCCCGGGAGGAAAAGCGGTCACCCTGTCGCCCGGCACCTACTGCAACAAGGATTGGGGCGGCAACATCACCCTTAATCCGGGCGTCTATGTCCTCCGCGACATCAACATCAACCTCAATGGCAATAGCAGCCTCAGCGGGTCGGGCGTGACCATTTTCCTGATGGGAAACTCCCAGTTCACCACCAACGGCAACAGCGTCGTCAACCTGTCTCCACCTTCAAGCGGCGACTACGCCGGCATCACGATCTTCCAGGCCCAGGGAGACACTTCGCCAATGATCATAAACGGCACCTCGGGCTCGAATATCAGTGGCTTCATCTACGCTCCGAGCGCACCGATCACATATACGGGCAATTCCGACATGTCGTCGGCCGGCACGTGCCTCAGAATCGTAGGCGACACTATCCAGATGAGCGGAAATTCCGCTGTCAAATCCGATTGCACGGCAGAACTCGGCGGCCGCATGGCCTATGCCGGACGTATCGTCACGTTGGTAAAATAGGGCCGATACGCGTCAAATCGAAAACGATCCCGTCCTCCGCCTCTCCTGCCCGAAAAAGGGCGGCGAAAAGCGGGACAAAAATCGCTGGAAAGGCAACGAAATCAACATCCCGTTGAGGGGATGGTGC
>JBDZVC010000367.1:0-4358 GCA_040255475.1 Phyllobacteriaceae bacterium | reverse complement strand
CGCAGGGCATTTGTGAAGGCGGCCGAAAGGGCCGGGTTTGCAGGGCGCCGGCCTCTCCAATTGCGAAAGCCGTCACTCGCCTTCCGGTCGCCGCACGATATGGCGGCACGGCCCTCTTTCAGTTCAGCGGGATGATGCCGTCGACGTCGCGCCATTCGGAAGGCTCGATCAGCCCGTGATGGGCGACCCGGACCGAATGCAACGCGCCGTCGATACCAGTGTGTCAAGCATGAGATCGCTTGTTTCAGGAACGAAGGAATAATCGTCGAAGGTTGCATGGCTCTATCTCTGTCTTCTGTCTGCGAATCCACTTGGTGGCGACACGAGACAGCAGAGATTTTGGACGATTGCCGAGCTTTCAACAGCGCACCGCCGGGTCGGCACAATGGCGCTGATTGCACCTGAGCCGCAGGGGTATGGCCTTCTCAAATCCTGCTTCGACCACTGGCTTCACCACAGCGGCCAGCCGCTGATCCCCCGAAATGCTTTTGCAGGATGACGTGAAAACACGTTCACTTCTTTGCGTCACGGGGTGCCACCGACATCACACTCATCCGGAACAGCTTGCTGCGATGCGGGGCGTTGGCACTCGCCTCTTGACAGTGCTAGCGGCGTTTCCCAAATCGAACTGCCAAGGGCGGCCGATGAAAGTGAGGATATCCGCCCGAGGAAACCATAGCCCGTGGAGGTTGATCATGATCCCCGCGTTTGACGATCCGTTCGCCGCCCTCTTCAGCCTGCAAAAGGCGCTGGATGCCCGTCTGGCAAGCGATTGGCTCCAGGATGCAACTGCGAGTCGCGGCCCATTTCCCCCAATCAATGTTTTCCAGCAGGGCGACGACATTCTCGCCGTCATCGAATTACCAGGCGTCGACAAGAAGAAACTTAGCATGGAGGCCAAGGAAAACACGATTCGCATTTCGGGGACGAAGGAAAGCAATTATCCCGAAGAAGCAAGTGTCCATCGCCGTGAGCGTGCGTTCGGTCAGTTCGACCGAACCATTTCGATCCCGATCACTCTCGATCCCGATAAGATCAAGGCCGAATACCGTAACGGCATCCTTGCTCTCTTCCTGCCGCGTGCAGAGAGCGACAAGCCGCGCAGCATCAAGATAGCCTAGCGGCCGGTGTGCCTTGGACATTTCAATTAATGGAGGAACATGACGATGAGCCCACAAGAACTTCAGGTTCAGCAGAAGCAAGAGCTTGAGCGAAAGGAAGAGAGGACCGTTCCTGCCCGTACCTACATTCCAACCGCCGATATCTATGAGACCGCGGACGCCCTGCGGATCGATCTAGAAATGCCAGGTGTCGACAAGAGCAACGTCGATGTCCGCGTGGAAGACAGCGTTCTCACCGTAGATGGAAAACTCGATTTTTCGCAGTACCAGGGTCTTCAGCCGCTCTACACCGAATACAACATCGGTCACTATTCGCGAAGCTTTCGGCTTTCCACCAAAATCGATCAGGGCAAGATCGGTGCGGGGATGAAGGACGGCGTTCTTTCCCTAACGCTGCCGAAAGTCGAGCACGCAAAGCCGAAGGCTATCAAGGTCACCTGATCGTGCCATCGGGATCGAACACGACTATCCTGGAGGCAAAGGCACTGTAACCAGCCGCAACCGGTTGTATCCGGAACAATGCTGGGGCGGCCCCTGCCAGGCGCCACGTTGAGGATTTTGCGCCCGTGGGTGCCGCAGCTTTCGCGTCGCGGGCTGGCGTGTCGTCAGGAAATCGATGTCGGCCCGCCAGCCGTTTCTTGCCTCTGAGCGAAGGGTGGATCTGACATGGGTGGTCTGGATGTGGCTCACTCCTGATCGGCTTGTGCCTCGTTACGGATGACGTCGGCAAATCCCTGCCGCCAGGAAGGATAGCAGCTCTCAGCCAAGCTCCTGTTTCGCCTTGGTGTTCGATCCTGCCCGGGCCGGGACGTCCGCAGGCATCGCTGCGCTGCTCGGCACCCTCATGACGGAGAGCAGCGAATGGCAGACACGGGCAGCAGGCGAGTTTCTGAAGGAGGGCTTGCATGCCCTCGCCATATGATGGACGGAGAATCCGGGCCCCACACGTCCGGAACTCGTGGATGTTGTGACGCGCATCGCGTGGTCAGGGTTGGAAAAAGTAAAAGGCTAAGCTCCCACCTTAACCATCTCATCCGTCAGTGGCCGGCGGCAATCAACACCTTGCCGGAATATCCATCGCCCACCGCCTCCAGGACCAGAACTTTACGTGTTGCAGCAGGCTTGCAGCCGCAGCCGGAGTGCACATTCTATTCCGAAAGGCGCGCACCTCGGTGCACGCGCCACCGCATCAGCGCATCGGCGCCGCTGCCCGGCACCGGCCTCACCTGCGGGGAGCCGGCGAGTTCTCCCGTTTCGGCATCGACGAAGGCCAGCTTCACCTCATGGCCAGACCGGGCGTCGAGGAACCGGATCGGGGGGCCGTCGAGCCCGCTGAGGTTCCATCGGTCGCCGATCTGGACCATCGCCTGCATGAGCAGCCGAAGCTCGCGGCCTCGTTGGGTCGGAACATATTCGAAACGCTCGGGACGGGCTTGATATCGGCGGCGCTCAATCAGCCCATTGCGTTCGAGCGCCTTTAGCCGATCGGACAGCGTCGCATTGGTGATCCCGGTCGAACGGCGCAGATCGTCATAGCGCGTGAGCCCCAGAAGCAGGTCCCGCATGACCAGCGCTCCCCAGCGGTCGCCGAGAGCGCCCATCACGTCTGCCACCGGACAGACCATGCCTTCAAATCCCTTGGACCGCATCCCCGCACCTCGCTTCGCGGCCCGGCTGGGACCGCCTCCTATATACTCTTATGAAGAGCTTGATTTACTCCAATCATAAGAGTTAATGGCAACGGCATCAAGGCATCGGCGCCTATGATGGCTCGCCGACGGGCCGGCGGAACGGGCAGGGCAGAGAGTGACGGAACATGGCACGGCGAAACGTCTCGAGGATCTTCGTGATCGGTGCGACCGGGGCACAGGGTCTTCCCGTCGTGCGTGGCCTCGTCGGTGACGGGAAATATTCGGTCTTGGCGCTCAGTCGCGACGCGGGCTCGCGGCGCGCCAGGTCGCTGCTCGAAATGGGCGGGGTATCGATCCTTGAGGGATCGTTCGAAAACGAAGCCAGCCTGCGCGAGGGCTTTCGCGCATGCGACGGGGCCTTCGTCAATATTGATGGCTTCAGCACGGGGGAGAAAGCGGAAACGTATTGGGCGATCCGCTGTTACGAGATTGCGATCGAGGAAGGGATTGCCTTTTTCGTCTACGGCAATCTCGACTACACGCTGAAGAAGTCGGGCTACGATTCGAGGTTCAGAACCGGCCACTATGACGGCAAGGGCAGAATAGGCGAATGGATCCTGTCGCAGAACCGGACGAACGGCGACAGGATGGGCGCGGCGCTCTTCACCTCCGGCCCGTATATGGAAATGGCCTTCTCCGCGAGGACGCCGATGACCCCGAAGATCGAGGACGGGGTCCTGACCTGGAGAGTGCCGCTCGGCGAGGGCGCCGTCGTCCATGCCGCATTGGAGGATTGCGGCTACTATGTCCGATGGCTGTTCGATAACCGGGAGCGCGCGAACGGGATGGATCTGGAGGTTGCCATCGAGCACGTCCGATATGCCGATCTCGCCGCCGCCTTCGAGCGGGTGACGGGTCATCCCGCCCGATACATCGACACCGACCTCGACGCTTATTTCAATGGCCCGCTGAAGGCGGTCGCCGACAGGCCTGCCGGATACAACGCGGATCCGCACGATCCGAGTACGATGGGTTTCCGCGACAATTTCACGGGCTTCTGGAACCAGTGGAAGCACAACATCATCACCCGCGACTATGCCTTTCTGGATGAAATCCATCCCGGCAGGATCAGGACTGCCGAGCAATGGTTGCGGAGAGAGGAACAGCGGGAGAGGGATGCGCGCGGAAGTGGCCTCTGGGACCGGCTTCAGCCCGATGAACTGCAAAACTACTCGATCCTGAAGCTCAGCGAAGACCAGAGGCGCGGCAAAATTTAGGACGCCTTATAGTCGCAAAGGGAAACCGGTGAGCATTCTCCGTAAGCGCCAATGTCAGGGGTAAATAACGAGCCTGGGGATCGTTGGTGTGATGCTACTCGATGCGTTTGATCCTGCCTTTCGAAAGGCGAAAAACGCCATTCTGGCCGCCCTGGCTTGCAAAATCTTCCTGCAATTCGCCCCAGGTGCCCAGCACTTTCCTACAGTCCGCGCATCTGATTTCGGTCGTATCGGTGGCGTCAACGGGAATGCGCAGCCGAATGGTGCCGCAATAGGGGCATTCGAGCTTGTGGTCCAGATACTCCTGCACAGTCTCGGATCCTCTACTG
>JBDZVC010000366.1:0-4362 GCA_040255475.1 Phyllobacteriaceae bacterium | reverse complement strand
GTCGATCTGAGGAGAGTGAAGTGAGAGCGCTTGAAATCGCAGCCACCGGCATGAATGCCCAGCAGACCAATCTGGAAGTCATCGCCAACAACATCGCCAACATCAACACGACCGGCTACAAGCGGGCGCGGGCGGAGTTCACCGACCTGCTCTACCAGACCGAACGGCTGCCGGGCGTGCCCAACCGGGCCAACCAGAACATCGTGCCAGAAGGTGCGTCGATCGGGCTCGGCGTCAAGCTGGCGGCGATCAGGAACCTCCACATCCAGGGCGAACTGACGAGCACCGGCAACAAGTTCGACCTGGCGCTGACCAGCCCCGGCCGCGGATGGTTCCAGATCCAGATGCCGGACGGGCAGACGCTTTACACGCGCGACGGAGCCTTCAACACCAACGCCGACGGGCAATTGGTGACCATGGACGGCAATCCGGTGATCCCCACCATCACCGTGCCGCAGGGCGCGGTCGACGTCATCGTCAACAAGACCGGGCAGGTCTTCGCCCAGATCGACGGACAGACGGCGCTGCAGAACATCGGCCAGCTCCAGCTCGCCGATTTCGTCAACGAGGCCGGCTTGCAGCCGCTCGGCGGCAATCTCTTTCAGGAAACGGATGCTTCGGGACCGCCCACCGTCGGCGTTCCGGGCGATGTCGGCTTCGCCACCATCGAGCAGGGTTATCTCGAAAGCTCGAATGTCGATCCGGTAAAGGAGATCACCGAGATGATCTCGGCCCAGCGAGCCTACGAGATGAACTCGAAAGTGATCCAGGCTGCCGACGAGATGGCGCAGGTCGTCTCCAAGAACATGGGCTGACGCGGCATGAAGCTTCGCCGGAAAACCGTTCTTCTGCGCCTGGTGGGCTGCCTGGCGGCGCTCGCCGCGTTCGTCCAGCCCGTGCGCGCGGAAGACGTGGCGGTGGTGACCCGGCATGTCGTCTATCCCGGGCAGGAAGTATCGGCCGGCGACCTCCAGGTCGTTACGGTCACGAACCACAACCGCGATCTCAGGACCGTCGCCACACGGATCGAGCAGGTGGACGGAAAGCTGACGCGGCTGACACTTCTGCCGGGCCACTACATCCCGCTCAACGCCATCCGCGATGCCTATACCGTCGAGCAGGGAGCGGCGGTCCATGTGCTCTTCTCGGGCAACGGCCTCGTCATCACGGCGACGGCGGTGACGCTGGAGCCCGGCTCGGCCGGCGACGTCATCAAGGTGCGCAACACGGACAGCGGCCGCATCTTCTCCGGCATCGTCATGGCCGACGGCACCATCCGGGTCGGCGCATCATGAAGCCGAATGCGCTCCTCCCGGCTTTGCTGGTTCTGGCCATGGCAGCGGACCCCGCGCTCGCCGCGGACCTCGACCGCGGCGTGCCCTATGTTCCCGCTTCCGCTTCGCCCCAGGACGCGTCCGGCAATGCGTCCTACCTGCCGGCGGCGATCGGCACCGGCGTCGTGGCACGCATCAAGGACATCGCCGAACTGCAGAGCACGCGCGACAACCAGCTGATCGGCTACGGCCTCGTCATCGGCCTCCAGGGGACTGGCGACAGCCTCAGGAATTCGCCCTTCACCGAGCAGTCGATTCGCGCCATGCTGGAAAATCTCGGCATCGCGACAGAGGGCGGGCAAGCCCGCGCCAAGAACGTGGCGGCCGTCATCGTCACGTCTAATCTGCCGCCCTTCGTCCAGTCCGGCGCGCGCATCGATGTCAACGTCTCATCGCTCGGCGATGCCACGTCCCTCAATGGCGGCACCCTCGTCATGACGCCGCTCAAGGCGGCCGACGGCCAGATCTACGCGGTGGCGCAGGGCTCCGTCTCGGTCTCCGGCTTCGCCGCGCAGGGGCAGGCGGAAACGCTGACGCAGGGCGTTCCGACCGCCGGCCGCGTCGCCAACGGCGCCATCGTCGAGCGCGAGGTGACCGCCGACTTCAATTCGACGCCGAAGCTGACGCTCCAGCTCATCAATCCTGATTTCTCGACCGCCGTCCGGGTCGCCGACGCCATCAACGCCTATACGAGCCGCCGGTTCGGAAAACGGCTGGCGCACGAGCAGGATTCGCGCACCGTCCTGATCGACAAGCCGGCGCGCATCTCCACCGCGCGCTTCTACGCCGAACTCGAAAACCTGCCCGTCGAGGCGGAATCGCCGGCACGTGTCGTCATCGACGAGCGCACCGGCACCATTGTCATCGGACAAGACGTCAAGATATCGCGCGTCGCCATCAGCCACGGCACCATGACCGTGCGCGTGACCGAGCAGCCGCGCGTGGTGCAGCCGGAACCCTTCTCGAAAGGCGTGACCGCCGTCGAGCCGAGCACGAATATCGAGGCGACACAGCCCGGCGGCCGCGTCGCCGTCCTCGATGGCCCCGATCTGCAGACGCTCGTCGCCGGCCTCAATCGCATCGGTGCCAAGCCGACCGACATTATCGCCATCCTCCAAGGCATCAAGTCGGCCGGCGCGCTACAGGCCGAACTGGTGGTGCAGTGATGATGGCCACTCTCCGTTCGCTCTCCGCCGGCAGGTTTGCCTTCGTTGCGCTTGCTACGTTCTTCTTTTACCCGATTGCGCTCCCCGCCTTCGCCGGCTCGGCCGAGACCGCTCAGCCCGTAGCGTCCGGCGACGAGATCGAACGCTTCTGCACGAATATCCAGGACCCGGCGCGCGATCGGCGCTATGCGCTGCAACGCCAGCAGCTTCTTGATCTTCAGGCCGATATCGACAAGCGCATCAAGCTTCTGGAGGAGAAGCGGGCGGACTACGAGGCCTGGTTGAAGCGCCGCGACAATTTCGTCGCCAAGGCGACCGACGGCGTCGTCGAAATCTATTCGAAGATGAAGCCCGACGGCGCCGCCCCGCAACTGACCGACATGCCGCCCGACCTCGCCGCCGCTATCCTGATGAAGCTCGAACCGAAACAGTCGAGCCTGATCCTCAGCGAAATGGATGCCAAGGTCGCCGCCGGCCTCGCCCGGATCATGGCCGCCGCCGCCCGCAAAACGGATCCCTCATGAAACGCCTGCTTGTCCTCCTTGCGGCCTGTTCCACTCTCTCGGCCTGCGTCTCGCCCGAGATCGGCGTTGCGCCGAAACTGTCGCCTGTCGGCGCCGGGCTTGGAGCGACACAATATGCAGAGACCTATCCCGAGGCGCCGCCGCCGGCGGTGAAGCGCTTCTCCCTGTGGAATGACGGGCAGAGCCGCCTCTTCACCGATCCGCGTGCGCTGAAGGTCGGCGATATCCTCACCGTGCTCATCTCCATCAACGACAAGGCCAAGCTCAAGAACGAGAACGACACCAGCCGCACCGGAAAGCGCACCTGGGGCCTGAGCGGCGCCTTCGACCTCAACGGCACCGGCTCGAAGGGCTCCGGCAATCTCTCGGCCGATGGCGACAGCCAGTTCAATGGCCAGGGTCACACGACGCGGTCGGAAGACATCAAGCTATCCGTCGCCGCCGTCGTGACGAGGGTGCTGCCGAACGGCAACCTCATAATAAGCGGGCAGCAGGAAGTGCGCGTGAACGACGAATTGCGCGTCCTGACCATCGCCGGCATCGTCCGCCCTGCCGACATCAACGGCAACAACACCATCTCCTACGAGCGCATCGCCGAGGCGCGCATCTCCTATGGCGGGCGCGGTCGGCTGAGCGACATGCAGCAGCCCTCATGGGGCCAGCAACTCGTCGATCGCCTGTCTCCCATTTGAGGTAGCGCCATGGCCGTCATCGAACAGCAGGAAGCGCCGACGAAAAGCGGCCCTTCGCTCATCGTCCAGATCGCCGTCCTGCTCGTCCTGACGGCGGCGGCCGTTGGCATGGGCTGGTTTTCGGGCGGCTATCTGAATTCGACCGGCGGCGCGGGGTCGCAAAAGGCGGAGCCGACCCGCGTCGACAAGGCACATGTGAAGACGGCGGACAAGGCGGCGACAAGGAAGGACGGCAAGCCGGCGACGGAGGGCGACGACCTCGGCGTGCTGCCGATCGAGACGATCACCACCAACCTTGCCGCACCAAGCAATGTATGGGTGCGCATGGAGCTTTCGCTGGTCTTCGACGGCGAGCCGGACAAGGCCGTCGCCGAGCAAATCCATCAGGATTTCCTCGCTTTCATGCGCACGGTGAAGCTGCCTCAGGTCGAAGGCGCCAGCGGCTTCCAGCACCTGAAGGAGGATCTGGAGGAACGCGCCCGCCTGCGCAGCCACGGACGCGTCGGCAAAATCCTGATCCGGACGCTTCTCTTCGAATGAGAATACCCCGCGCCCTCCTCCTTGCCGCGCCGGCACTCCTCGTGCCGGCCGCGATCGCGCGCGCCCAGCAGATCGATCTCGGCTCGCTCGCCGGCCAGATGACCGG
>JBDZVC010000365.1:0-4362 GCA_040255475.1 Phyllobacteriaceae bacterium | reverse complement strand
CGGGCTACCTGACCCGCCGTCTGGTCGACGTGGCGCAGGACTGCATCGTGGTCGCCACGGATTGCGGCACGGATAAAGGTCTGACCATGCAGCCGATCGTGGACGCCGGTCAGGTCGTCGCTTCGCTCGGCCAGCGCGTTCTCGGACGCACGGCGCTCGACGATGTCATGCATCCGGTCTCCGGCGATGTGATCGTCAAGGCCGGCAAGCTGATCGACGAGCGCGATGTCGAGCAGATCGAGAAGGCCGGCATCCAGTCGATCCGCATCCGCTCTGCCTTGACCTGCGATGTCAGGGTCGGCGTCTGTGCGGTCTGCTACGGGCGCGATCTGGCGCGTGGCACGCCGGTCAATATCGGCGAGGCAGTCGGCGTCATCGCCGCCCAGTCGATCGGCGAGCCGGGCACGCAGCTCACCATGCGTACCTTCCACATGGGCGGTACGGCGCAGGTTGTCGATCAGTCGTTCCTTGAATCCTCTTATGAGGGCAAGGTGCAGATCCGCAACCGCAGCGTGGTGCGCAACTCCGACGGCCAGCTCGTCGCGATGGGCCGCAACATGGCGGTGCTCATCCTCGACGAGGCTGGCAAGGAGCGCGGCGTCCACCGCATCACCTATGGCTCGCGTCTCTATGTCGACGACGGCGATACGGTGAAGCGCGGCCAGCGCATCGCCGAATGGGATCCTTATACCCGGCCTGTCATGACCGAGGTGGAAGGCACGGTCGAGTTCGAGGATCTCGTGGACGGTATCTCCGTGCAGGAGACCACCGACGAATCGACCGGCATCACCAAGCGCGAGGTCATCGACTGGCGCTCGACCCCGCGCGGCAGCGACCTGAAGCCTGCGATGGCGATCAAGGATGCGAAGGGCAAGGTAGCGAAGCTCGCCCGTGGCGGCGATGCCCGCTTCCTGCTCTCCGTCGAGGCGATCCTGTCGGTCGAGCCGGGCGCGCATGTGAAGCCCGGCGACGTGATCGCGCGTATCCCGATGGAAAGCGCCAAGACGAAGGACATCACCGGCGGTCTGCCGCGGGTGGCGGAACTCTTCGAGGCGCGTCGTCCGAAGGATCACGCCATCATCGCGGAGATCGACGGGACGATCCGCTTCGGGCGCGATTACAAGAACAAGCGCCGCATCATGATCGAGCCGCATGATTCGACCCTGGAGCCGGTCGAATACCTGATACCGAAGGGCAAGCCGTTCCATCTTCAGGACGGCGACACCATCGAGAAGGGCGACTACATCCTCGACGGCAATCCGGCCCCGCACGATATCCTGGCCATCAAGGGCGTGGAGGCTCTGGCTTCCTACCTCGTCAACGAGATCCAGGAGGTCTACCGGCTGCAGGGCGTGTCGATCAACGACAAGCACATCGAGGTGATCGTCCGGCAGATGCTGCAGAAGGTGGAGATCACCGTGCAGGGCGATTCGACCTACATTCCAGGCGATCATGTCGACATGATCGAACTGGACGAGGTCAACGAGCGCCTTGTCGAGGAAGGCAAGAAGCCTGCGGAAGGTCAGCCGGTGCTGCTCGGCATCACCAAGGCCTCGCTGCAGACGCCGTCCTTCATCTCCGCCGCCTCCTTCCAGGAGACGACGCGGGTGCTGACCGAGGCGGCGGTGGCCGGCAAGACCGACACGCTGCAGGGTCTGAAGGAGAACGTCATCGTTGGCCGCCTGATCCCGGCGGGTACGGGCGGTGCGATGAGCCAGATTCGGCGCATCGCCACCTCGCGCGACGATCTCATCATCGATGAGCGCCGCAAGCAGGCCAATGTCGAGGTGGCCGAGCCGATGCTGACCGACATGACCAACGCCGCCGAATAGGCGAGGCGCCGGTCATAGGAAAGAGAAGGGAAGGGGCCGCTAGGCCCCTTTCTTGTTTCTGCCAGGGCAAGAGTGGAGTCGACGACATGCCTTCGAACCAAGGAATCTGGGCTGAGGTGGATGCTTACGCTGCCGGCAGCCTCTTGCCCCCGGACCCTGTTATGGACACCGTGCTGGAGCGCAATCGTGCCCATGGACTGCCGGCGATCGACGTGTCGCCGCTACAGGGCAGGTTCCTGAATCTCGTCGTCCGGATGTGCGGCGCGCGTCGCGTCCTCGAAATCGGCACGCTTGGCGGCTATTCGACGATCTGGATCGCGCGTGCGCTGCCCGCGGGGGGCAAAGTCGTGACGCTCGAACTGGAAAGTACCCACGCGGCGGTCGCGCGGGAAAATTTCGCCACGGCCGGGGTCTCCGACAAGATCGACCTTCATGTGGGGCCGGCGCTTTCCTCGCTCGAGAGACTGGGTGCGGATGGGTTCGGTCCGTTCGACCTCGTTTTCATCGATGCCGACAAGCCCAACAACAAGTCGTATCTGGACTGGGCCATGCGGCTGGCGCGGTCGGGGACAATCATCGTCTGCGATAACGTCATCCGGGACGGAGCCGTTATCGAGGCAGGAAGCAAGGATCCGAACGTGCAGGGCGCCCGCGATGTCTTTTCGTTCTTCGGACATCAGGAAACACTGCAGGCGACCGCGCTGCAAACAGTCGGCGAAAAGGGCTATGACGGCTTCGCCATCGCGATCGTTGGTGAAAGCTGAGGGTCTCAATTCGGCTCGTCGAAAGTGACGATGGAAACCTCGCCCTCCGTGGCGCCCTGCCAGGCGGAAAGGTGCGGTTCCTCGTCGGGCGCGCCTTCCATCTCGCCGATCTGGTCGAGTTCCGCCTCGGCATAGCCTTCCTTGGCGAGTGCTTCCAGCGCGCGGCGTACGGCCGAATCGTCGTCCGGCGCCACCAGCATGACATGGACGCCCTCCGACTCGCCGCCCTTCCGGCGCCACACGCGACCGACGATGATGGTGACCGGGCGCTCCTCATTGTCGTTCATGGCCGGCTTCCTTCAGATGGATTCGTTTCCTGACCGATCCTTGCATGGATGGAAGTTGTGACACAGCGCCAAGTTCGTCACTTTTGCTCTTGAAGCGGGCCGGCTTGATAACAATATTGCGTGGGCCGGCATCTGCCTTTGTGACGCATGATTATTGCGCTGCAAGGGTTGACGCCCCGGTGGGTTTTGCGTATTACCCGCCGCGTCTGAGCCGATGTGAAGCATCGCTTTTCGGAACGTCGCGTTCCGGACTTCGCTTCAAACAGGGCTCGTTCTACGAGCGAATAGACATTTCCGGCGTGCATGAAGCGGCTTCGCTTCCTCTGCTTATTGTTCGGGCAGGACCGCGAAAGAGTGGTTTATGCCCGAATTTGCGTATGGAAATGGCGCCTGAACGGCCCGCCAGGGCTTTGGACACGGAATTTTTGAGAAAGAGGAAGGTTTTAATGCCTACCGTCAACCAGCTGATCCGCAAGCCGCGCGTTGCGCCGGTGAAGCGCAACAAGGTGCCGGCCATGCAGGCGAACCCGCAGAAGCGGGGTGTTTGCACGCGCGTCTATACGACGACGCCGAAGAAGCCGAACTCGGCGCTCCGCAAGGTCGCGAAGATTCGCCTTACCAACGGCTTCGAGGTGATCGGCTACATTCCAGGTGAAGGTCATAACCTTCAGGAGCACTCCGTCGTCATGATCCGCGGCGGTCGTGTGAAAGACCTTCCGGGTGTGCGCTACCACATCATTCGTGGCGTGCTCGACACCCAGGGTGTGAAGAACCGCAAACAGCGCCGCTCGAAATACGGCGCCAAGCGTCCGAAGTAGGGTTTTCCGGCTTCGGCGCTTTTGTTTTGTGCGCCGGGCCTCGAGATTGAGAGACGAGAACATGTCCCGACGTCACAAAGCGGATAAGCGCGAGATCAATCCGGATCCGAAGTTCGGCGATCTGGTGGTCACGAAGTTCATGAACGCCGTCATGTATGACGGCAAGAAGTCGGTCGCCGAAACGATCGTCTACGGCGCGCTCGATCAGGTGCAGGCCAAGACGAAGCAGGAGCCGGTGGCGGTCTTCCATCAGGCGCTCGAGAACGTCGCGCCGCATATCGAGGTGAAGTCCCGCCGTGTCGGTGGCGCCACCTATCAGGTTCCGATCGACGTGCGTCCCGAGCGCCGTCAGGCGCTGGCCATCCGCTGGCTGATTACCGCCGCCCGCGCGCGCAACGAGACGACCATGGTCGATCGTCTTTCCGGCGAGCTGATGGACGCGGCCAACAACCGTGGCTCCGCCGTCAAGAAGCGTGAAGACACGCACAAGATGGCCGAGGCCAACCGCGCTTTCGCGCATTACCGCTGGTAAAGCGCCAGACAGGACTGAAAGAGGCACTTCAATGGCCCGCGAATATCAACTCCACGACTATCGTAACTTTGGCATCATGGCCCACATCGATGCCGGCAAGACGACGACGACGGAGCGCATCCTCTACTA
>JBDZVC010000043.1:0-24358 GCA_040255475.1 Phyllobacteriaceae bacterium | reverse complement strand
GCCGCGCGAGCGGGTGTAGCTCAGGGGTAGAGCACAACCTTGCCAAGGTTGGGGTCGGGCGTTCGAATCGCCTCACCCGCTCCAATAATCTCTAAGAAAATCAAAAATTTAGCAAATGCCCTACGGGGCATTTTCTGCTTACAACGTTTGCGGAGACCGGTCTGTGTAAGCACGATGTAAGCAACCAAATTCGAACGGCGGGATACCGCAGGGCGGCTTCGGTACCATCAGGCCAGTTCATCCGGACCTAGAATGGGGCAATCAGAGGCTTTGATATCCGAGTCCCCAGCCGAGATCGCCCTGTAGAAGTGCGAAGGAGGGGCCCGGTATAATCGTGCGGCAGACTGGGTGAGATCGTCAGTGGCTCGCCGATTGCTGATCGAATGAAGTTTTTGGCCATCATGTGGGTGTGCGTGTCTGAAGCGCGCCGCCTACGCCGAGCGAAGGATGATGCTAGCAAGCACCTTGAAGGGCCCCTCACCCGGCCGCAAGATATCCCCCGTCGACGGGCATTGTAATGCCGGTTACGAAACTCGCTGCTGGCGAGGCGAGAAACGCCGCCGCGCCACCAATTTCGGACGGTTGGCCCGCACGCTTCAGTATAATCCGTCTTTGCAGCCAGTCCTGGACCGCCTCGGTAGCGAAATGCGCCCTGTTCGTCTCGGTGTCGAAAGGGCCGGGCAGCAACGCGTTGCAGGTAATGCCTTCGGCACCGAACTCGGCCGCCAGCGCACGCGTCATCCCATTCATCCCAGCCTTGGCGATCTGGTAAGCGGCGTCTCCGGCGCTGCCGCGCTCACCCGCGACCGAACTCACATTGATGATCCGTCCGTAACCTCCTTGCGCCATCAGCGCAGCGGCCTTGCGCGCTAACGCGAATGCAGCGACCAGATTGGTGTTGAGCAATTCGCGCAGCTTCGCGGTGTCGATCCGCTCGAGCGGTTCGCGGAAGCGCACGCCGACATTGTTGAAGAGGATGTCGAAGCGCCCATGCTCGGCATGTATTCGTTCCAGTCGTGCGAGCGCGACGGACTCGTCAGCGACGTCGAATACGCACGCGAAGCTCTCGATGCCGAGGGCGCGCAGACGCTCCACGGCCGCCTGTGCGCGCTTGGCATCGGTCCCGTTGACATAAACGACAGCACCCAACTCGCCCAACGCGTGGGCGATCTCCAAGCCCAACCCGCGCGCCCCGCCTGTTATCAGAGCGATCCGTCCATCGAGTTTGAAACGCTCACTCATACCTGCTCTCCCGAAACTTACAGACAGCTAGGGTCTGGACCTGTTAATCTGGCCGAAATGGTCCGGGCAGCCCAAACTGCGCGATGACTGCTCGTCCGCCATACAGCCTTTTTCAGCTTTGTATCGCGATCTGTTCTCGCATCGGGAACAGCGCCGCCAGGCCGATAACGGCAGCGCTCAACTCTCTTCCAGGCAGGCCGCCAGCGTCTCGGAGAATATCCGGATGCCGACCGGGATCAATTCGTCGCGGAAATCGTATTCGGGTGTATGGACCCGCGGCCAGTTTGGACCGCAGCCGAGACGGAGCATCGCGGCCTTGGCGCCGCTCAGCCCGAATTGCCCAAAATCTTCCGAGCCGACCGACGGCACCTTCTGATCCCGCCATTCAGTGCCTGCGCGTTTCATCCCAGTGGCGAGGATCGCCGCAGCCTTCTCCTCATTGATCGATGCTGCGAAGACGTCATCATACTCCCACGCGCAGGACAGCCCGTGACGCTCCGCCGCGTCGCTGACCAGACCTTCGACCCGTGCGACGAGGTTCGCCATGTCGTCGTCGTAAACCGTACGCAGCGTCGCCATGATCTTCGCTTCGCCAGGCGCGACGCCGAAGGCTTCCGCGCCCATCGATGCGTGCGTCACCGTAACCATAGTGAACCCCGGCCCCAACGGCTTGCCACGGCCGCAGGCCTGTAGGGCCGGCATCAATTCCGAGACAGCCAACATCGGAGAGCGGCCATCCTCTGGACGCGAGGCATGCGCCGTGCTGCCGGTCAGCCGGATGCGGATGCCGCGCGAGGCGCAGTTCGCCGGTCCGACGCCGAGTTGGGCGGAACCAAACTCGATTTCCGGCGCATTGTGAAGCGAGAACGCCCAGTCCGGCTTGATCTCGGGATAGTGCGGGTCGGCGACAACGGCGCTCGCACCCGCGCCATTCTCCTCGGCGGGCTGGAACATCAGAATCACTCGCCCGCTGGTCGGGCGCGTCCTTGAAAGGATGCGCCCCAGACCCAGAAGAATCGTTGAATGCCCGTCATGTCCGCAAAGGTGCGCTTTCCCGGGCACCGTCGAACGATGTTCAATCTTTCCGAGTTCCTGAATCGGCAGGGCATCCAGTTCGGAGCGAAAAAGAATCGTTGGTCCCGGTGCGCCACTATCATAGATCGCCGCGACACCGTGACCACCGAGGCCAGTCAGCACCTTGTCGGGCTTGGTCGGCGCAAGCATCTCGACCACTCGGCTTGCGGTCTCCCTTTCTTCCCCGGAAAGTTCGGGGTTGCGGTGCAACTCGCGTCGGAATTCCGTCAGCTCGCGGATGTCATCTTCGGTGGGCAGGGGAAAGGACAGTCGGTTGGTCATCTCAGGCGCGCGCTCTCAAAAGCATTTCAGGTCACAAGGTTTGTCGGAATTCGCAGGCAAGTCCAGGAAGACGTAGGGCATGGAGCATGGTGCTGAGAAGTGCTTGACGGCGATACCCACGTTCAGAAAACCCCGTCGATTGAAAGACATTCGCTTTCTTGTTTCGTGAGGTTACCGGACCATAACAAATTTGCCGTGGATGCCTCGATGATCGAAATTGCGGCTCACGCTCGTCCCTGCGCTGAAATTTTCAAGCAACCCTCTCCATCCCTGTCCTTGACAGGAGAGGAGGCGAATAAGCCAACCATTCTGCCACGCAGGTGGTTTGTTTCAATATGCTCTATCGGGAATATTGATAACCATAAGCAATGAATTGCCTGAGCACGATCAACCCAGGGTTAGGTTCGGTGGCGGACAAAATCCACGTTCGGAATGCCGACAACCTACCGATTGCAACACGACCCGCGTCTGAGCGGCGGAACAGAACGCGTGGCCCGATGGTATCGGCTGGCGGCCCTTGGTGCGCAAAGGGTGAAGCGGTGACAGAGCGGCAATAACTTCCTTGAACTGACATGTTGGAACTCTGCCGGAGACTTGCTACCTTTGATAGCTGTCATGGCGATAGATCAAGATGCCCGGATTTTCTGACCAGCGCCCTCATTCGACCAGGTTGCCCGCCGACAGTCTGAAGATGCTGATGGAGTCCCGGGACCCGATCGTTGGGCAAATCGCTCGGCATGAGCAAGCGATCGCGGGCCGGATGCATAGTCATCCACGAGCGCAATTGATCTGCACGATCTCTACCGCCGCCGATATCTGTGTCCAGTCGCAACGATGGACCATTAAACCCGGAGAGGCTGCATGGGTCCCTGGAGGCGTCGCGCACAGCGTGTCCGCCGGTCAGCCACCCATGTTCCAGTCCATCTACATTCGCCCCGATCTGATTACGAATCTGCAGCTTCCGGAGACGGTCGTTCCGATCTCGACCTTTCTGGGCGAGTTGATTTCACGCTTAGCCGGCCACTATCATGGGCAAGAGGACGCCACGACCTATCCACATCTTGTGCAACTGGTTCTCAGCGAGTTGCGTAATTTCGGCAAGCATCGCCTGAGCCTGCCTATGCCTTCGAACCCTCGACTTCACCGAATCTGTCAGACCCTAACGGACGACCCGGGAAACCGGCGAACACTGGCGGAATGGGCGAGCCTGACAGGCGCCAGCCGGCGTCGGCTCGAGCGCATCTTCCAGAACGAGACCGGCATGTCCTTTTCCGAGTGGCGGCAGTTGCGACGGATCCAGGCCGCCGCTCCGCTGCTCAGGGCGGGACGCCCGGTCCAGCAAGTGGCATGGACCGTCGGCTATGACAGTCCCAGCGCGTTCAGTGCCATGTTCCACAAGGTTACGGGCATTGTTCCGACCGCCTTGCGTTCTGCAGTTGCAGTATCAGCAGTCGATGATCATGTCTTCGCGCGGGATCGCCTGACATAGCAAGATCTGGTCTTCCGCGAGTACCGGCGCTTCGCCCGACGGATAGCCGGCCGCGCCGCCGAGTACGCGCTGCAGACAGGACTGGCAATCGCCTCTGCGGCAGGAATACGCCACCTTCACCTCATGGGCGAGCGCAAGGTCGAGCAACGAACCGGCGCCCGGCGTCCATGCCGCCGTCTTGCCGGACCTGGCGAAAGTGACCACGCATTCGGCCAGCCCGTTCATCCCCGTCAGATCGAGGGCCGCAGCTGAAAATTCCTCCGACCGTATGCTTCCAGGGTCGGCTCCAAGCGCGACCAGGTCATCGTGAAGGGACGCCATGAAGGATGTCGGTCCGCAAATATAAAAATCGCTGTCCGCGACCGGCAGAAGTTCCGCGATCACTGCCGCGTCGAGGCGGCGGCCAAGGTCGCATTCATCGTAATCGCGCGGGCAGGAGTAGGCAGAGAACAGTCGGATGCGGCCCTTTTCGGCGCTTGCCGATATTCGCCTTACTTCATCGCGAAACAAATGGTGCGTCCCGTCATGCGCTGCATGAACGAACCAGACCTCGCGTCCACTGTCGTCGGCGGCGAGTTGCTCCAGCATCGGGAGGAGCGGAGTCGTGCCGACGCCCGCGCCGATCAGGACAACGCGTCTGCCCGGTGGACTGTCCAGAATGAAGCGGCCCGCGGGTATTCCCAAGAGGAGCCCGCTACCTGCTTCGACCGTGTCGTGCAGCAGGTCGGACATGCCGCCCTTGCCGGCACGCCGGACTGAAATACGCAGACTGCGCTCATCCGGGCGTCCCGAAACGGAATAGGATCGCTGGCGAAAAGACGACTCGGGATCGTGTGGTAGCGATACCGTCACATATTGGCCCGGGCCGATAGGTCCGATCGATGCATCGTCTGCGGGCGTCAGGACGAAAGACAGCACCTGAGGGCTTTCGCGGTGCCGTTCCGTACAGATGAAACGGCGGCGTCCTGTCCAGTTGGCACGACGGTCTTCCTGCCAGATCCGCGCCCGGTTAAGCGAGGCCGGACAGTGGAAAAAGACTTCCTGCGGGACGATCTTGACCGTTTTAGTGCCGTTCGATTCTCGGCCCTCCTCCTTCTCGAACCGGCCGTTTACACGCAGCGTCTCGCTTCGCCCCGGCGCAAGGGTCACCAACGCTATTTGCCCCTCGGCCGCCATCTCGATTTCGGCCGGAAGATGCAAGCGGTAGGCGTGCCTGTTGTCGAAAGGGATAACCGTAAGCGGCGCTTCGCCCGTCAGGCAGACAGCCATCCTGCCCGGCCCGACTTCATGCGCCACGACGATGAACTGTGCTTCTTCCATGAAAGCCAGCCCGCCCGGACCGGCAATGTCGGAAACCTTGGTCTGCACGCCCTCGCTGGCCGTCCCGTAAATCTCGCGAACGCCATGAGTGGCCAGCAGACGTTCCTCTCCCGCATTCTTGAGAACAGGCCCAAAGCCGGCATCTGCCCGCGCTTCCTTATCGCGCCTGACGACGGAACCGAGGTTGAGCGGGGGCTTTCGCTCGCCCGCACGCAACCACAGACCTGTCCGTGAAAAGGCGCTGGTAGCGACAAAGTCGAAACGGTGCGGTGCAAGCACCAGCACGCTGACCGGAGGATTTTCATCGGCCGGGAACGCCGCGAGGTGCTCAGCGCGGAATGAAGCTTCGCCGGCCGCCACCACGCGAAGGTATCGATCGGCGCCCCGGTTGACGATAATAAGCGTGACTTCGGGATTGCCGAGCAGATTGCCGATCGTGTCAAGCCTTCGATTGCCCGGGTAATCCGGCAGCAGGAGCGCTTCATTATCTGCGACCCGCAGCACCGATGGCTGCCCGCCGCGCGGCGACACGTCCAGCAGTCCTTCGCTGCTGCGAGAGGCGATGAACAGAAGCGTCGCGTTCTCGATAAACTTTCTTATTTCTGCGTCCATCAGGTTTTCCCGCTGGTGCTGACTTGTGCAACAGTAGCGGCTTCCCGGCCTGCAGGCGAACAGGAAGCCTCACGTGAATGCGGTGAAGATCGTCGCGTTTGCGACAAAGGCGCCATGAATAACCGACCTTAAAGAGACGGGCCGGGCCGGATCGGACTGCCGTCGCTGAAGCGGGACAGGCGGAACCTTCCAAGATCGTATCCCACCTCGTTTCCCTGGATGAGATCAGACAGGACGCGGCCTATGCCGGGCCCGATGCCGAAGCCGTGCCCGCTCATTCCCGTCCCGACGATAAGACCGGGAACAGCAGCGACACGGTCGACGATCGGCACCGCGTCTGGCATCGCATCGATCATCCCGGCCCAAATTGCCTTGAAGCGCAGTTCGCCCACCTGGGGAAACAGTGCACGAAACCTTTGGTCGATCGTGCGGAGCGCACCCGCTTCAGGAGCGGGATTAAGCACGCGCATATGCTCGAACGGGCTTTTTCCGTCCGCCTCCCAATCGCGCGCCGTCGACCATGCGTCCGGGTAGCCGCACGGCGCAGCTGGCCGGTAGCGGGTTCCGAAAGGGTGCGCCTTCAGCGTGGAGAAATATTTGGGCGCATGTCGAAAGACATCCGGCCCGACATAGAGCATGTGGCTGGCGCCCGCCGCCAATGTATATCCGCCATCCTGTCTCCGCCGGAAGGCGATCCGCTCGTCCGTAGCAGCGCCCGAATGGATTTCGGGCATCGCTTCGGTTGCCGCGACGGTCGCCTTGACGCTCAATTGAGGGATCGAAACGCCGTGTGCGCGCAGGAGGAGCGACGTCCATGCGCCTCCGGCGACAACTACGGTCGAAGTTGCGACACGGCCTTTCTCCGTCCAGACGCCGCTTACGCGGCCAGCAGAGAGATCGAGCTTGCGCGCCGCGCAATTCTCGAGGATCGTAACCCCTTCCCGCGCCGCCAGACGAGCGACCGCTGGCACCGCAAGCCAGGGTTCGGCCCGCATGTCCGAAGGCGTGGTCATCGCGCCTTTGTAGCGTCGGGACATGGCCGGGATCAGTCCAGCAACCTGATCCGCGTCGAGAATGCGCGTGTCGAGCCCGTGGGCTTCGGCAATCTTCACGAACTCTCCAAACTCGGCCATCTCCTTGTCCGTGTTGGCGAGATAGGTCACGCCGGTTTGGCTGAGGCCGATATCCTCGCCGCACTCGTCGGCAAGTTGTCGCCACAGACGGCGCGCCTCGATCATGATCGGAAGCTCGTCCGCGTCGCGGCCCTGTTGCCGGATCCAGCCCCAATTGCGCGAGGACTGCTCGGCAGCAATGCGTCCTTTTTCAAGCAGCGTGACGGAGATATTGCGCCGGCTAAGGAATAGCGCTGCCATCACGCCAATGATGCCTCCGCCGATGATCGCGACGTCCGATAATTCCGGCAGCGGTCCCCGAAACTGGATAGGCGTGGCTTCGGTAAAGGGGAAGTTCATCAGGCGGACCCCTGCGGCGCGAACGGCGCGCGGTCAAATCAGGCCTCGGCGGCCTCTCTCATCAGCATCCCGAACAGGTCACGCGGATCGTCCGGGTCCGCGAGCAGGTCGAGCGGGAGGAAATAATCGCTGCCGGCAATCCGGTCATGGACGAAACGCAGCGCGGAGAAATCCTCGATCGCGAAGCCGACCGAATCGAAAAGCGTGATCTGCCCCGCATCGCGGCGTCCGGGAGCCTCGCCGCGCATGACCTTCCAGAGTTCGGTCACCGGATGATCGGCGGGGAGTTGCTGGATTTCACCTTCGATCCGGGTCTGGGGCGGGTATTCGACGAAGATTTCGGAACGGAGAAGAACGTCTTTTTGGAGTTCGGTCTTGCCGGGACAATCGCCGCCGATCGCGTTGATATGGACGCCGCCGCCGACCATGTTGTCGCTCAGGATAGTCGCGTATTGCTTGTCGGCGGTACAGGTGGTGATGATCTGCGCGCCCTCGACCGCCTCGGACGATGAAACGCAACTTACCACCTGAAAACCCTGTGCCTGCAAATTCGCCACAGCCTTCCCGGTTGCCCTGGGATCGATGTCAAAGAGCCGCAGCCGATTTATTCCGCATAGGGCCCGGAAGGCCAGCGCCTGGAACTCGCATTGGGCGCCGTTTCCGATCATCGCCATGACTTCGGAACCTCCGGACGCGAGATATCTGCCGACCAGCGCCGAAGTGGCCGCCGTGCGTAACGCCGTCAGCATCGTCATCTCGGTCAGCAGGATCGGATAGCCGTTCGAAACCGACGAGAGCACCCCAAAGGCGGTAACGGTCTGGTAGCCTTCGCGCATGTTCTTCGGATGACCGTTCACATACTTGAACCCGTAATTCTCGGCATCGGCAGTTGGCATGAGTTCGATAACCCCATCGTTCGAATGAGAAGCGACGCGGGGGGTCTTGTCGAATTCCGGCCAGCGCTTGAAGTCCTCCTCGATATAGTGGGCCAGATCGGCAATGAATTGCTCAGGCCCGATTGCATTCACCAGGCGCATCATGTTGTCGACGGAAACGAAGGGTACGAAGGCCAGTTGCGAGGGGTTCGGCTTCATTAAAAGCTCCATGTCAGGCGCCGGGAACGCCATTGGCCTATGACGCCGCGCAACCGAAACGAAGAGCGGCGGATCGGCCCGTTGTGCCATGGGCCGGAAACACGCGGGCCTCTTCTGCCTGGACCACCGGCAGCGCATTTCAGCCGTGCTCCCTGCAACCCACCAGTATTCCGGAAAAGTCCCATGCCCATCGTGATCAGATCGTGCCCAAAGTCATGTCCGGTCACAGTACTGATTTGATAAGCGACACTTATCGAACGAGTGCCGCACTCGGATTTCAGAGGTCTGGAGTTCGCCAGCGGATACAAGCCGCCTTCGCGTTGTGCCGGGTTTCGTTCGTTATCTCCGTCGACCATGCTTATCGCTGGAGCGCCGCGCCCAAATGTTCCGCAGCCATCCGCGTCAAATCCTCCCACAGGCTTTCGGCAAAGCTGCGCAGAGGCATGAGTTCGAACCTGTCAGTGGCGATGCGTGTGATGTGGGCTGCAACATGGCCGACCAGCGTGGTGGTCGCCTGGCCGACTTCAAAAAGCGCGAGGTCCACACCGGTGCCCTTTGCAAGAACTTCTTCCGCCGCATCACCCTCGATAGCGATCCGCACGCGTCCGTGGCTCTGATCCAGGACCGAAAACCTGTAGGGAAGACGGGAGGCCAGTGCCAGGAGCGCAGCGCGAGAGATAGGCTCGTCGCCAATCAGGAACCATTGATTGGGACCGTTGTCGCGAAGCGACAGCGCGGGGGCAACCCTTCTTGCAAGATCAGCGGTACCGGCTTCGTCTTCGCCGAAGACCTGCAAGACGGTGCCTTCCGGCAAAGGCATGAGACGAATGCGCTCCGCGAAAAGCGGCGAAATCGAAGCGAGCGCGGGGCGATGGGTGAGTTCAAGGTCAGACATGAAGCCGCTCGCTCCCCGGGTCAAAGAAAACGGGATCACAAAGCCTCCCCCGCGTGAACTGGCCGCGCAATCCGTTCCAGATCATGACTTCCTCGCCGTGACGTTCGGGACCGTCGATGACGAGGGCTAGCCCGATGGTGGATTCGAGATGGGGAGAGTATGCGGCAGACGTAACGTATCCCTGGTCGTTCTCCAGCGTGGCGGCCGCGTCTTTGGCGAGGACATGAGATCCCGCTTGAAAGGACTCGCAGGGGTCGAGCGGCACAATTCCTGTGAGGCGTTGCCGTGCCGGATCGGAGAGGCCTTCGCGGGCGAGCATCATTTTGCCGATGAAATCGGCCTTGATGCTTGACACCATCTTGCCAAGACCGAGGTCTGCCGGGACAACCGTACCGTTGATTTCGCTATGTGTGACAAGGCCCTTTTCGATGCGGAGCACGTTCAGCGCCTCGACACCGTAGGCGCAAATGCCATGTGGCTCACCGGCATGCATCAGCGCGTCCGCAACGCTTTCGCCATAGCCGGCAGGAACAGCAATTTCATAGGCCAGTTCGCCGGAGAAGGAGATGCGGAACAGCATGCCGTTCAGACGCCCGTTGAACAACGATACTTCACGCGCGGCCAGGAAGCCGAAAGCCGCATCCGAGATATCCTCGTCGACAATCTCCCGGAGGATCGTCCGCGACTTCGGCCCGGCCAGAGACATCTGTGCCCACTGGTCGGTGACCGAGGCAAGGTTGACGTCAAGCTCAGGCCAAAGCACCTGGGCACAAAATTCCAGATGGTTCATGACGCCCGCGGCATAGGCCGTCGTCGTGGTCATGAAGTAGCGGTTCTCCGACAGACGACTGGTCGTCCCATCGTCGTAGATCATCCCGTCATCGCGCAACATCAAGCCATAACGTGCTTTGCCGACGGGAAGTTTGGCGAAACCGTTACAGTAGACCCGGTCAAGGAATTTGGCCGCATCCCCGCCGGTGATCTCGATCTTGCCGAGCAGGGAAACGTCGCAGAGCCCTGCATTGGCGCGGACGTTCAGCACCTCGCGGTCGACGCTCTGGCGCCATGTCGTCTCGCCTTCGCGGGGAAACCAGGACGAGCGGTACCAGAGGCCTGTCTCGACGAACACCGCACGGTTCTTCCCGGCCCAGTCATGCAGCGGCGATTTGCGGACCGGCTGGAAATGCTTGCCCCTGGATATCCCCGTCAGTGTACCGAACGCGACAGGCGTGTAGAAGGGACGGAATGTTGTCGTGCCGACTTCATTAGGCGATATGCCCCGTGCCTCGGCAAGCAAGCCAATCGCGTTGAGGTTGGAAAGCTTTCCCTGGTCCGTCGCCATGCCGGTCGTGGTGTAGCGCTTGGCGAGCTCGACGTCGCCGTAGCCCTCTTGCGCGGCGAGCTTGAGATCGGCACCGTGGACGTCGTTTTGATAGTCGACGAAGGCCTTTCCTTTCACGCCTGGAATCGACCACAGCGGCCTCTCCGAACGCGCGGGCATGTCGCCTTCGACCTCGATGGAGAAGCAAGCGGCCTTTTTTCCCCATTCATCGGCGATCGCGGCTGCCCGGGCCGAACCTTGCGACACGCAATCAGCTATGCAGGTCTCGCCCATATTTGAGCCCGCAAGCGCCAATCCCTTGAGTCCCTCAGGCGCGAGGAAGGCCGACAGTTCGTCGGACCAGACCGGCCTTCCGCCCCGGTGGCATGCGAGATGAATGATCGGGCTGAAGCCACCTGCCATGGCGAGCGCATCGACCTTGATGGTCTCGGAGCGGCCGGATCCCCCAATCGTGACAGAGGCAAGCGATTTGCCTCCGGCAGCGTCCGTCACATAGGCGCCGTGGATGACGCGAGCCCCCCCGTCATACGAGATGTTGGCGCTCGCGCGGCTATCGATGATCACCGAAAGTTCGACGCCGGCCCGCTCGAGATCGCGGGCCAGAGCATAGCCGCTGCCATTGGTGGTGAAGATCGCCGCCCGTTGGCCGGGCGCGACGCCGAACCGGTTGAGATAAGCGCGCATGGCGGTTGCAGTCATCACGCCGGGTATGTCGTTCCCGCCGAAAAGGAGCGGCCGTTCCTCCGCGCCGGTCGCGAGGATGGCGTGCCTGGCAGCGATGCGCCAAAAGCGCTCGACTGGCAGGTTAGCGGCCACCATGGCGACATGCTTTTGCACGCGCTCGACCGCGCCGAACACATTGCTGTCGTACCAGCCGATGGCGGTCGTTCGTCGCAGCAGTCTCACATTCTCCAGGCTGCGCAGTTCATCGATGCAGCGCTCCGCGAAGTCAGGAGCGGGGACGCCGTTGATCGTCGCGGTCTCGGAGAGAAGCGCGCCGCCGAATTCCGAGTGCTCCTCGGCCAAGACGACTCGCAACCCGGTGCGTGCGGCAGTCAGCGCCGCAGCGAGACCGGCCGGACCGGAACCGACAACCAGGAGGTCGCAATGCGCCCAGGATTTCTCATAGGAATCGGGATCGGCCTCATAGGTGGCGCGGCCAAGGCCGGCCGCTTTGCGAATAAACGGCTCATACAGCTTTTCCCAGAAGGCTGGGGGCCACATGAAGGTCTTGTAGTAGAAACCCGCGCCGAGAAACGGCGAAAGCAGATTGTTCAACACGCCGATGTCTAGACCGAGCGAGGGCCAGTGGTTCTGGCTTCGCGCCTCGAGACCGGCATAAAGCTCCTGCATCGTCGCACGGGTGTTTGGTTCGGTGCGACCCTCCTTGCCGATTGTCACCAGCGCATTCGGCTCGGCCGGCCCGGCAGTCAGGATGCCGCGGGGCCGGTGATACTTGAAGCTGCGGCCGACAAGACGCTGGCCGTTGGCAAGGAGGGCGGAGGCGAGCGTATCGCCGGCATGGCCAGTGAATCTTCTGCCGTCGAAGGTAAAGGGCAGCGAAACCGAACGATTGATGAGACCGCCCTTCGAAAGACGATAGGAGGTCATGCTGTCACCGCCGGATTGTCGGCCACATCCCGGCAGGCCTTGATTTCATGGGTTGCGGTGTCGCGCGTCACAACCAGCCAGCGCCGGCACCCCGATGTGTGATGCCAGTATTCGTCGTATGGCCCCCGCGGATTTTCGCGAAGAAAGACATGGTCGAACCATGTCGCCTGAGATGCGTCCGGGGCCGGCCGCGGAAGCACCGCACCCTTGACGGTGAACTCTTCCCTGGGGCGCATGCCGCAATGAGGGCAGGGGACAAGACTTGCCATATGGAACTCTAGTGAAGGTTTGGCTGGGCGCCGAGGCCCCGTTCGTCGAGAGCATATCCGCGCTCGAAGCGATCGAGGCGCATCTGCGCGGCGGTTTTGTGCGGCTCGCCGCGCGCTATCAAATGCGCGAAGCAGTAGCCCGAAGCTGGCGTCGCCTTGAAACCGCCATAGCACCAGCCCGCATTGAGGTAGAGATTATCGATCGGGGTACGGTCGATGATTGGCGAACCGTCCATCGACATATCCATGATGCCACCCCAGCTACGCAGCACACGGACACGGGAGAGGGCAGGGATCATGGCGACCCCGGCCTCGGCCACATGCTCGATCGTCGCCAGATTGCCGCGCTGGGCATAGGAATTGTAGCCGTCGATGTCACCACCGAAGACGAGACCGCCCTTATCGGACTGCGAGACGTAAAAATGGCCGGCGCCGAATATCACCACGTTGTCGATGAACGGCTTCAGGCCCTCCGAGACGAAGGCCTGCAGGACGTGGCTTTCGATCGGAAGCTTCAGGTCGGCCATCGCCGCGACGCGTGAGGAGTTGCCGGCCGCGGCAAGCGCCAGCTTGTTGCAGCCAATGAAGCCCTTGCTCGTCTCGACGCCGACGACTCGGCCGTTCTCGCGCCGGATGCCGGTGACTTCGCAATGCTGGAGGATATCGACACCGCGTGAATCGGCGGCGCGCGCATAGCCCCAGGCGACCGCGTCATGGCGAACGGTACCGCCGCGCGGTTGCATGAGGCCGCCCTGTATCGGGAAGCGCGCATTGTCGAAGTCCATGAAAGGCAGCATCGCCTTGACCTGCCGGCGGTCGAGAAATTCGGCGTCGACGCCGTGGAGACGCATCGCATTGCCGCGTCGCGTATAAGCGGCCTGCTGGCTGTCGTTGTGGCAAAGCATGATGACGCCGCGCTGGGACACCATCGCGTTGTAGTTCAGTTCCCGCTCCAGCCCTTCCCATAACTTCATCGAAAGTTCGTAGAACGGGTTGTTGCCCGGCAGCAGGTAGTTCGACCGGATGATCGTCGTGTTGCGGCCGACATTTCCGGAGCCGATGTAGCCCTTCTCGAGCACCGCGACATTGGTGACGCCATGTTCCTTGGCCAGGTAGTGCGCGGTCGCGAGACCATGCCCGCCTCCACCCACGATGATGACGTCATAGTGAGGCTTCGGCTCGGGAAAGCGCCAGGCGGATGTCCAGCCGGTATTCTTGCGCAAGCCGTTCAGAAAGATCGAAAGGGCGGAGTAACGCATCTCTGCCCTTCATCCGTTCTTCACGAGGAACATTTCGTCGTTGAACGCCGAACGCCCGCCTTTATCCTGGTCGACCGCAAGCTCTGCTTCGGCAACGGATAGGGCAGCCGCCACGCTAAAGGCCGTCTGTTTTGCCATGATAGTTGAGAAGAGCTCGATGATTGCCAACTTCGTCCGTAGCCTTTGACCTTGCCAATGCTGCAACGTCGAGTCCAATTGAGAAACCCGTTTGATTGTGCGTGGGAGACGATCGATGGTTTTCGCTAAGACCTGAACGAGAAGGTCGATGGTTCTCTATTTTCCACCAATGGCCGGCGTCTCTTGTCATGTCGTCATCCCACGTCCGCGGTGGTCTTCGGCATTTGCAGTTTGACCAGTTCTGAATACGGGATATGGCAGCGGATCGTATGGCCGGGCCCTGCCTCCGAGAGAGGAGGCTCCTCCGTCTCGCAAATTGGGCCCATCTTGCGAGGACAGCGCGTATGAAAGACACAGCCTTTCGGCGGATTGGCCGCGCTCGGGATTTCGCCGTCGAGGCGAATGCGGGAGGTTTCCGTCCGCTCGAGCCTGGAGACGGCGGACAGCAGCGCCTCGGTATAGGGGTGGTGCGGGCCGCCAAAAACAGCTTCAGACGGGCCGAGTTCCATGATGCGGCCGAGATAGAGAACAGCGATCTGGTCGGCGAGATAGCGAACCACGGCCAGGTCATGCGAGATGAAAATGTAACTGACATGCTCCCTGGCCTGCAGGTCGACAAGTAGGTTGAGGATCGATGCTTGCACCGACACGTCGAGCGCTGAAGTCGGTTCATCGCAGACGACGAGGCGCGGATTGCCGGCAAAGGCGCGTGCGATCGCGACACGCTGTTTCAGCCCACCCGAGAGTTGGCGCGGCTTGACCGCGAGGTGACGCGCGGTGAGCTTTACCGAACTGACGAGTTCTTCACGGCGAGCGTCGAGCGCCTTGCCGCGCAAACCGGCCAACCGCTTGATCGCCCGGTCAAGCAGATGGCGGATCGAATGCGAGCGGTTAAGTGCCGAATCGGGGTTCTGGAAGACGATCTGCATGGCCTTGATCTGGCCGTCCGTACGACTGTCCAGCCGCGCCGCCAGAGGTGTGCCTTCAAGCTCGATGGTGCCGCCATCGTCCGGCCGGACGAGGCCCATCAGCAGTTTGGCGAAGGTCGTCTTGCCGCTGCCGGATTCACCTACCAGCCCGAGCGTCTGGCCAGGCTGCAGGCTGACCGAGATGTCCTTCACGGCTCTCAGCCCCTGGCCCTGACTGCCATAGGTCTTGTTCAAAGCCTCGACACGCAGCACCGGTCGGGTAGCCGCCCTTGGCGCCGACGGCGCCACATCCGCCGCCGTCGCGCGTGGTAGCGACTGCGCCTTATCGTGATAGTGGCACCTCGACAGCCGGTCGCCGAGATCGTAGAGCGGCGGAAATTCGGTGCGGCAGCGCTCTGTCGCCAGGGCGCAGCGGTCGGCGAAGGCGCAACCCTTGATCGCGACACCGATCCCGGGCAGGGAGCCGGGAATGGTGTCGAGGCGACGCTGATCCTTGCGTTGCCCGACACGCGGCAAGCAGCGCAGCAGCGCCACGGTGTACGGGTGGCGCGGATTGTTGAAGACGTCGTTTGTCGGGCCTTCCTCGACCAGCATGCCGGCATAGAGCACGCCGACCCGGTCACACATATTGGACACGACCGCGAGATTATGGCTGATGAACAGGATCGAGGCGGAGAGTTCCGAGCGCAATTGTGCGATCAGGTCGAGCACCTCTGCTTCCACCGTCGCGTCGAGACCGGTTGTCGGCTCGTCGAGAACGAGGATGGAGGGGTCGTTGGCGAGGGCCATGGCAATCGCCACGCGCTGCTGCATGCCGCCGGAAAGCTGGTGGGGATAACGCTGCATGACGCTGGCCGGATCGGAGATGCGTACCCGGTTCAGCATGGCGATGGCCCGCTCCGCCGCGGCCTGTCCGGAGATGCCGCCGAGATCGAAGATTTCGGTCAGTTGCCTGCCGATGCGGAGCGACGGATTGAGCGCCTTGCCGGGATCCTGATAGACCATTGATACGCTTTCGGCCCGCGCGCGGCGCAGTGCCTCCGCGTCCAGCCTCATCACGTCCTGCCCTTCGAGTGCAATTGAGCCGCCGGTGATCGAGCCGTTGCGTGGCAGGTAACGCACCACCGACAGCGCTACGGTGGATTTGCCGCAGCCTGACTCACCAACCAATCCATAGGCCTCGCCTTGCCTGATCGTGAGACTGAGATTACGCAGCACGGCCCGGTCGTGTCCGGCTATGCGGTAGGCAACGGAGAGGTCGTCGAGTTCGAGCGCGTTCACGGCCCCGTCAATCATTGAACGCTCCATGGATCTCATCGGCTACCAGATTCACGCCGATCACCACCGAAGCGATCGCGATCGCGTCGAACAGCACCGTCCACCAGAAACCTCCGCTGATCAGGCCATAATTGGTGGAGATGCTCAGCCCCCAGTCGGGAGAGGGGGGCTGGATGCCAAAACCCAGGAAGCTGAGCGTGGCGACGGCAAAGATGGCATAGCCCAGGCGCACTGTCGTCTCGACCAGGATCGGCGCGAGGATGTTGGGAAGAATTTCGATAAACATCGTGTACAGCGCCCCTTCGTGGCGGAGTTGCGCGGCCGCCACATAGTCGAGTTCACGTTCGGCGAGCACCGCGGAACGAACGGTACGGGCGATGATTGGCGCGAAGCTGAGGCCGATGACCAGGATGACGGTCGTCTTCGATGTGCCGAGAGCGACGATGGCCAACAGCGCAACGATGACGACCGGCATCGCCATGAAAGCTTCGAGAAGGCGGCTGACGATATCGTCGACGATGCCGCGGAAAAAGCCGACGAACAGGCCAAGCGCGGTGCCTATTATGGTGGCCAGAAGGGTCGCCAGCGGCGCCACGGTCAGGATGTCGCGGGAGCCGGTGAGGACCCGGGAGAAGACGTCGCGGCCGAGTTGGTCGGTGCCGAACCAATGCTCGGAGGAGGGCGGGACAAGCGCATTTATGATATCGTCGGCCAAAGGATCATAGGGGACGAAATGTTCCCCGAAAAGTGCGCATACGATCCAGAACAGCACGATGCAGAGGCCGATCAGGAAGGGGCCTGACCTGAACAGTGCAAGGAACGCGTCGGCCAGCGGCTCGCGGCGCGTCCCCGTATCGACCGCCGGTGTCCTGGCAAGGTCGTCGGTCGCGCTCATTGCTGTGCTCCCAATCGTATGCGCGGATTAAGCATGGAGTAGAGGAAATCGGCGGCAAGGGTCGCCACCGCGTAGACGATGCCGATGGCCAGGATGCCGGCCTCCAGCATCGGGAAATCCTTGCCGCGGGCGGCATTGAAGATCAGCGATCCGATACCCTGGTAGCGGAACAGCGTCTCGATCACGACGAGGCCGCCAATGAGATAGCCGGTCTGCGTAGCGATGACGGTGATGGTAGGGAGGAGCGCGTTGCGCAGCACATGCCTCCAAAGCACCGTATGCCGTGGCAGGCCCTTGAGAATCGCGGTTCTTGTGTAGTCGGAATCGAGGGCTTCGATCATGCCGGCGCGCGCCATCCGCGCGACATAGCCGAACAGCACCAGAAAAAGCGGCACCGATGGGAGGATCAGATAGTAGAGCTGGGTGACGAATCCAGCGCCGCTTGGCCAGGTAGCAGAGATCGGTAGCCACCGCAGCCAGACTCCGAAGATAAGAATGAGGATAATGCCTGTGACGAACTCCGGCAGCACCGTCATAGACAGGCCGCCAAGGCTGATAATACGGTCGAGCGGCCGGTTGAGATTGAGCGCGGCAACGACGCCGCCGAGAATGCCGATCGGCACCACCAGAACGAATGCCATCGCGGCCAACTTGATCGAATTGCCGAGGGCATCGATGACGAAAGGCGCCACCGGTGTACGGAAGACATAAGACATGCCCATGTCGCCATGGACAAAGTTCCAAATCCAGCTGCCGTACTGGACAAGCAATGGGCGATCGACGCCGAGCGAGCGATTGAGCGCATCGACGGCGTGCTGGTCCGCAAACGGACCCAATATGGCGCGCCCGACATCCCCTGGCAGGACCTGGCCGCCAACGAACACCATCATGCTAAGCAGGAACAACGTGATCACCGACAGCGTCAGACGCCGGACAAGGAAGGTGAGAATGACGGATACTCCCGGTAGCGTCAGCCCAGCATCGGAGAACCAGCCGTTATTTCATGACGTTTTATCGACATGACGGGTTCCGTTTCGCAGGCATGGGTTGATCTTCTGGCAGACGTTTTGCGGCACGCCGGGCGCGGCACCGGCTGCCTACGTACCGATCAAGCAAGCTGAACGCAGCAGGATACGATACGTGAGCCGACGGAAGGTTTACGAACCCTCCGCGACCCGCCGCTCGGCGGAATGGCCATCTCTCGACGCCGAACGACCGCAATCCGCAACGTCCGACCGCTTGCGCGAAACGATGCCGATATTCGAACGACATTACAGCCATATCAATCGGTTCTGGCCCCCTAGGCTTTGGACGTCCTTTGCAGGAACAACTGCGACATAGCGGTCGGTTCGGCGCCCGTTACGCCTTTGGCCGTCGCCATCAGGAACTTATTGAAGTAGGCAATGATTACCGGCGTCTCTTCGAGCAACAACTTTTGGATCTTTCCGGCCGTGTCCTTCTGCTCCTCGAGATCGACCGCGGCGATATAGCTGTTCACCAGCCGATCATAGTCGCTGTTTTTGAAATGTGCGGCGTTCCAGGTACCGTCGCTTTTGAGAGGCGCGGACAGGTAAACGTTGGGCACACCCCGATGGCCGTAATCGGTGATGCCCATCACTGAATCCAGCCAGTTCGACTTCCCGAACTTCGCTTTGCCATAGTAGGCGGTTTGGTCGAGAATATTGAGTTCCATGTCGATACCGATCTGCTTGACCCAGCTCTGGACGAGCTGCGCGTATTCGGGGATCTCCACGTAGCGTTCCGTGGTCAACGTCACCTTGAAACCATTGCCGACGCCCGCCGCTTCCATCAGTTGCTTGGCTTGGGCGATATCCTGCCCGCGTTGTGGTACATCCTTGTCGGTGGAAGGAAAAACGGGAGCAAACGGGCTGTCATTGCCTTCCAGGCCATATCCCTTCAACAGGCCGGCAACCAGTTTCTTGCGGTCAAGACAAAGCGCCACGGCGCGGCGCACGCGCGGATCCTTGAATGGATCGGAATCGCAGCGCATGTGCAACTGCCGATGCGACGCCCCTTTCAGGCTGACCAACTGGATATTCGGATCGTTCCGCAGGCCGACGCTGGCTGTTATCGGCAGCAGATTTATGATGTCGACCTGACCGCTCTGCAATGCCAGGATTTCCGGCTGCGTATCGGCGAAGAACGTAAATTCGGTGCGAGCTGGCAACGCCTTCTCACCCCAGTAGTTCTCGTTACGCACGAAGGAAGCGCCAACCTTTGGCGTATATTTGTCCAGTTTGAACGGTCCGGTGCCGTCGAAAGTCTTCTCGTAGTCGCCCTTATAGCTTGCCGGGAGGATGACAGCATTGAAATTGTCGGACGATACCAAATAAGGGAAATTACCGTTCGGCGCATCGAGGTGAAACTCGACCGTATAATCGTCGACCTTCCTGGATCCACCTTTTCCGAGCGTGCCCTTGAAGGCCGACAAGGCATAGGACCCGTTGGCCGGATCGGCAAGCCGCTCGATACTGGCTACCACATCATCAGCCGTCATCTCGCTGCCGCTGTGGAATTTCACGCCCTTGCGCAACTTGAAGGTCCACACCGTGCCGTCGTCATTAGCCTTCCAGCTTTCGGCCAGCATTGGTCTCAGCACGAGGTCCGGACCATCCAGGCAAAGGAATTCGGTGACTTGTTGCAATACAACCAAGCCGCCGCCGTCGGCCACTGTCACCGGGTCAATCGTCGCGGCCGGCACATGGCTTGCTACGCGGATGGTAGCGCCAGGAGCGCCCTGGGCCCGGGCAAGCGACGGCATCGCGCCGAACCCTGCAGCGACGCCGATGCGGCTCATAAGTGGCAGCGACAGGCCGAGTAGACTGCCATGACGGATGAATTCGCGGCGGCTGACGCGACCATCGACCAGACCATCGATCAGATGGTTTTCGAGCGGTGTATGGTCGCGGCGGAAGAGATCGAGAACGCGATAATTTTTGCTCATGGATTTAGTCCTTTCCCCTTTTTTTGCTTAGTGAATTTGTATTCGCATGGACGCCATCTTTGGTGTCCCCTCCCTCGCACGTCTCGAAAAAGACGTGCGGCACGGTCTCGAACAGAAATCAGATTACGCCATTCCAACTGCCACCTTAAATTCGGATTTCGGGTGCATTGATCGACGCCGTAACTGAATTGGCTTGAAGGGGGACGTCGGCTGCTGTTGCACACGATGCCAAGCCGACCACGACCTTCGAACGTGCAATAGAAGGGCCAAAACTGCGCGGGTTGGCCCCTGCGGGAACGCAGGAAGGCAACCGGTCATTGGGCGAGAGCTCCTCAAACATGTCCATAGAAGTCACGGTGAACGGCAACTGAATAGGCATAGTCCAGTAGCGTTGCCCAACTGAACACCGGCATCCCGATCTCCCGCTGGATGGCCCGTCCGAACGGCTGAAAGCCGGTGCACTCCAGCACCATCGCGCCCATGTTCGGGTGCGCGGCAGCAAAATTCTGGGCGACCTTGACGATGTCACATTCCGCTAATTCGTAGTCGGCGGTCGGTATTTCGGGACGCAGATCCTTATTCCAGAGGCTTGTGAACTGCGGTGTCTTTCCGTCGTCTCCAGCTCCGTGGACGACATAGTTCGTATCCAGCTCTACTCCGACCGAAGTCAGGTGCCTGTCACGCAGGTGGCGACCCGACGCCACAAGGACACCAACCACCCGTTTTGGCCCTATCAGCATCTGAGCCAGTGGAATTTGCAGAAGGCTCGACGCGAAGACAGGAACATCCACGGCAGCGGCGATTTCCTTTTGGAACCATGCGAAATAGCCACATTCCGCGGCGATGGCCCGGCATCCCATGCGCTCGAGCTTACGCGCTGCGGCCAGGACCGGTTCCAGAAGGTCCGCTTTATCTTCGCCCCGAACCAATTGCTTGATATCGACGCCTTCAGCGATCTCATACTGGATCGGAAAGGGATAGGCGCTGGCGTTGCGCAGATCGCCGGGAAAGCCCGGATAAACTTCGTCGAGAATAATGATCCCAAGGCCCATGCCATAGCAGGAATGGCTTCCGCGGGCATAGATGCGTTTGATAGCCGGGTCATGTAGGGACATTGTTGTCGCTCCTGTCGCGATGCCTGTGCACGCTATTCCACGGGGCCTCGCATCAGCCCGATCGGCATGGCCGCGATCGCGTGATGGACGGTGACGTTCCCGAGCTTGCGCCGGGCCCGGCCGACCGGCCTTCATGCGCAGCCAATTCGTACCGGGCATCGAACAGGCACCATACCGCCAGAAACGGTGTGCTCGGAGAAGAAGCCATGGCATGAAGGATGTTCGGTTCGTTGTAGAGCGTACCTCCAATCCCAGGCGTGAACCACGCCCGCTCGCCTTGCCGGAATTGGCCATCACTCAACACGAGATAAATTTCTTCCGGCGCATGCCTGTGATCCGGATAGCGAACGTCTGGCGCGAGCAGCGACAGACCCACCCAAACGTCTCGTCGCTCTTCAAGGCCGCCAGGACCAACGACCATCGCGTTCGCATGACCATCGGCATAGGAAGGACTGGCGTGCGGCGCATCGCCGGCTCGTCTTTTCCATGACAGCAACGGGTCCAGATGAAGTATCCGGTTGGCGAGGTTTTTAAATTTGCTCTCTGGTTGGCACGCCGGTTTGAGGGCCTGTCCGAGGAGTGCGGCTGTCGGAACCCGCACGGGATCGGCTTCCCTGCCGGAAGCCAACTTTTCCAGTGCACCGAACACGCGGGAGAGACAGCCTCTCGTTTCACTGTCGGATGATGTGTCCTCAAAGCCGCGTCTCACGGCGTCGAGGAAGGCCTGCAGGGCTTCTGGGCGTTTAGTTGAAGGCATCCCGGTTCTTCTTTGAAGGCCATCTGAAATCTGTTGTTAACCGCTGCATTTCAATCGCCACGGGAATGGCTGATGGAAAAGGCGGTTGCAGTGAAACGACGGCGCTCTTTGACACTAGTAAGGCGTCCGGACTTTGTGAAATTGATAGAATGGCGGCATTTAGCGACCGCGCAGGACACTGCTTTCCGCTCGCGTGACATGCCTCGATGCCCATCAAACCGCTTCCGCAGGCACAAACCGCCACCCCTGCAATTCGCGCCAGTTCGGCTCCAGCTTGGCGAAGCGCGCCAGCCTGAAGGACGAGATATCCGCGAAACTGCAGATACCATCGACGACCAGATCGCGGATGGCGCGGCCGCTCGCCGGCGACAGACCGAAGCCGACGCTGGACATGGTGGCAGCCAGGACATTCGATTGCGAAGAGAGGCTGTCGATCACCGGCCGCCCATCGGGCGTATTCTCGATGATGCCCGCCCACGAGCGAATGATCCGGGCATGTGCGGCCCCGGGAAGCAACTCTTGCAGGCGACGAGCGATATGACCCATCAGCGGCGTCGACGGCTTGGCCGGCGCATGGTCGTCTGGAAGTTCGAGCCATTCATGGGGACCGCCCCCATAGGCGAGATTGCCGCGCAAAGTCTGGCGGCCATAAAGGCCGTTCCCATCAATGCCGGTATGCGCCATCAGAGGCAGCGGCTCGGTGACGATCATCTCGGCCCGCGCGCTTGCCATCGGCACTTCCTGCCCAAGCATTGCTGAAAGCCGCCCCGTCTGCGGGCCTGCCGCGATCACAAGATGGTCGCAACCGACCAGTCCCCGCTCGGTCTCGATGCCGGTTACCCGCCCGCCCTCGCTGCGGAAACCGGTCACGGCGCAATGCTGTATCAGCCGGCCGCCATGATCCTGCATAGCCCAGGCATAAGCTTGAAGCGTGCGATGGGGATTGGCGTGCCCGCCGAAGTGATAAAGGTAGCCACCGGCTACGTTGTCGCCGGCAAGCGGCACCAGTTCACGGATCTGCTTTGGGTCGAGACGATCGAACGTGAAGCCTTGCCGCGCGGCATTCGGCAGCGAGCGGCTGTAAAGCGCCAACTGCTCTTCATTGAGCGCGAGCCGGATACGCTTACGAGAAAACTCGGTCGGATAGCCAAGGAGTTCGTCCATCTGCGGCCACAGGCGCTGTTCCTCCAGGAAAAGAGGCGAATGACCATGCGTGCAGCCGCCGCCGTTTCGGCCTGACGCCTCCCAACCGATCATGCCTTTTTCGATCACGAGAACATTGACACCGTCCCGCGCCAGCCACCAGCCGGCGCTCAGGCCGGTCACACCGCCTCCGACGATGACGACCGATGCGCCCTTTGTATCGCTCATCGCCGGCTCGCTCATTCGCTCTCCACCGGTCCCTTCGCTTCATTTGTCGCGACGGTGTAGAGTTCCGACACATCCCAGAAGGGCCGCCATTGGGCGTGAATTCCAAACCAGACGTCCCAATGTTCGACCTGATCCTCGGATTCCGGAATTTGGGCGACGATGGAGAGCGGCAGCGGCCGGACCGGCGCCCGATATTTGGCCAATGGGATCGCGGAAAGCGGCGTCGCCGCTTCCAGCGCCAACAGCGCGGCGACCTGTTCCCGGCAGCGCCTTCCCTGGCACGGGCCCATGCCCGCGCGGGTCAGGCGCTTGACCTGGTCCGGGTTGGGCGGCCCTTCCCCGAGCAGCGTCGCCAGCGAGCGGTCGTTGCGACGCTCGGCTTGCCAGTCCAGATAGCGCGGCGGCCGGACCTCGAGGATTTCGCGGGCGGTCACCTCCTCGCACTGGCAGATGTTGAATTCAGTGTGCGCTTCGATGATGCTGGCGCGGACCCATTCCAGGCGATAGGCCGAGAGATCGTAGGTCGGCGTATCCGGGAGCACCGTTTCCTGCCCGGCTCTCCCGTCGCTCGAGCCGAGCTCTGACAGGATCGCAGCGACGGCGCGACGGGCTTCACTCTCGGAAACCCGAGGATCACGCGATTTGCTGGACCAGATGCCGGCGCAATCGCCGACAGCGAACACATTGCGCCGGCTGGTGCGTTGATCGGCGTCGACCACTGGCGCATAGCCGCTGCGCTCGGGCTGGAAGGCGATCGTGCATCCGAGCGCATCGAGCAGGTCGACGACCGGTGTCGTGCCGACTGCCAACACGATGCCATCGCAGTCAATTCTGCGCGCCTCGCCGACCGGATGTCCGGTCGCATTGATCGCGGCGACCAATGCAGCTTCCACCGTCTCCCGCCCCAGTGCCTCGCGCACGACGTGACCGGAGAGGAACTCGCAATCGC
>JBDZVC010000042.1:0-24512 GCA_040255475.1 Phyllobacteriaceae bacterium | reverse complement strand
CCCACCCGGTCAATGACGAGATACGGGCGCCGGTGCTCTACCTGCCCGAATATCTTTACCAGGAGCCCTTGCGCGTCTTCCGTGCCTGGCGGAAAGCGCGGCTTCTGCCCGGCTATCGCAAGGCTCGCAACCAATGGCTCGCCGACTTCCGGCGGGACTTCACCGCCAATCGCGGCCGCCGCTTCGGCCAAGCCCTGGTACTGGCGGCGGAATTCCCCGAAAGCGCCCGCTGGATCTACAGCCATTTCATCCATACCCCCTCCTCCGTCGCGCGCTATGCGGCGGAAATGCGTAATCTTGCATGGTCGGCTTCGGCGCATGCCAAGGACATCTGGACCTCGCCCGATTGGGAACTTTCCGAAAAGCTAGGCTCGGCCGATTGGACAGTTACCTGCACGGCGGGCGGGGCGGCGCATCTCAGGACGCTCGCGGCCGACCCGGAAAAGGTGAACCTCGTCTATCACGGGCTCGATCTGTCGCGCTTTCCGCGATTTGCCGACCGTGTTTCCATCCGCGACGGGTCGGACAAGGCCGATCCGGCACGGCTTCTGACCGTCGGACGCGCCGTCGCCAAGAAGGGGCTGGATACGCTTGTGGCCGCGCTGGCGCTCCTTCCGGACGATCTTTCGTGGCACTGGACTCATATCGGCGGCGGCGAATTGCAGGAGGCGCTGAAGGCGCAGGTAAACAGACTCGGGCTTGACGACCGGGTGACGCTACTCGGCTCCCGCGAGCAGACGGAAATCCTTTCCGCCTACCGCTCCTCGGACCTCTTCGTACTGCCCTGCCGGATCGCGCCGAACGGCGACCGCGACGGATTGCCGAACGTGCTGGTCGAGGCACAGAGCCAGGGGCTTGCCTGCATCTCCACGCCCGTTTCGGGCATAACCGAACTCCTGACCAATGATCTGAACGGCCTGCTCGTGCAGCCCGACGACGGCCAGGCACTTGCCGCCGCGATCGCGCGAGCGATCCGAGATCCGGCTCTCCGCGAAAGCCTGGGCAAGGCGGGCGCGGAGCGAGTCCACATGGAATTCGACCATCGGGCGACGATCGGGCGGCTGATCGCGCTCTTCGAAAGCATGGGCGCCGGCACGGCCACAGCCCGTGAAAGGGCAGCGGCGTGACGCGTATCCTCTTCTACGTCCAGCACCTGCAAGGCGTCGGGCATGTCTTCCGCGCTGCGCGCATCATCCGTGCGCTCGTCGCCGAAGGGTTCGGCGTCGATGTCGCCTATGGCGGCGAACCGATCACCGGTTTCGACATCCCCGGCGCGCGCATCCATTACCTGCCGCCCGTGAGGGCCGGCGGCGAAGTGTTCAACCGCCTCGAGGACGCAGAAGGCAACCCGGTGGACGACGCCTACAAGGAGCGGCGGCGCGACATGCTGCTCGCCCTTTTCGATCGTACGGTGCCCGACATCGTGGTCACGGAGGCCTTCCCCTTCGGCCGCCGGCAGATGCGCTTCGAACTCCTGCCCTTGCTGGAACGGGCGAAAGCAAGGCCGAAGCCACCGCTTATCGTCGGCTCGGTCCGCGATATCCTTCAGGAGAATGCCAAGGCCTACAAGGATCGCGAGACGGTTGAACTCCTGAAAACGTATTTCGACCACGTGCTGGTCCATGCCGACTCGAAACTGGTGAGGCTCGACCGGACCTTTCCGCTGACGGGCGAGATTTCCAACATGCTGCTCTACACCGGGATCGTGGCGCCGGAGCCCTGCCCCCCGGCGACAGACCGGCAATTCGACGTCGTGGTGTCGGTCGGCGGCGGCGCGCTCGGACACCGGCTGCTCATGGCCTCGGCGCAGGCGAAGGCGCTCTCCAGCCTGCGCGACAGAAGCTGGCTGATCATCACCGGGGTCAAATTCTCGGCCGGGCACCAGGCGGAACTGAACGGCTATATCGACGGCAGCGTGACGGTCGAAGCCTTCCTGCCCAATTTGCAGGCTATCCTCGCCGGCGCAGAGCTTTCGATCTCGCGCGTCGGCTACAACACGGTAGCGGATATTTACCGGGCCGGATGCCGGGCGATCGTCGTACCGTTCTCCGACGGCATTGAAACCGAGCAGATCAGGCGCGCGGAACTGCTCGCCGCGCGCGGCCTCGCCGAGGCGATCGCCCATGAGAACGAAACGCCGGAGGCGGTCGCGGCAGCGATCGACCGCGCCATGGCGCGTCCGGCCCCGGATCGCTCCGCGCTCGATCTGGAGGGCGCGCGCAACTCAGCACATATCCTGAAGCATCTGATCGCCGGAGAGCCGGTCGACCTGTTCCGCTGAAGGGCAGCGATTGCCGCGGGACCCGCAACGGCGTAGATCGCACCTGAGTTTGGCCGATCAACCACAGCACCATGCCCGCCAGAATTGCCGTCTACGCGCCCATGAAGCCGCCCGACCATGCCATCGCCTCGGGCGACCGCGAGATCGCCCGGCTGATGGTGGCGGCACTGGAAAGGGCCGGCTTCGAGGTTGAGATTGCCTCGCGCTTCGTCTCCTACCAGAACCGCCCGGACGAGGAGCGCTTCCGAACTCTCCGAGGTGATGGCAAACAGGAAGCCGCGCGGATCGTCGGAAACATCCGCGCCGGACGTCGACCCGCGCCGGACATCTGGTTCACCTATCATCCCTACTGCAAGGCGCCGGACTGGATCGGGCCGGAAGTCACGCGCGCGCTTTCCATTCCGTATGTAACCGCGGAGGCCTGCCGGACGCATCAGGGAAGCGAGGCCGACTGGCAGGACGGGCGTCAGGTGGTGCGGGAAGCCATCCGGTGCGCCGAGGCGAATTTCTGCCTGAAACCCTCCGACGAAGCCTATCTGCGCTCTATCCTTCCCGACATGAAAAGCGTCGTGCCGCTGAAGCCATTTCTCGATGTCGATGCCATCCGCACGGACGCTTCCTCCATCGACGCTGTGTCACCCTTCGACCGGCCCGCGCCCCTGCTTGTTGCGGTCGGCATGATGCGGCCGGGCGTGAAGATCCAGTCCTATCGTCTTCTTGCGGAATCGCTTTCCGGGCTTCGTGACAAGGAGTGGAACCTTGTCGTAATCGGCGATGGGCCGGAACGGGCGAACGTCCAGGCGATGTTCGGCTTCGTCGGCAAAGAGCGTATCCACTTCACGGGCGCGCTGCCGCGCGGGGATGTGTTCGGCTGGATGAAGACGGCCGACATGCTGGCATGGCCGGGAATCGGCGAGGCGATCGGCATGATCTATCTGGAAGCAGCCGCGTGCCGACTGCCGGTAGCCGCCTGCGACGTGGCTAATGTCACGACCGTCGTAGCGCAAGATGAAAGCGGGCTGCTCGCGCATGAGGCCGAGGCCGCAGCTTATCGCGAAGTGCTGGACCGGTTGCTCACGGACAGTGGTCTACGTCGGCGCCTCGGCGAGAGCGGCTTCGGAAAAGTCGAGAGTGGTCATGATATCGGCTACGCGGCAGCCACGCTGAAGGCGGCGATCGAGCCGTTGCTGCCAAGGCAGCCCGGCCGGCCAGCCAGGCTTACTTCATGAACGGCGACATCGAGCGCGAGTTTGCCCTATGGCGGGACCTTGGGTTGAAGCCGCGGTTCTGGCTGCGTGACGACGACGCCACACGGCCGACCCCCGCGCTCGACCGACTTATCGGATTGGTTAGGGCTCGCGACGTGCCGCTGCTGCTCGCCGTGATCCCCAAGGAGGCGACGGAGGCGCTTTCGGAGAGGATCGGCGGCGAGCAGCGGGTGACGCCGGCCGTGCATGGCTACGCACACAGGCAGCACACGCCGGAGGGCGTCCCGCCGATGGAACTCGGCGGCAACCGGCCGGCCGATGAAATCCTCGATGAGCTCAAGGCGGGGCGCGCGAAGCTTCGTCGCCTCTTCGGTGAGCGGCTGTCGGGCATCCTCGTCCCACCATGGAACCGCCTGTCCCGCGAGGTCGCGGCGCGCCTGCACGAGATCGGCTTCACCGCGCTCTCCACCAACTCCTGGCATGAGGACGGATCGTCCCTGCCGCAGTTGAATACGCAGATCGATATTATCGACTGGGCTAACGGGAGACGCGGCCACTCGCTCGAATGGGCGATGGGCGAGATTCTCAGGCGACTGGAACAGGCGCGCGAACGTGACGGCGCGCCTCTCGGCATACTGAGCCACCATCTCGTCCACGACGAACAGGCGTGGGCCACGCTGGAAACGCTCATCCGTTACCTGAAGGAGCGGGATTTCGTGTTCGAGAAGGCTGATGCTCTGGTTGAGGAACAGTTAACGCGGCAAGCGAAGCAATTGCCGTCCCGATTCCGGTCATAGGGCGAAATAGTTGATTTCTATCGGTTTTGGATGGGGAGCGTGTCAGCCACTCACCACGCCGTATGATACGGATCGGCCGCGTCGCGCAGGCCGTCGCCAAGGAAGTTAAAGGCGAGGATGACGAGGATCACCGGCACGACCGGCAGGATCAGCCACGGATAGAGCGCCACGACGTTGATATTCTGCGCCTCGTTCAACAGCACGCCCCAACTCGTCACCGGCGGGCGCAGGCCGAGGCCGAGGAAGGAAAGCGCCGTCTCGCCGAGGATCATGGTCGGGATGGTGATGGTTGCGGAAGCGATCAGATGGCTCATGAAGCCGGGGATCAGATGGCGGAAGATGATGCGCCGTGGACCGGCGCCCATCAGTTCGGCCGCCAGCACGTAGTCCTCTTCCCTCAGCGAGAGGAGCTTCGATCGGACGGCGCGCGCAAGCCCGGTCCAATCGATCAGGCCGAGGATGATGGTGATGCCGAAATAAACGACGACCGGACTCCAGTCGACCGGCATGATGGCGGCAAGCGCCAGCCATAGCGGGATCGAGGGCAGGCTTTGCAGCACCTCGATGATACGCTGGACACCAATATCCACCCAGCCGCCATAATAACCGGCAAGGCCACCGATCGTGATGCCGAGAAGGAAGGAGACCGTGATGCCGAGCAGGCCGATGGTAAGCGAGATGCGTGTTCCGTAGATGATGCGCGAGAGGAGATCGCGACCGAGCCGGTCGGTGCCGAGGAGGAACACGCCGGGCGAACCCTTGGCCGCGCAGAAGAGGTGCAGCCTTGCCTCGAAGAGGCCCCAGAAGCGGTAGGGATCGCCCTGGCAGAAGAAGCGCAGCTTCTCGACCCTGTTTGGGTCGATCGGGTATTCTCGCTTCAGCATGTCCATGTTGAGACGATAGGTCGTGCCGTAGACGAACGGGCCGACGAATCTGCCATCGTGGAAGAAATGCACGCGCTGCGGCGGCATATAGATGTTGTCCACATGCCGGTCGTTCAGCGAATAGGGCGCGAGGAATTCGCAGATCAGGATCGATGCATAGAGCAGCGCAAGAAAAATGCCGGAGATCAGGGCCGCGCGGTGGCGCTTGAATTTCCACCACATGAGGCGAAGCTGCGAGGCGAGATAGATGCGTTCCTGGATCGGCGACAGCTTCTCGACCGATTTCGGATCAAAAGGCTCGGCCGAGACAAAATGTTCGATCGGTGCGCCGTCCGGCGGCAGCGGCGACTTCACTTGCGCCTCCCCGCCTGCAGGCGGATGCGCGGATCGAGCAGCGCCAGCGCGATGTCGGAGATGAGGACCCCGGCCACCGTTAACGCCGCCAGGAACATCAGGAAGGAGCCGGCGAGATACATGTCCTGGCTCTGCAGCGCCCGGATCAGGAGCGGGCCGGTCGTCTCAAGCGAAAGCACGATGGAGACTACGACGGCGCCCGAGATCACCGAAGGCAGGATGCCGCCGATATCGGCGATGAAGAAATTCAGTGCCATGCGGAGCGGATATTTGACCAGCGCCTTCAAGGGCGGCACGCCCTTGGCGCGGGCGGTGACCACATATTGTTTCTGCAACTCGTCCAGGAGGTTGGCGCGCAGCCGACGGATCATGGCCGCGGTTCCCGACGTACCGATGACGATGACTGGGATCACCATATGCTGGGCTATCGACCAGAATTTTCCCCAGCTCATCGGCTGGCCGAGATATTTCGCGTCCATCAGATGCCCGATCGAGACGCCGAACCAGATATTGGCAAGGTACATGAGGATCAGCGCCAGCAGGAAATTGGGCGTGGCGAGGCCGAGCAGGCCGATGAAAGTCAGTCCGTAATCGCTCCAGGAATATTGCCGCACTGCAGAATATATTCCTATCGGAAAGGCGATGAGCCAAGTGAAGATGATGGTGACGACCGAGATCAGCACCGTCAGGTAAAGGCGGCTGCCGATCACCTGCGTCACCGGCATCTCGTACTCGAAGGAATAACCGAAATCGCCGTGCAACATACCGAGCACCCACAGGCCGTATTGCTCGATCATCGGCTTGTCGAAGCCGTACTCATGCTTGAGGTAGGCGATCTTGTTCGGGTCGACGGTCTCCCCCTGCGCCTGCAACTCGGCAATGTAAGTCTCGAAATAATCGCCGGGGGGAAGCTGGATGATGAAGAAGATCAGCGCGCTGATGAGGAGCAGCGTCGGGATGGCCGCGAAAAGGCGGAAGATGATGTAGCGGATCACTGCGCCTTGTTCCCAGTCTCGTCATACCAGAAGGTATCCGGCATATAGATGCCGAAATAGGCGCCCGGCGCAAATGAATAGACGCCTTCCTTCGGCACGTTGCGCAGCCGTGAATTGATGACGATCGGCTGATAGACGCTGTTCACCGTGCCGATGGTGAAGACCTGATCGGTGAAGATCGAGAGCATCATCTGCCAGATGCCGCGACGCTCGGCCGTCGTGGAGGACACGCGCCATGCGTGGTAGAGGTCGAGCAGTTCCATCGCCGCCGGCAGATCGACCGGTTCGCCCGCCTTCCCCATGGTTTCGGTGTATTGGCCCCATTTCGGCCAATTGCCCTGCGCGGAGGAGACGGGCGCCAGTTCCTCCGGCGGCAGGTCGGCGGTGGCGAGCCCGATACTCAAGCCACTCCACATCGAGATCAGCGTGTCGCCGGCAAGGAAGCGGCGGCGCATCACTTCGAGATTGAGCGAGCGCTGGAAAACCTTGATCCCGATGTCGCTCCAGTAATCGCGCACCAGTTCCATCACGTCCGACTGCTCGACGCTTCCGGCAAGCTCGACGACGAGTTCCGCCCTTCTGCCGTCGGGGAGGAGCCGGAAGCCGTCACCGCCCTTCTTCAGTTCCATGTGGTCGAGAAGCCGGTTCGCCTGATCCGGATCGAACGCCGCCCATGCTTCGTCATAGCTCTTCTTGAAGAGCGGCGAGCCCGGCAGCACCGAGTTGGCCGCCTCGCGCGCCAGGCCGAAAAAGAATTGCTGGTTGATCTCGTGGCGGTTGATCGCCAGCGACAGCGCCCTGCGAAAGCGCACGTCACGGAGCACGCCGCGCCAGACCTTGTCGTTGGCGTTCAGATTGGGGAGGAAAGCGACTTCCGAGCCGGTGCCGTCGCGCCACAGATCGACGTGGATCGGATGCTGCTTCTCCGCCTGGCGCAGGAAAGTGTAATTGTCGAAGCGTAGGTAGCGCCCCTGAAGGTCGCTCTCGCCGGCGCCGGCTTTAGCCGGGATGATGTCCGCGGAACTCATCGAGAGATAGACGGTCGGGATATAGGGAAGCTGGCGGCCGCTCCCGTCTACACGGTGGAAGTACGGATTGCGACGGAAGGTGAAGCGCTCCGCCGGCGGTGGCGTCGTGTTCATCCAGGGCTCCAGCGTCGGCAGATCCGGGTTTTCCGGACGGTATTGACGCGACATCACCGTGTGCAGCGCCACCCAGTCGCGCATTCTGTTGGAGACGACCAGTTCGGCGAGTTTTTCCGGATCGGCGTATTTCTTATGGAATTGCTTCAGATAATGCGCCGGCATGAAGATGTAATTGGGGCTGCCGCCGGCAAGCGAGGGCAGGAAGAGCGGATTGGGCTTCTCCCAGCTATAGCGGACGGTCGTCTCGTCGATCACGTCGAAGGAAGGCGGCTTACCCTCGACCAGCATCTGCGCCGAGGGTCCGCCACGCGACAGTTCCTTGTTGAGGGAAACGTCCTCCCAGCAATAGCGAAAATCTTCGGTGGTGAAGGGATGGCCGTCGGACCATCTATGCCCTTCCCGCAGGTGCAGCGTGAAGATGCGGCCTTCCTCGACCTCGAATTTCTCGAGAATGTCCGGCACCAGGTTGAGGTCGAGATCGAAGACCACCAGACGGGCATAGGAATAGACCGTCATCATGCGGATGTCCTTGTCGTCCGCCATGATCATCCTGAGCGCGCCGCCATAGCGCCCTTCCATCTTATGCAGCGCCGCCATGTCCACCACCCGCGGGGTCCGGGGCAGTCGTTCGGCAAGAGGTGGCACATCGCCTGCCTGGACGCCCGCGGCAAGGTCCGGCGGCTCCCCGGCGGCAGCCGCTACGAAACCGGGAAGTAAAGGCAGGGAAACGGCCGACACGGCAAGTTTGGAAAAACTCCGGCGGGACCAGCGGCGCCCGCTCATGCCATGGCCCCGCTTTTGGCAAAATCCTCATGGGCAAGCACGTAATGGCCAGCGCTTACCGGCATCAGCTTCAATTCACGACCGTCCGCGCGGAAAGCCGGGTCCCAGCTTTCAGCCTCGTCGATGATTTCGTCGGAGCGCTCTGGAAACTCCAGCCTGTGATCGAGATCGGCATGCGGCACGGCGGACAGAAGCTTGCGCGTGTAGGGATGCACCGGATCGGCGAACAGCGTCTCGCATGGGGCCATCTCGACGATGCGGCCTTTGCGCATGACGGCGATACGATCAGCGATGTACTTAACCACCGCCAGATTGTGCGAGATGAAGACCATGGTCAGGCCGAGTTCGGCCTGCAGCTTCTTCAGGAGATTGAGGATCTGCGCCTGGACAGAAACATCGAGCGCGGAAACCGGTTCGTCGCAGATCAAGAGATCAGGCGACAGGGAAAGCGCGCGCGCGATGCCGATACGCTGGCGCTGACCGCCCGAAAAGCTGTGCGGATAGCGGTTGAGGTAAGTGGGTGAAAGCCCGACTAGCGCCATCAGTTCCCTGGCGGTCCGGGTTCGTTCCTCGGCCGTGCCGATGCCGTGGATCTCCAGCGGTTCACGCAGGATGTTCAGGACCGTCGAACGCGGGCTGAGCGAAGAAAACGGGTCCTGGAAGACGATCTGCATGCGTTTACGAAACTCCTTCAACTCCTTTCCTTCCAACGCGCGCACGTCACACTTCATGGTACCGTTATCGAAGTCGATTTCGCCGGAATCGGCCGTGATCGCCCGCATCATCAGTTTGCTGACGGTGGATTTGCCGCTGCCGCTCTCGCCGACAATACCGAAGCATTCTCCTCGACGGATATCGAAGCTGACATCGTTGACCGCGAGCACGCGGGTCCTGTCGCCGGCCCACCAGCTATCCTTCTGGATGGTGAAGCTCCTGGTCAGGCCGCGCACGCGGACGAGCGGCGGCGCCGCGCTGTCCGCTACGGCCCTGTCGCGCCGCATGGATTGCGGGATGACGTGGTTGATCTCGCGCAGGCCGACCAATTTCTTCGACCTCTCCGTGCCGATCTCCGGAACGGCGCGCATGAGCGCTTTGGTATAAGGATGGCCGGGATGGCGGAAGATATGCTCGACCGAGCCGGCCTCGACGATCTCGCCATGGTAGATGACGACGACCTCGTCGGCCATGTTGGCGACGACACCGAGATCGTGCGTGATCAGGAGCATCGACATGCCAAGCCGCTCCTGCAGATCCTTCAGGAGCCCAAGCACCTGCGCCTGCACGGTGACATCCAGCGCCGTCGTCGGCTCGTCGGCGATCAGAAGCGCCGGATGGCAGATCAGCGCCATGGCGATCATGGCGCGCTGGCGCATGCCGCCGGAAAGCTCCATCGAATACATGTCGTAGGCGCGGTGCGGATCGGCGAAGCCGACGAGCCGCAGCATGTCCTCCGTCATGGTGCGGGCTTCGCCGCCGTCGAGGTTACGATGGAGGATCAGCGCTTCCTCGACCTGGTTGCCGATCCTGTGCAGCGGCGACAGCGAGGTCATCGGCTCCTGGAAGATCATCGCGATACGGCCGCCGCGCAACGCCTGTATCTCGGGGCCGTTGACATCCAGAGCGGCAATATCGATCGGTTTTTCGCCGCAAACCTTGTCGCGGAACCAGATGCTGCCGCCAGTGACTTTGGCGACACGCGGAAGGATGCCGAGGATCGACTGTGCAATGATCGACTTCCCGGAGCCGGATTCGCCGACCAGCGCAACCGTCCTGCCGGCTGGAATGCGAAAGCTCGCGCCCTTCACCACTTCGAGCCCGGAGCGCTCGATGGTGATCGAGATGCGCAAATCCTCTACCCTCAGGAGATCGGGCATGCCCGCCACTATCACGCTCCTCCAGAAACAGGCGATCGGGAGATGAGCCGCCGACCCTGCCCGCATGTCCTTTTACGAATGTTATTTGCACACCCACGCCAGGGCAAACGCATTCGCGAATTCAAATCCATGCAAGCTGACTGCCATCCCAGCGAAACACCGCATCATGGGGAACGGAAAGCGTCATCGCCTCTTCCCTCGTCACGCCGGCGAGCATTGCGGCCATGACCCTAATATTGCCGGCATGCGACACAAGGAGTACAGGCCGTGCCGGATCGAGATCGGCCAGGAAGCTCTTCATGGAGTGCGCAAGATCGGCGTAACTCTCGCCTCCGTGCGCGTTGAAATTCCAGCGGCCCACCTTGCGCAGGCGACGTTCGGCGGGAAAGCGCGCCTTGACTTCGAGCGTCGTCATGCCTTCCCAGCGGCCGAACGACGCCTCCGCGAGACGGGCATCGATGTTGATCTGGCTCTCAGGAATCCCCACTTCCCGCGCTATCGCAGAGATGGTTTCCCGTGCGCGCTTCAGCGGGGAGGCATATGCGGTGATCCGGGTCGGCTCCACGCTGAGACATTCGAAATGAGCCCTCAGCTTCTTGCCGTTTTCAGATGCCTGCCGCTCTCCGGCGTCCGTGAGCGAAAAGTCGCTGCTGCCCTGGAAACGCCCCTCGGCATTCCACAAGGTCTCGCCGTGACGCATTGCGAAGAGCAGGCCTTTGACCATATTTCCGGAAGCGGAACGACAGGAACGGTGACAGGCGTATAAAGGACAGCGCCATATCGTGCTATTGGAAAGAATATGGAATTAAGTGCAATCGGCATCATGGCTTTTCTTCGTCGCATGACGCTGCTGGCTGCCGTAGCGGTCGCGATCTCCATAGGCGCGCCGACTTCAGCACCGGCTGCCAACCCTATTCTCGGCAAGATAGGAGGCTCATCGAGCACCGCGCAGCAGGGGTCGCTGGACTCGTTTCTTGAAGACGCGCGGAAGGCCGGTTCGACCGTCATCGTCGTCCAGCCAAACCAGCCAAAGCCGTCGGAGCAGCCCGGGCCTATGGGCATGTCGCTTTCGAACACCAGTCTTTTGCAAGCGCGCGCGAACGTCTCCAAGATGTTCCACAACACGAGACTGTTCGTGGCTGGCCTGCCCGCCATCCTGAAATCGGCCGGACCCGACGGCACGATGCTTTGGGTGGCGCAGGCGCTGGCGACGGCACTCGGCGGACTGATGCTCGGCACATTGCTCTTCCGGGCAACCGCGCGATGGGGCCGCGATCATTTCGGCTATGTCTACAATCCGAACGAGAAGCGGCGTTCCGGCAAGCTGCAATATCTGCTCGGGCGTGCCGGATGGATGCTGATCTCGACCGCGATGATGTTCGTTACCGCCGTCCTGGTGGCGGTGATTTTCGATACCGGGGAGGAAGCGTCGCGCAGGACGATCTTCGTGATCGTCTCTACCTATGCCGGCTACAAGATCCTGCGCCATGCGATCCTCTACAACTTCCTCGCTCCCGATGTCCCGGCCCACCGCCTCATCAACCTGTCCAATGAGGCCGCGCACAGGCTCTATCGGGACTGGTCCGTGGTTCTGGGTATCTCCGCTTTCATCATCGGCATATGCCGCTGGATCCAGGCGCTGGAACTCAACAACGACGCGCACCGGCTGGGCTTCATCATCGGGATGCTCATCTCGGCGGCGCTGTTCGGCCTACTGGCGATCCGGCACCGCAACGAATTCTTCGACATCCTGCTCGGTACAGGCGATCTCAAGCGAAAGCCGGCCTGGAGGCGTATAATCGCGCTTTCCGCGCTGCCGCTCACCCTCATCTATCTGGCGGCCGCATGGTTCGTCAGTTCCGTACGCCTGTCGCTGGGCTTCCCCGGCGGCTACCTTCTGGTCGGCGCGCCGATCATCGTCTTCGTGGTGGCCATCCTGGCCTATGGCGTCGCCATCTACGTTCTCGAGCTCATCTACGAGGCACGTGCTACTGCCTTCCGACGCGAGCAGATCCTCAAATCGCTGGCCGAGCACCGCGCCTGGCGCCGGGCACAAGCGGCGCAGGAAATCGCCGCGAGCCGCAGCGAGGATGAACGCGATCTCCTCGAAGACGGCGAGGAAATGAACGTACACGCCCCTCTCGAGAGGCCGAAGGACCGGTCGCGAGAGTTCCAGCCGGCGTTCAAGGATTTCTTCGAGAACACTATCCTGGCGATTATCCTGATCGTTTCGGTCGGCGGCCTGGCACGCCTGTGGGGCCTCGACATGGACAGCGCTTGGGGCCAGGCCCTTACCTCGACGCTCGATATCGCGCTTATCCTTTTCCTGGCCGGGTCGAGCTACCGCGCCATCAACAACTTCATCGACACCAAGATCATCGAGGAAGGCGGCAGCCTCGACGACCACCCCATCAATCCCGCAGATGGGGATGCCGAGATCGGACGCGGCCAATCGCGACTGGCGACGCTCCTGCCGGTGTTCCGCAACGTCATCATCTGCGCGATCGTGGCGTTCGCCTTCATCTTCGTCCTGTCCTATCTCGGCGTGAACGTGGCGCCGCTCTTCGCCGGCGCCGGCCTGGTCGGCATCGCCATCGGCTTCGGCGCTCAGACACTGATCCGGGACATCTTCTCCGGCGCGTTCTTCCTGATCGACGACGCTTTCCGCAAGGGCGAGTATGTCGAGATCGGGCAGGTCAAGGGCGTCGTCGAAAAGATATCCATGCGCTCCTTCCAGCTCCGGCACCAACTCGGCGCGCTGCACACGGTCCCCTTTGGCGAGATCAAGCAGTTGACCAACTATTCGCGCGACTGGGTGATAATGAAGCTGCCGCTCAGGCTGACCTACGACACCGATGTCGAGAAGGTGCGCAAGCTCATAAAGAAACTCGGCGAGCAACTGCTTGCGGACCCGGTGATCGGGCCTCTTTTCGTGCAGCCGCTGAAATCGCAGGGCGTCCATTCCATGGAGGACTCGGCCATGATCATCCGCGTCAAGTACATGACGCGGCCGGGTGACCAGTTCGTCACACGGAAGGTGATCTACGCGGCGATCCGCGAAATCTTCCAGCGGGAAGGCGTCCATTTCGCCCATCGCGAGGTGACGGTGAGGCTCGCCGACGGGGTGCATGCGGAGAATCTCACGCCGGAGGAACGCGAGGCGATAGCCGGTTCGGTCAGGGCGGTGCTGGACGAAGAGGATGCGAAACGCAAGGCCCTGCCGAACCCGGGTAAAGCGGCGGCGAGCGCGCTTTGACCACCTTCCCGATGACCATCGAAAGAGCTCTTCCCGACATCGACGCCAGGAGCGTTTTCGGTGCGCGGGAGCCCAGCGAGGCAGCCCGGGAGGCGTGGCGGATGGCGACGGATAGCGGCCTGCCCGGCGATATCCGCAAGGCCAACCGCAAGCGCATTCCCGCCGGGCAACGCGGCCCGTTCGACATCACCGTCGAAGGCCTTCGGTTCCGCGCCTATCCCGCCGAAAACCGCTGCGACCGCGTCATTGTCGGGCGCGGGATACTGCCGGAAGCGCCGGAGCACGAATTACTCGGGTCTTTTCTCGGGAATGGGGCGGTCTTCATCGATATCGGCGCGAATGTCGGAACCTATGCGCTATGGGCGGCCCGGCGTGTTGGACCCACCGGGCTGGTGATCGCGTTGGAGCCGCACCCACGCACATTCGCCAAGCTCGAATTCAACCGCGCGGCGAACGGGATGGAGAATGTGCGCTGCCTGAACGTCGCCGCGGGATCGCATGCCGGAACGGCGATGTTGCGTTTCGACGGCGGCGGCAATGTCGGCGGGGCATCGCTGCTGGCCGATGGAGGGATTGGCAACGGTGCCGACGTGGCGGTTGCGGTCAGGCCGCTTGCCGATATCCTCTCGGAAGAGGAAGTCCGTCAAATCGATGCCATCAAGGTCGATGTCGAAGGCTACGAGGACCGCGCGCTGCTCCCCTATTTCGATCACGCGCCAAGGGAGTCCTGGCCACACACCGTCATGATCGAGACGGTGCTGCGCAATCGCTGGGAGCGGGACTGCCTCTGCGAACTTGCCGGGCATGGCTATGAGCGCGCTGCCGGAACGGCGGAGAACGTCATCCTGCGCCTCGCGCGGTGACGATTATGCCATTCCATTAGGCCAATGTGCCTCGAACATCAGGCCTTGCGATAGAACGTCTCGCCCACGACGAAGCCGTCGAGACCCGTTTCGCGCGCGTAACGGGCGAGATCGGAGAGGCGGTTGATAAAACCCTTGCCGTTGAAATTGAGCGAGGTGTTGCAAAGCACGCCGAAGCCGGTCCTGTCACGAAACGCCGAAAGCAGGGCATGCATGCGCGGATTGTCGGTGACCGAAACAGTCTGCGCGCGCGCCGAACCGTCGACATGGGTGACAGCCTTCAGTTCGGCGTCCAGAACGCGCTGGAAATAGAGCATATGCGGGCTCGGACCGTGATTCTCGAAGAGCCGGCCAAACTCCTCCTCCATGACGATGGGCGCGATGGGGCGGAAACCCTCACGCTTCTTGATCGTGTTCAGGCGAGTATGGGTTTCCGCCGTGAAAGGGGCGGCGATCAGCGAGCGATTACCAAGCGCGCGCGGCCCGATCTCGTAACGACCCTCTACCCACGCTAAGACGGCTCCGGCTGCGAGCCGGTCGGCGATCTCCGTATCCGAGAAGGGCCGTGCCTCGAAACCTGAAAGGTCGGCCTCGTCGTGGACGAAATTCTCGCCCGCATAGACCGTCCATTCGATCTTGACATTGCCGGTCAGGTGGAACTGCGCATCGGCCGCGGTGCCGATCGCCGAGCCGGAATCGTTGGCGCAAGGCTGCACGAACGTGTCGGCGAAGAGGCCGGAATTACGCCACTGGCTGTTCCAGTCGCAGTTCAATCCACAGCCGCCTGAGATGAGAAGAGGCAGGCCGTCCTTCATTTCGCGTTTGGCGAAATCTTCGAAGCGGGCGAAAACCTCGTTCTGGAAGCGTCGAGCGAGATTCTGGAATTCCGGTGTCGCCAGCCCGATGTCGAAGAAGGGATCGTCAGCAAAATCGGCCTTGCGGAGCGGCGCCGCCACGGCGTCATGCGCGAATATGCGCTCGATCAGGCGGCGTTGTTCCGGCGTGCCGACACTTTCGCAGCCAAAGCCCGCAAGCGCCATCAGTTTGCCGGCATCTTCCCGGCGCGATTTCCGCGCGTCCACAGGATAGCCCGGATCGGCGAGGCCATAAAGGAAGCCGTATTTATGGCCTGGCCCGCTCATCGGCGTCCCGAGCTTCGTCACGGTGAGCTTTTCGTCGATGCGATAGAAGGAACCGATCACGCCTTCCCAGACCAGCGCGTAGCAGGGCTCGCCTTGCGCAAAGGGCGACATGGCGTAGCTGCCAATGATATGCGACCGCTCGTGTGAAGAGGAAAACCAGCGCACATCGCGGCCCTGAAAACACCAGGGACGCTCCGTGACACTCTTCGGCCCGACCCCGAAATAACCGGCACCGATCGGATCGGCCATTGGACGGAAGGATTTCAACCAGCCGGAGACGGCGACGACGTCCGGCACGTCTCGCGCAAGCGACAGGCCGTGCAGCATCAATTCCGGCGTGATCGGCGCATAGCGCGGACCGGAATCCTTCTCCGCCTCGATCGACCACGCCAGCACCTCATCTTCCAGAAGAGCTACATGGCCATCATGACCCGGCTTGTAGGCGAAGATTTTCAAGGGAAGCTCCGGAAGAACTGCGGGATGGGGAGGCAGTTAATCGGAGAAAGATCGAAAGACAACTTCGATGAAATCAAGGCCTCACTGGAAATCGAATGCCGAAAGCCCCGTCACCATCTCATCGAGCCCGAGCGGTCGGGTAACCGGCGGCTCGGCACGGGCGAGGCAGCCGACGCGCTCGCAGAGGCGACAGGCCGGACCAACGGGCGTCGCTGCAACACCATCTCCCTTGCCCTTTCCCGCACCACCCGGCAGCGCCGCGCCGTAGACGGTATCGTCGCGAAAGCCGATGTCGCAGCCGAGCAGAAGCGCGGTACGGCGCGGCCTTTCCGTGAACGAACCCTGCGGCCCCTCCAGGGTGCGTGCAACGCAAAGGAATTCGGCGCCGTCCGGCATCTCCACCGCCTCGACCAGGATCTGGCCAGGCTGGGCAAAGGCGGCATGGACCGGCAGTTTCGGGCATTCGCCGCCGAATCTGCTTTGCGGAAAGCCCTCGGCGCCCGCACGCCGGAAGCGGTTCCCGGCATGGTCGATCTCCAGCATGAAGAACGGCACGCCCGCCGTGCCCTGGCGCCGCAGCATGGTCAGCCGGTTCGCCGCCTGCTCGAAGGAAACGCCGAAGCGCGAACGCAGCACGTCGATATCGTAGCGGGCGCGCTGCGCGGCGGAGAGGAACGGCCGGTAAGGCATCATCAGCGCATGCGCTGCATAGCGACCAAGCTCGAACCGGGCAAGCCGCCGCGCCTCGTCGGAGGAAAGCTTCAGCGCCTCGATTTCCGCCGCCAGCGCGACGTTCATGCGGATCAGGCAGGCTTCCATGGCAATCTCGCGTAACTGGTCGAAGACGGAGAGCCGTTCGGAGACGAAGAGGCGTTGCGTGTGGCGGTCATAGCGGCGGCGCCAATTCGGCATGGTGGCGACCGGCAGCACCCTCACTGCAATGCCGTGCTCGCGCCTTAGCCATGTCTTCAATGCGCCCGCCAAATCGTCCCCCGGATCGAGCAATGCAGTGAAAGCCTCGGCCTCCTCCTCGATCGCCGGAAAATGATTGGGCCGCCTTTCGAGCACCTCCCTCACCTCGTCTATCGGCAGCCGTGCCGCCGAGAGCGCCGTCGCCTTGCCCTCGCGCGCGAGAAGCTCGGAGAGACCGGAAAGACGCACCGCCTGTTCGCGATAGGCGCGGAACAACTTGACGATGCCGGCGGCTGCGTTCGGCGCGGCCTCGACCACTTCTACGAGTTCCTGGTCACCAGGCAGCTCGCCGGCCAGCAGCGGGTCGGCGAAGACCTCCTTCAGCGCCGCGATCGACGCGCCCGCCCCGGTCTGCAGATCCTCCGGTTCCACATGATAAGCGGAGGCAAGCTTCAGGATCAGCTGCACCGTCAGCGGACGCTGGTTGCGCTCGATGAGATTGAGATAGGACGGCGAGATACCCAGCCCGTCTGCCATCGCGGTCTGCGTCAGACCGAGCGAATTGCGAATGCGGCGGATACGTGGGCCCGCGAAGATTTTCTGGTCGGCCATTTCAGCCTTTTTTGACAAGATTGTTACAAAACGGCCGGCTGCCGCCCTGACCAACACATTTACATTCTTTACATCATTACATCTTAGCCGCGTAAAAATCCATACAGCGTTTCTCGATTTTTCCGTGCGCCTACGCCAATTTTCTCGACTGTTTTGCAGCGCAATGTAAATCAAGTCACAGGAATATCTCATTCCTCCCGAGACCATGCCCATTCCGAATGGACGCGAGTGAGAAGACAGGAGAAACCATGACTGATTTTTACAACCTTGTTCCGTCCGCGCCCGAAGGCCGCTTCGATCACGTCGAGCGGTCCTATTCGCCGCAAGACGTCGAGCGCCTGCGCGGCTCGGTCCGCATCCGCCATACGCTTGCCGAAGAAGGTGCCAACCGGTTGTGGCAACTCGTCCATCAGGACGATTTCGTCAACGCGCTCGGCGCCGTCACCGGCAACCAGGCCATGCAGCAGGTGCGCGCTGGGCTGAAGGCGATCTATCTGTCGGGCTGGCAGGTCGCCGCCGACGCCAACACCGCTTCGGCGATGTATCCGGACCAGTCGCTCTATCCGGCCAACGCCGCCCCGGAACTCGTCCGCCGCATCAACCGCACCTTGCAGCGCGCCGATCAAATCGAGGTCTCGGAGGGCAAGGGCTTGTCCGTCGAGACGTGGTTCGCGCCGATCGTTGCGGATGCGGAAGCCGGCTTTGGCGGGCCACTCAACGCCTTCGAGATCATGAAAGCCTTCATCGAGGCGGGCGCGGCCGGCGTCCACTATGAAGACCAGCTTGCGTCGGAAAAGAAGTGCGGCCATCTCGGCGGCAAGGTGCTGATCCCAACCGCGGCCCATATCCGCAACCTGACGGCCGCCCGCCTCGCGGCCGATGTGATGGGCACGCCGACGCTGGTCGTCGCGCGCACCGACGCGGAAGCGGCGAAGCTGCTCACCTCGGATATCGACGAGCGCGACCGGCCCTTCGTCGACTACGACGCCGGCCGCACGCCGGAAGGGTTCTTCCATGTCCGCAACGGGCTGGAACCCTGTATCGCCCGCGCGATCGCCTATGCGCCATACGCGGACCTGATCTGGTGCGAGACCTCCAAGCCGGATCTCGAGCAGGCGAGGAAATTCGCCGAAGGCGTGCGCCGGCACCACCCGGACCAGCTTCTGGCCTATAATTGCTCGCCATCGTTCAACTGGAAAAAGAACCTCGACGAGGCGACGATAGCCAAGTTCCAGAGCGAACTCGGCGCCATGGGCTACAAGTTCCAGTTCATCACGCTGGCCGGGTTCCACCAGCTCAACCACGGTATGTTCGAACTGGCGCGCGGCTACAAGGACCGGCAGATGGCGGCCTATTCGGAGTTGCAGGAGGCGGAGTTCGCCTCGGAAGCGAACGGCTATACCGCCACCAAGCATCAGCGCGAGGTCGGAACCGGCTATTTCGACGCCGTCTCGATGGCGATCACCGGCGGCAAGTCGTCCACCACGGCGATGCACGGCTCTACCGAGCACGACCAGTTCCGACCGGAGGAGAAGGCGGAATTCAGGCCCGCCGCCGAATAGCCACCAGGGAGGCGGCTCTCGAAGCCGCCTCTTCATCACCGACAACGCCGGACAGACAGGAAGGAGAACCTCGATGGGATCTATCGCCAAAGTCAAGGAACGCGCGGAAGAGCAATCGTCCGCCATGAACACCGATCAGCAGGCGGCCATCCGCATGCTGGCCAACGACCTTCATCGGCTCAATCAGTCGGTGATGAAGGCTGTCGAGGCCGGCGTTTCGGTCGAGCTCGTCCGCTCAGCCCGCCACCATGGCGGCAATGGAAACTGGGGCGACCTGCTTATCCCCGTTGTGGTCACGCAGAGCGCGGCATGAAGGAACTGAAGGGCAGACAGACGTACTCCCGAGCCACGGCGGCGAATATTTGCAAGGCTGCGCAACCATGGAGCAGTTACGCAGCTTTTTAAAAATTCTGTTGAAAGAATTTTCGATCTCTAAAACTCGTCCTTGGCGATCAACCCAATCTTAATGGTGCATCACTACCGTCCTCAACCATACATTGAATCAATGGCGGTGGGCGCGATGCCGGAAATGATTTTTGAGCGGCGGCGTCACTTTGGAGTGCACGCGGACATCGTTCGGCAGCCCAATGCTCAGGCGGCGAACCTGTCCCTCGCCCTGATCGTCTGCCCTTCACCGATCAATCGCATCGTCGTATCGCGGATCGCGGAGCAGGCGGGGCTGAAAGTCGTTTGCGAGACGGCGCAGGGTACCAGGCAGGCGCTATTCTCGCAGCAGCCTGGCCTCGTCATTCTGGACTGCGGCCCCAATCATGAGGAACTCCATCCAATCGCGCCTGCTATCATCGATCATCGACGCGCCTCCGGAAGCAGACTGCCGATGTTGATCGTGCTTTCGACCAAAAACCTGCCGGCGGATTCGCCTTTCACGAATATTGCCGATGTCATTATCGCCAAGCCGATCACACCGGATGCCTTGCAGCCGAAGATCGAGCAGCTTGTGGAAGACGCACGCGGATAGTGTACTCCCGTTCCCGGCCCTTCCCTTCCCGCTCCGGCGCCGGCTATACTTCATCAGGGCAAGCAGCTGGTGATAAATGGTTTCTGAAAAGAAGGGTGTCCGGCCTGCCGGCCGCAGCGCTCGGGTGCGCACGCCGACTTTCGTGAAGAACGAACGTGGGGTCCGCAACTGGAAGGAAGCGCGCGGGTGGCTCGAATGGCGTGGCATCGAGGATATCGAATGCATCACGCCCGACCAGGCCGGTGTCGCACGCGGCAAGATGATGCCGACAAAGAAATTCACCTCCAACACATCGCTCGCGCTGCCTTCGGCCGTCTTCATGGCGACAATCTCCGGAAGGTATCCGGAAGACGGCAATGGCTTCGCCTACCCGGAGGACGACGGCGATCTGAAGCTGGTGCCGGACCTCTCGACGCTGTGTGTGGTGCCGTGGGAGGACGATCCGACCGCGCAAGTGATTTGCGACCTCGTGCATCAGGACGGACGCAGCGTCGAATTCGCACCGCGCAACGTGCTGAAGAAGGTGGTCGCCGCGTATGAGGCGCTGGGCTACCGCCCGGTCGTAGCGCCGGAGATAGAATTCTATCTGGTGCGCAAGAACCCCGACCCCGATTACCCGCTCGTCCCTCCGGTCGGCCGTTCCGGTCGCCCTATCGGCGGCGGCCAGGGATATTCGATCGCGGGCGTCAACGAATTCGACGAGCTGATCGATGACATCTACCATTTCTGCGAGGGCCAGGGACTTGAGATCGACACGTTGATCCACGAGGAGGGCGCGGGTCAGCTCGAGATCAACCTTCGCCACGGCGACCCGGTCGCGCTCGCCGACCAGGTCTTCATGTTCAAGCGTACCATCCGCGAGGCGGCGCTGAAGCACGACACCTACGCCACCTTCATGGCCAAACCCATCCAGGGGCAGCCGGGCTCCGCGATGCACATCCATCAGTCCGTCCTCCAGATCAGGAGCGGCAACAACATCTTCACGACGGAGAACGGCGATGAATCCGACGCGTTCCGCCACTTCATCGGCGGCATGCAGCACCACGTACCGAGCGCACTCGTCATGTTTGCGCCGTACGTGAATTCCTACCGACGCCTGACACAGGGCGCTTCGGCCCCGGTCAACACGAAATGGGGCTACGACAATCGCACCACCGCCTTCCGCGTGCCGCGCTCGGAGCCGGCCGGGCGTCGTATCGAAAACCGTATCCCCTCTTCCGACGCCAATCCCTATCTGGCGCTTGCCGCTTCGCTCGCCTGCGGGCTGATAGGCATGCAGAAAAGGGAAATGCCCGATCAGCCCGTCGGTATCGCGGCCAATGAAGACGAGATCGAGCTGCCACGCGGCCTTCTTGAAGCGGTGGAACTGTTCGAGCAGGACGAGGCGCTGACGGAACTTCTCGGCCAGCCTTTCACCTCCACCTATGCAGCGATCAAGCGCACCGAGTTCGAGACCTTCATGGAGGTCATCAGCCCGTGGGAGCGGGAATATCTGCTGTTGAATGTGTGAGTGGAACCCGATGCCTTTGGGCCGACGCTTCGAACCGTGTGACTAGATCATGGCCTATCAGTCGCCCGTTTCGCCAGGCCACTCGTGGTATGAAGATTCAGTAGAAAACCGGCCAACCTATCCCCCACTGGACAGTAGTCGCCGCGCCGATGTCGCTATCGTCGGAGGTGGCTTCACCGGCCTTTCGGCGGCAGCGCATCTGGCAAAGGCGGGGGCCGATGTGACACTTGTCGAGGCGCATCGTTTTGGCGACGGGGCGTCCGGCCGCAATGGCGGACAGCTCGGCACCGGCCAGCGGGCGTGGGCGGAGGAACTGGAAGCCGAGCTCGGCTTCACCCGCGCCAAGGCGCTGTTCGATCTCGCCGAGGAGGCCAAGGCGCATCTCCTCGATTTCGCGGCAGCGAACCATATCGAGATCGACTATCTGCCCGGCCAGATGTCGGTTGCGCACAAGAAGAGATACGTGAAGAGCTACGAGGCGCACGCGGCGATCATGCGCGAACGCTTCGGCTACGAGCATATAAATTTCATGGACGCGCGCGAGACGACAGAGCGGCTTGGCTCCTCCATCTATTTCGGCGGCGTTCGCGATACAGGCACCGGCCATATCCATCCGATGAAGCTTGCCATCGGTACAGCACGCGTGGCGGCGGAAGCTGGCGCGCATCTTTTCGAGAACACACGCGCCACCGGCATCACGTCGGCCGGCGGCAAGGTAAAGGTCACTACGGACCGGGGTACGATCACCGCCGACAAGGCGCTGATCGCCGTCAACGCCTATGGCGGCGATCTGGAGCCCGTCAGCGCGGGGCATGTCATGCCGATCGGCTCATTCATCGGCGCGACCGTGCCGCTCGGCGAAGGCAGCCCCATCCTGCCCGGCTTCGAGGCAGTCGACGATTCACGTTTCGTGGTGCGTTATTTCCGCCGGTCGAGGGATGGAAGGCTGCTGTTCGGCGGCCGCGAAATCTACTCGACGACGGAGCCCGCCGGCATCAGGAATGCCATCCGCCGACAGATCGCCGAGGTCTATCCTGCACTCAAGGAGGTCGAGATCACACATGCATGGGGCGGCTATGTCGGCATCACCATGCCGCGCAAGCCCTTCGTGCGGGAAGTGATGCCGAATGTCATCTCGGCAGGCGGCTATTCCGGGCATGGCGTCATGCTGTCCAACTTCACCGGCAAGCTCTATGCCGAAACGGTGGCCGGCAACCGTGACCGGCTGAAGCTTTTGGAAGAGCTGCAGATACCACCCTTCCCCGGCGGTCGGCTCCTGCGTCAGCCGCTGCTTTTCCTCGCGCTCAACTGGTATGCGCTGAGGGACAGGCTATAATCAGGGCAAGGCGGCGCGAACGGTTCGAGAAGAAACCTGCGGCCGCAAGCATATTCTCTCCGATGCGGATTTTTCGGAATGATTTTGCTACGGCTTCCCTTACACTTCTGACATCTTCCGCCGCCGATCAACCCAGCTTTTCAGGAACACAGCCATGAAATGGTTTACCTCCCTCGTCGCCGCCGGCGCACTCGGCCTCCTGGCGGCACTGCCCGTACAGGCGGCTTCGCTCGACAAGATCAAGGAAGCGGGCGTCTTCCGCATCGGCACGGAAGGCACTTACGCGCCCTTCACCTATCACGATTCCTCCAACAAGCTGGTCGGCTTCGATGTCGAGATCGGCAAGGCGATAGCCGAGAAACTCGGCGTGAAAGCCCAGTTCCTCGAAGGTAAGTGGGACGGGCTGATCGCCGGCCTCGACGGCGACCGCTACGACGCCGTCATCAACCAGGTCGGCATCACGGAGGCGCGCAAGAAGAAATACGACTTCTCAGACCCCTATATCGCGTCGAAAGCGGTACTGATCGTTCGCAGCGACAATACGGAAATCCATGGTTTCGCAGATCTCAAAGGCAAGAAGTCGGCCCAGACGCTGACCTCCAATTTCGGCAAGCTGGCGGAACAGAGCGGCGCCGAACTCGTCGGCACCGACGGCTTCGACCAGTCGATTCAGCTCGTGCTCAACGGCCGCGCCGACGCCACCATCAACGACAGCCTGTCCTTCCTCGACTTCAAGAAGCACAAGCCGGACGCCAATGTGAAGATCGTCGCGCAGGAGGCCAATGCCGACCATTCCGGCGTCATCATCGCCAAGGGCGAGCCGAAGCTCCAGGCCGCCATCAACAAGGCCCTCGCCGATATCAAGGCAGACGGCACCTACCAGAAGATCGCTGACAAATATTTCGGGCAGGACGTCTCCGAGTAAAGACACAAGCCGCCAGACGGCCCTCGCATTGACCACCGCACGGAACGGCCGCAAGGTCGCCCGTGCGGTTTTTTCCTGTTGCCGTGTCTTTCCCTGAGGAGCGCATATGCTGCCCCATTGGCTCCAGTTGATGATCGAATCGCTCGCCCCCCTGTTATGGGCGGCGATCAAATTCACGGCCCCGCTGACGCTGCTTTCCTTCGCGCTGGGTCTGGTCCTCGGGCTCGTCGTGGCGCTGATCCGGCTGTTCGGACCGCGGCCGCTGGTGCCGGTCGTGCGCTTCTATGTCTGGATCATCCGCGGCACGCCGCTTCTGGTGCAGCTTTTCCTCATCTTCTACGGCCTTCCCTCGGTCGGCATCGTGCTCGACGCCTTCCCAGCGGCGCTGATTGGCTTCACGCTGAATGTCGGCGCCTATACGTCCGAGATCATCCGTGCGGTGATAGCGTCGGTGCCGCGCGGCCAATGGGAGGCGGCCTATTCGATCGGCATGACATGGCGGCAAGCCATGCAGCGGACCATCCTGCCGCAGGCGGCGCGGGTCGCAGTGCCGCCGCTTTCCAACACCTTCATCTCGCTGGTAAAGGACACCTCGCTTGCCGCCGCGATCACCGTGCCGGAGCTTTTCCAGGCGGCGC
>JBDZVC010000364.1:0-4411 GCA_040255475.1 Phyllobacteriaceae bacterium | reverse complement strand
GCTTCGACCGCGCTTCCGGCGCTCGCGGCGGACAAGCCGAAACTGCGCTTCTCGGCCGTGTTCTCCGACCAGGACATCCGCGCCGAGATGATGAAGAAATTCGCCGACTCGATAAAGGACGACTTCGACTATCAGGGCTATTACGGCGGGACGCTGTTCAAGCAGGGAACCGAACTCGTCGCGCTGCAGCGCGGCAATCTGGAGATGAGCAATATCGCCCCTCAGGACTTCTCCAAGCAGATGCCTGAATGGTCGATCGTCACCGCCGCCTATGTCTTCAGGGACACGGATCATCTGAAGAAGTTCTTCGCCAGCGAAATGGGAGAGGACCTGAAGAAGCGGACTGAAGAACAGCTTCATGTGCGCGTGCTCGGCCCGACCTATTTCGGCGTCCGCCAGGTCGGCCTGAAGCCGGACAAGAAGATCGAGAAGCCCGCCGACATGGCCGGCATCAAGCTCCGTATGCCCGGCGGCGAGGCCTGGCAGTTTCTCGGCAAGTCGCTGGGCGCCAATCCAGTCGCCATGGACTATGCGGAGGTCTATACGGGACTACAGACGGGTGCGATCGACGGCCAGGACAACCCGCTTCCCAACGTCCAGAACATGAAGTTCTACGAGGTCATGTCGCAGATCGTGCTGACCTCGCACCTGGTGGGTTTCGACCTCCTGACCGTTTCCAGCAAGACCTGGAATGCCATGTCGCCCGAACTGCAGAAGAAATTCCAGAAGGCAGCCGACGACGCCATCGACTTCAGCACCGAAAAGCATCTGGCGCGCGAGAAGGAACTGGCCTCCTCCTTCGAGGCAAAGGGCCTGAAGATCTACAAGCCGGACGTGGACGCTTTCCGTGCATATGCGCAGAAGATGTACCTCGCTTCCGATCTCGCCAAGTCATGGCCCGAGGGCATGCTCGACAAGATCAACGCGCTCTAGAGCTTTTCTCCGAACCGGCCGGGGCGCCATTTACTCTTCGCCCCGGCCGAACCGCAACCGTTTCGGCAAAAGGGTTTTGTGTGGCAAACTCGCGCGTCCAAAGGCTGGGCACCTGGCTTCACCGCAGGGCGGAAAACGTTCTGGCCGCGATGATCGGTGTCATGTTCGCCGCCTTTCTGTTCCAGATCGCCTCCCGCTATCTCTTCAATTTCCCGGTTGGATGGACCAATGAGCTGAGTGCGATCCTCTGGATATGGATGGTGCTGTTCGGCGCGGCTTTCGTCACCAAGGAAAACGAGGAAATCCGCTTCGATCTTTTCTATGCCGCGGCGGGACCGCGCCTGCGCAAGGCCATGTTCCTGCTCTCGGCCGCCATGCTCCTCGTGCTTTACATCGCGTCGCTGCCAGCCATCGTGAGCTACGTCACCTTCATGAAGGTCGAGAAGACCGCCTACATGAACATCCCCTTCGACTGGGTGTACTCGATCTACATCGCTTTCGCTGTGGCTATCGTCGCCCGTTACCTCTTTCTCCTCTGGCGCGCCGTATTCGGCGGCGCACCGAAAGAGCTCGAGCCGAACCCGAATCCGGAAACCGGCGTATGAACGTCACCAGCCCTTTCTCGGTCACGATCTACGCGATCGTGGCGATGGCGATGCTTGGCCTGCCAATCGGCCACAGCATGATCGCGGCCTCGATCCTGTATCTGTGGCTCGCCGGTCTCGACATGGGAACCGCAGCCGAGCAACTCCTTAACGGCATGTACTCGAATTACGTCATCCTAGCCGTCCCGCTCTTCATCCTCGCCGCCGAACTGATGAGCATCGGCTCCATGACGGAACGGCTGATGCGGTTCTGCAACGCTTTCGTCGGGCGTTTCCGGGGCGGTCTTGCTTTCGTGACTATCTTCCAGGGGGTCATCTTCGCCGGAATGTCCGGCTCCGCCATCGCCGACGCCGCCGGCATAGGCAAGGTCATGCAGTCGATGATGACCAGGGACGGCAAATATACCGGTAGCTTTGCCGCCGCTGTCACCGCCGCCGCCTCGGTGCTCGGACCGATCATTCCGCCGTCGATTCCGATGGTCGTCTATGCGCTCGTTTCCGATGCCTCGATCGGCTATCTTTTTCTAGGCGGCGTCGTCCCTGGCCTCATGATGGCGCTTTCCCAGGCCGGCATCGTATGGTTCACGGCACGGCGCCGGAACTTTCCGGTGGAGCCACCGACGCCCGCGCGCGAACTGCCGGCTGTCACATGGCGCGCCTTCCCTTCCTTGATGATGCCGGTGGTGCTGCTCGGCTGCATTTATGGCGGCATCACCACGCCGACCGAAGCGGCCGCCGTCGCCGCCGCCTATGCGCTCCTTATCTCGTCCGCGCTCTATCGCAGCGTCAGTTTGCGCGAGTTCTATAACGCGATCCTCGGCAGCGCGCGCACGTCGGCCTCGATCGGCATGCTGATCGCCGGAGCCTTGGTGTTCAACTATGTCGTGACCGTCGAAAACATACCGAATTCCATCACGGCGCTGATGGCGGGATGGCATCTGTCGCCACTCGGCTTCCTCGTCATTGTGAACATCCTGCTGCTGCTGCTTGGCTGCGTGCTGGAGGGCACAACGATCCTCTTGATTTTCATACCGGTCCTGATCCCCACTGCACACGCCCTCGGCATCGATCTGGTGCATTTTGGCGTGGTGGTCGTGGTCAACATCATGCTCGGCCTCGTCACGCCGCCCTATGGGCTGCTTCTTTTCGTGATGGCGCGGATTTCCGGCGAACCCCTCAAGGCAATCGTCATCGACGTCCTCCCTTTCCTGTGGGCCATGATCCTCTGCCTGGCGCTGATCACCTACTTTCCGGAACTGGTACTGTGGCTTCCGCGGCTCATGGGCTATCAGGGCGGATAAGAGCGAATGGCAACCGGAACCGCGAAATGACGAAGTCCATCTTTGTCCTCAACGGACCGAACCTGAACCGTCTCGGCACGCGCGAGCCGGAAATATACGGAAAGACCACGCTGGCGGAGATCGAGGCGATGTGCCGGGAGGCGGCCGGCGGGCGGCCGCTCCGCTTCCATCAATCGAACGCCGAGCACCAGCTTGTTGAGTGGGTGCACGAGGCGATCGACGAGGGCGCCGGCATCCTGATCAATCCGGCGGGCCTGAGCTTCCGCTCGATCCCGCTGCTCGACGCGCTGAAGATGTTCCCCGGCCCGATCGTCGAGTTCCATATCTCCAACATCCACCGCCGCGAGGAGATCTATCATCGCTCGCTGGTGTCCACCGTCGCGACCGCCGTGCTCGCGGGACTGGGGCCGCGCGGCTATCCGATGGCCGTCAAGGCACTGATCGGGATGGTCGAAGCCGGACAGTCAGGCTGAAGCGAAAACGGTGCCCGTCGAGCACCGAAGCGCAAGCGAACCCCGTTCGTAGCCGGCCTCGCGGATTTCCCGGGCGGTTCCTCAGATATCCAGATTGGCGACGGACAACGCATTGTCCTGGATGAACTCGCGGCGCGGTTCGACATCGTCGCCCATCAGCCTCGAGAACAGCGAATCCGCGTTCACCGCGTCGTTGACCTTGACCTGCAGCAGCGAGCGCGCGGCCGGATCGAGGGTCGTCTCCCAGAGCTGTTCGGCGTTCATCTCGCCAAGGCCCTTGTAGCGCTGCATGGTGAGGCCCTTGCGGCCGGTAGCGAAGACAGCCTCCAGAAGTTTCATCGGACCGGTGATCGTCTCCGCACTCTCCCGGCGCCGCAGAACGGCGGGCCTGTCGTAGATCTCCTTGAGGCGCGGCGCGTAGCGGTCGAGCGCGCGCGCGTCGGCCGAGCCGATCAGCGCCGCGTCGAGAATGGCAATCTCCTTCACGCCGCGCACGGTGCGCTCAAATACATAGCCGCCCGCGCCCTCGTTGGACGGATTGACCCGACCGTGCCAGCCGCGCTCCGTCTCGTCGGCGATCATGTCGAGCCTTTCCGCAACGCGCTTCGCCAAGGCTTCGGCGGGGCCCGGGTCGGAAAGCGTCTCCGCGTTCAGCCCGCCGACGATCGCCGCCTGCTCCACGACCGTGCGGTTGTAGCGCGAATGCAGGCCGTTCATGAGCGAACGCACCGCAAGCGCGTCATCGACCACGGCGCGAAGATCCTGCCCGGCGCGCACTTCGCCCGAGGCGAGTTCCAGCCCGGCTTCCTCAAGGCCTGTGCCGATCAGGTAATCCTCGAAGGCCTGCTCGTCCTTGATGTATTGCGCGCTCTTGCCGCGCGTGACCTTATAAAGCGGCGGCTGGGCGATATAGAGGTGCCCGCGCTCGATCAGTTCCGGCATCTGGCGGAAGAAGAAGGTCAGAAGCAGGGTACGGATATGGGCACCGTCGACATCGGCGTCCGTCATGATGATGATCTTGTGGTAGCGCAACTTGTCGGCGTCGAACTCGTCCTTGCCGATCGACGTGCCGAGCGCGGTGATCAGCGTGCCGATCATC
>JBDZVC010000002.1:89915-94288 GCA_040255475.1 Phyllobacteriaceae bacterium | reverse complement strand
GGCTCGAGAACAGCATCTCGTAGAAGTCGCGAAGCAGACCCGGATTTTGCGGCACGGCGACGCCAAGGGTGAATGAACTGACGTGCCGTCACGATAGCAGCGAACGATTGGGAGCACTATCAACCATAAGGGTTTGCGCCGGCGGGCGTTTATGCGGGAATGCCGCCATGGCGCTTGCCATTGCCGTCGACGACGCGCTGACGGTCTACGTTCAGCAGGATCGAATTTGCATCGAATTTTATGCGATTTCGAAAATGACCCCTAATTTGCGGCGTCCATCCTATTTTCACGCGCAAGAAGGCGTGATGCGTCAACGCAGGGGACGAGAATGAAGGCGTCTACGAACTACACATTTGCGGCTTTGATGGCGATTGCCGGCCTTGCTTCGGCAACTGTTCCGGCGATGGCGCGCAACGACGCGCCGCTCGGCTACCAGCTCTTGTGCCTGCAGACTCCCTCCGAGTGCAAGGGCGGCGGCTCGGCGTCCGTCGTGGTGTCGCCGGACGTCATGAACAAGCTGACCCGGGTGAACTCGCACGTGAACAGCGTCATCCGTCCGCGGAACGATTCCGGCGCCGATGTGTGGTCGGTCAACGTCAGCTCCGGCGACTGCGAGGACTATGCCCTGACCAAGCGCCGTGCGCTGATCAATGCCGGCATCCCGGCCAGCTCGCTTCGGATCGCCTACGTCAAGACACGCAGCGGCGAGGGCCATGCGATCCTGGTGGTCAAGACCAGCAATGGCGACTACGTCCTCGACAACCTCAACGCTTCGGTCCGGCCCCTGAGCCAGACCGGCTATCGCATCATCTCCGAGGCGGGCGCCAACCCGATGAACTGGAGCTGATGCAAGGCGCACGGGATTGATGGTTCGAACGCCGGCTCACCCAGCCGGCATTTGACTTTTGTGCCCCGCCGTGCACCCTCGATGCCGGACGCGGAAGCTGTCGCCTGGGGGAGAGCTTGCGATACGCGATTGCTGTGCTGGTGCTTGTGCTGCTCGGCGCCGCGCTCAGAATTGCATTCGCAATTGTCGTGCATCCGCTTGACGGATCGATCTATTCGGACATGGCCAACTACGTCCGGATCGCGACCGATATCGCGGCAGGACGGTGGGCGCCCGAGGATTTCTTCCAGTCGGTCGGTTTTCCCCTGCTGATGGCGGGCCTGATGCGGACCACCGATGGCTGGCTTTCGGTCCTGGGATGGATCAACGTTCTTGCCTCGACCGCCACTGTTGGCCTCGTTGGATACGCCGCGGCGCAAAGTTTTGGCCGCACGACAGGCCTCGTCAGCCTTGGGATCGCGGCGTTGCATCTACCCTGGATCGTGCTCTCCGGCTTTGCCATGCCGGAGACCCTTTTCGGTCTTTGCCTCGCGGTGCTGAGCCTCCTTACCTGGCAGCTCAGCACGACTCTGCGCATACGGGACGGCCTCGCCTGGGGCGCGTGCTTCGTGCTCGGCCTGCTGCTGAAGGGGACGCACCTGCTGCTCGTGATCTTGCTGGCTTGCGTCCTGCTCATTCGCGATGGGAGCGCAGCGCGGCGCGCGGTCGCGGCAGTATCGGTCGTCGTGCTGGCGGGGCTGCTTGCACACGGGACCCTTGCCCTGGCGACGACCGGAAGCTTCCAGATGACGCCGTCGACCTCGGGCCTCAACCTGGTCGAGGGAAAGTGCCCGTCGAAGGACAACGAAGACTCGACCGGCGCACGCTGGCTGTCGCCGCTCTATGTCCAGCTCGACCGCACGGAGCACAAGGTCTGGGATCATCCGTTCACCGATTCCGGATACTTCATGGCGGCGGGGCTGGCATGCATCATCGCCGATCCATGGGTGCTGGTCCGATCCGTCGAGGGCATCCCGTTCCTGTTCGTGGGAAACTGGCTGTGGCCGCGCGGATCGATACCGTTCGACGGCTACCTGCGGCTGTACGAGATGACATTCTCGCTGTGGGCCGTCGTCGGTCTTGCGGGATTGCTGCTGCTGGGTGGCGATACGATACGATCGACGCGCATGATTGCCACCTGGGTCATGCCGGTCGCGGCGCTTTTCCTCAGCGTCTACATCTTCAAGAGCGAGATACGCTACCGCGTCCCGTTCGATGTCTGGATCATCCCCTTGGCCGTTGCCGGCTGGCGCCAGTTGTGGCTGGCGAGGTCTGCGCGGCGCGGCGATGGTGGCGCGAGCCCGGGTCAGGCCGCTGGCATCGAGGATGATGGCCCCGGTGCCTAGATATCGGCCCAGGGGGCGGCCGACTTGAGAGCTTCGGCAACCGAGTTGTCGCGCCTGGCGGCGAACTGGCTGGCGGAAGGCACCGCAACCATGCCGTTCGTCAAGGCCCAGATCGACTGCGCTGCCGCCAGGACGGGGAGGGGATCCGTGCCGCTCGTGATATCCGCCAACAACTGGTCCTGCAGTGTCTTGAGACGCGCAAGGCTGTCGGCCTCGTACGATTTCTCGGGGCGATCCTTCGGCCAGGCGGCCCCACCAGCCTCGATGGTGTAGCGCAAGGAGACGAGATAGTAGCTCGATTCCGCGATCAAATCGTTGTCGAGCTCGATCAGGTCCTTCTCGGTCGGACCCTTTGCCCAGATCCGTTTCAGGTCGTCTTCGAGGGTTGGAACGATCTCGGAGTCGGGCAACACGTTGAAGCTGGCCCGGATCAGCAACAGGACAGCCTTGTCGTTTACATAAGAGAGCAGGGCCTGGCGGGCGTCGGATGCCGAGCGAGTTGGCGGCGGCGGCGCATAGTCGGCCGACCGCGCTGGCAGCGTGGATGGAATGAGCAGACCAATGCCGACAAGGAGAGCGCAGACGAACGGACTGAGGCGAACCATATTGTACTGCTTACTTGCCGGTGCTGGGTGCCAGCGCTGCAGAGCCCTGTCGGCGCCTCGACATGCTGCGTGAGATGACGGCCCACAGTCCGTGCTCGGCGATGAAGTCGGTGTATTGGCGATACGCTGGGTCGGATGCGAGATGGCGTTCTTCGGTGCGGGCCCGAAGAAAATAGACGACGTTGATGCCAGCCAGGAGCACTGAGGACCGAAGCGCCATCCCCCAGTCGCCCGTTCCGGCGACAAAAGGAACGGAGATCAGCCACCAAGTGATGTTCTTGGTGAGGTAGGCTGGGTGCTTCACCCAGCGGTAGGGCCCGTGCGTGATGATGCCGCGATTGGTGAGGTTAGAGAATCGCATTCCGAAAGAGATCGTGGCCCAGACGTAGATGACGACCAACAGCAGGATCAGCGTCCCCCACGCTCCGTAGAGGAACGGCGAGCCGAAAAACAGACGGCCCCAGTACACATTGTCCTGGTCATAGGAGAGGTACGTCGCCGTGGTGTTCCAGAATGGCGGGTAGCAGGCAAGGCAGACTCCCCACCCGAGCAGCGTGGGCTCGGTCGATTTGATCTGCGTGCCAAACAGCCGGAGCGTCATCACGTAGCCCGAACAGGCGAAAAGGACGTCGATCAGATAGAGCGTGTCGTAGCTATGCGAATAGACGTCTTCCAGAGTGGTCAGCGACGGCAGTTCCGTCATTGTCCAGATCGCGCCCAGGTCGGAGTTGAGGAACACGAACATCAAGGGGAGGAAGAAGGCCTTCACCAGCCATCCCTTCGCATGTGCGATGAGCGCGCTCCAGTCACTTGGCCAGGTTCCGCCGATCAGCTGCGCGACCTGGACGTAGGCGTCGTTCGGCTCGGCCATGCGGCCATCCACGAACCAGACGTAGACCGGAGAGAAAACCAGCAGTGCCGGCAAGACAAGAAGGCATGCCTCGACGAAGGGCTGGTAGTATGCATCGGCATAGAGCGGCAGCAGCCAGTACAGCGCGCCGAGCACCGCAAAGGTGGCGTAAAGACCAACCAGCTTTTGCCCGATCCTCGGCCAGTTGGCAGGCTTGGGGCTGGCAGTCTGCCCGGTGTTGCGCAGCGCGCCGTAAAGGATGGTCTCGACTGCAGCCATAGTCGTCACGATCGCGAGGACAAGCAGCACAGTCTTGGCGTGCGACGGAACGTCGAGGCCATGCAGCAGCGCAAGCGCGCCGATCGCCGCGACCAGCCCAATTGGACCGGTCCACAATCCGCTAGCGGACGGGAGCTTCGTCGGCTGAGTCATGGGTCTTCTCTATTGCCCCAGGCCAGGGGCATTACTGGAGAGTTGGCGCTGGAACCAGTCGGCTCCAAGGGAGCCGCCTGGCGATCGGGCTGCTGGTCGCCGGTGACGCCCCGACGCACCAGGCGGCGGGTATCAACCGCCCTTGTTGTTGTTGCCGCCGCCATTGGACGAGCCGCCGCCATTGGACGAGCCGCCACCGTTGGACGAGCCGCCGCCATTGGACGAGCCGCCACCGTTGGACGAGCCGCCGCCAT
>JBDZVC010000002.1:89422-89815 GCA_040255475.1 Phyllobacteriaceae bacterium | reverse complement strand
TGGACGAGCCGCCACCGTTGGACGAGCCGCCACCATTGGACGATCCGCCACCATTGGACGATCCGCCGCCATTGGACGATCCGCCGCCATTGGACGATCCGCCGCCATTGGACGAACCGCCGCCGTTGGACGAACCGCCGCCGTTGGACGAACCGCCGCCGTTGGACGAGCCACCGCCATTGGACGAGCCGCCACCGTTGCCCTCAGAGCCCGTGCCGTTGCCGCCGCTGCTGCCGCCGCCGATGCCACAATTACCGCCGCAGTCGTTTCCACCCGAGGAACTGGCGCCACCCGATGAACTGGCGCCACCCGAGGAACTGCTGCCGCCCGAGGAACTGCTGCTGCCGCCCGAGGAACTGCTGCTGCCGCCCGAGGAACTGCTGCTGCCGCCCG
>JBDZVC010000002.1:0-89322 GCA_040255475.1 Phyllobacteriaceae bacterium | reverse complement strand
TGCCGCCCGAGGAACTGCTGCTGCCGCCCGAGGAACTGCTGCTGCCGCCCGAGGACGTGCTGCTGCCACCTGAGGACGTGCTGCTACTTGAAGACGTGCTGCCACCTGAAGACGTGCTGCTGCCATCCTTGCCGCCGCTCGAGCTGCTTCCACTGGAGCTGCTCTGTCCGCCGCCGGCGGTATCAGCACCCTTGTCCGCAACGAAAATGCCACCGCCGCCACCGCCACCGCCACCTGCGCTGGCATTGGAGGGTGGCGTGCCGATCGACGCGGTCTGGACGCTGTCGCACAGCGAGTCCGCGATGTCGCGGACCTGCTTGGCACGATTGGGATCCGCCATCCCTGTTGCCAGCACGCGCAGTCCGTCGGCGGCGTTGAGACAGGCGGGCTTGGTGGACTTCTTGTTGTCCTGCGCGGCCGTAGCGACTTTGATGACCATGCCGACGATCAAATCGTCGGTCTTTGGGCTTGCCGGGTGGCTGTCCACAAACAGCTGGGCCGACGGCGGGCACGCCGTCGCCGCCGCGAAGTCGGGGCATGCCTTCAAAACCTGCGCCGGGGTCGTGACGGCCTGCGCCGGCGTGGAGATCGCTCCCGTCAGCCCGACCGCAGCCGACAGAATGAAAAGAAAGCTTCTCATCAGCGCACTCCTTACAAACTCCGTTAAGCAAGCAGTAAGCATGAGCCGCCTCAGCAACTACGGACTTTGGTCGCTACTGGCCGAAATTGATTGGCCGCTTCGCAGGTTGGTTAAGATCGGAATGACGCGCGGCAACTCCATCGCGACTAACATTCCGTTAAAGGAAGTCTCGCGGGACATGTCCAAACCGCCAGGATTTGGTGTAGCCTGGCGACTGAAGTCAGGAGAACTGCGTTTTTTGCAGATGAAACCAATGTTCGCGCGCGCAGGTCTTGCACGGTTGGCATCGGCTGTCGTTTTCGGCGTCACCATGGTCACAACGGCAGCGACGGCGTCGGATGTACGTTGGGTTTCTGCTGGCGTTCGCGGCATGGTGATCCATCTTGTCGAGGATCATTGGGAGGAGGTGGCGCCCGGGCAGGAACTCGCCAATGCCACGCTCAAGACGCTCCGCAGCGGTCACCTCACCGTGGCCACCGGCGGACCGTTGACGATCGACGTCGGGCCTAACTCCACGATCGCGTTCCGCAACAGCGCTGCCGGTGCGGCGGTGGTGTTCCAATACGAGGGGGCGCTGACGTTGTCGGTGGACGGAAGCGGTGACTCCCGCGTGACGCTCAAGGCAGGTGACCTGACGCTGACCGGTCTCACTGGCAAGGTCAAAGTGGTTGTCGATGAGGGCTCGGTAAGGCTCGACGTCGGCGCGGGCACCGTGACGATTCAGGCGGCAGGAACGACCGAAGTCGTGAAGGCTGGCGCGTACCTGGTCAGCGACGATGGCTCGCTGTCGGCTGCAGCGGGCGCCCAGCCGGTCGCTGCCGCGGACATTGCGCCAATCGGCGCTCGTGACAGCGGCAATGCTGGAAGTCACCGCTCCGACAACGCCGGCGGCAATGCGGGCGGCGGAAATGCGGGCGCTGGCAATGCGGGCGCTGGCAATGCGGGCGCTGGCAATGGCGGCAGCGGCAATAGCAATGCCGGCAGCGGCAATAGCAATGCTGGAGGCAATGGCGAATACAATGGGTCCGGCTCCAACAATGCCGGGGGCAATGGCAGTAGCAACGCTGGCAGTGGGAACAACAACGCCGGCGGGAATGGTGGAAACAGCGGCGCCGGCGTGGGCAGCGGTAACGCCGGCAGCAGTAGTGGAAACAACGGTGGCGCGAGCACCTCTAATGGAAAGGGCGTCGGCAACAATGGCAATGGGCGTCCTGATTCTGACTAGGGTCACGTCAGATGTGATCGTGCTGACGCGGCGAGCCGCAGCGGCGTTGATTGCGTTCGATGCGGGCCTGGCATTAACCAGGTCTTGTTGCGCAATATCGTCTGGCTGAGTAGTTAGCCTATGCTGGCTTCAATGACCGTAGAACCGATCAAACTCGCTTTTGTCGACGATCACCCGACGCTTCTGGCAGGCCTTGCAGCGATTTTTGCCGCCGACTCGCGCTACACGATTGTCGGAACCGGCGCGTCGGCCGACGCAGCGATCGACATTGCCGCGTCGCGCGATCCGCACGTCATCATCCTTGACCTCAGCATGCCCGGCGACGTCTTCGGGGCTATCGACAAGCTCGCGCGCTCGCCGAGCCTGAAGCTGATTATCTTCACCGCCTTCACCAACGTCGAGCTGGCCCTCAAGGCCTTGGAAGCCGGCGCGCATGCCTTTGTTCTCAAGGGTAGGCCGGCAGGAGATCTCTATCAGGCGATCGATGCGGTGATTGAGGGTCGCAGCTTTGTGTCCCCGGAGTTTTCGCAGCGGCTGACTGAGGGCTGGCGCGTCCGGAGCCGCCGCCAGACCGCCGGCGACAAGGTTCGTCTCAGTGCGAGAGAGCAACAGCTTGTGGATGGGCTGCTCGACGGCAAGACCAATAAGGAAATCGCGCAATCACTGCAGCTCACCGAAAAGACCGTCAAGCACTACATGACGAACCTGATGAACAAGCTGCGTGTCAAGAATCGGCTCGAGGTCGCGCTGGTCGCCAGCAAGCTGAAGGAGGACGCCGCATTCGATTTCAGCCCTCAACCGTGACGCCGCGGCGCGGCACGATCGCACGGACAATCGCGCGATCGTCATGCATCTCCATTGTCATGCTGCCACCCACGGCCTCCAGTCGCAGCCGCATCCCCCGCAACCCCAACTTGGGTCGGTCCGACGGATCATCGGCTTCAGAGGTCGACCTTGGGGCAGTGTTGACGATCTCTAACGTAATACTTTCCTGCGTCGCGTAGGCAACGACCCTCTGGCCTTGGCCGGCGGCGTGCCGAAACGCATTGCTGAGTGCCTCCTGGGCCACGCGGTAAAGGCAGACCTGAACGTCGGATTCGCTGGCGTAGTCGATATCGCTGAAACTGCATTCTACGACTGAGCCGGTGCTTGCCTCGTGCCGCGCCACCGCCAGTCGAAGCGTCTGCTCGAGGGTGAGCCCTGCAAGCTCGGGCAGCACAAGACCAGACGACATGTTTCGCAGTTCCTTCATGGCCTCCAAGGCCAGCGCCGCCGTTGCGTCCGCAGATGCCGGCCCAGTGGAGGCATTACCCGGACTGGCATGCGTCAACTGCAGGATGGCCAGCGTCAGAAGTTGTATCGGGCCGTCGTGGATGTCAGCTCCGATGCGAGCCAGCAATTGCTCGTTGGCATCGGAGGCGTCGATCCGCTGTTGCTCGGACTGCTGGTGAAGCGTGCGAACCTGCTCGGCGAGCAGACGGGCGTTCTCGAGGTTGGCTGACAGTTGCCGCGATTGCTGGGCGATGGTGCGCTCGGCGGCGGCGACGAAGACATAGAGCGAGGCAACGACAATGGCCCCGATGAGGAGCACAGACCTCCAAACGACAAGCTGCGTGCTGGTCCTGAGGTCGGTCAGCGATTTGGAGCTGTAGTAAAGCGCAGCGACAGCAAAGATCTTGCCGGTATCTTGATCATGCAGTGGCGCATACAGGCGCAGAAGCGTGATTGGATGCGTGCCGATCGGCTGTTCCGCCGCCAGCGGAAGTTCCACGACGTCGCTCGAGACCCGCCCGGCCTTGGCCAGGGCAAACCTGTCGTTGCGCGTCGTGTCGACGATGTCGCCCGAAGCTTCGTAGATCAGGTGCTCGTCCAGCCCGAATATGCGAATCTGGACGAGGCGGGTGGTTTCCGCTTCGCTGCCGATTTCGAAGAGTTGATCCAGTCGGCGTCGATCTGCATCGGTCAGGGGTTTTTCGGACGCCAGCCCGCCGACGACGTTGCCGATCAGGGAGTCGATGCTGGCGGCGGCGGTTCCCGCCACGCCTTCGCGAATATTCTGCCGAACGATTTCCGAAATCGTGTACCCAAGGAGCGCCATGGCAACGGCGATGACGACCACTGAGACAATGAGAAAGCGCCTCGTCAGTCCAAGCGATCGCGTTCCCCGTCGCAGTCCGAGACGCAGGTGACGCCAAGCGTCGATGACCGGTCGGGCAGCCCGCTTCTTGTCTACCGCCATGGGTACAGCTTAGCGCAAAGCCAGGCGGAAGCGAGGGGTCCCATCGGCTTGAGGATCCGCTCTCGCCTGATCGCGATCAGCGAGTGGTGCTCTCGAAGAAGTCGGCGAGGTCGGCGCGGGACGAGAGGTTCAACTTCCGGAAGATGTTGTTGAGGTGCACCTTGACCGTACCCTCCGTCAGCGCCAGTTCGTGCGCGATCTCCTTATTCGAGCGACCGGCCGCCGCCAGCTTCGCCAGGTCGCACTCCCGGGGCGTGAGGCGGGACAGCTCCGCTCGCCTGGCGGAAAGATGCTGTTCTTCTCTTACAGCCACCGTCGCCACGTCGGCGGGTATCCACTTGCCGCCGCTTGCGACGACGTCGAGGCATTCGCTCAGCGCCAGAGGCGCCGCGTCCTTGAACAGGAGGCCGTCAGCCCCTGCGGAAATGATGCTATGGATCTCGTGTCCGGTTGCCGATGCTGCCAGAACGACGACGCGCGTTGAGAGCCCACGCGTACGTATCCCTTGCAGGACCGCGATCCCATTGGCAGACGGCATGTTGAGGTCGACGATCGCCAATTCGGGTTGCGCCGTACGATTTCGTCCAGCGCCTGCTGGCCGTCGGTTGCGGTGCCAATCACTGCGAAGTCCGGGCGCTGATCGACGAGCGAGCGCAGGCCACCAAGCACCACGGGATGGTCGTCGGCAATGAACACCTCGATCGTCATCTGTGCGATCCGGGCAGGACGGTGAGAGTTTCCACGTCGCCGCGGCGCACCATCTGAAGTCTCGCGTCCAACTCCCTGATCGCGCGGCGGACGGCGGTCGATGCTTGCGGGCTGGCGCCGAGGGGCGGGCCGTCATGCCGGAGGCTCAGATGTTCGTCGGTCGACACTGCGATGCGAACGGCCTGCTGCGCGCCGGAGGCAATCGCGGCCGCGAGGCGCATGAGCGCGGCGGCGTGAAAAGAGGATGCGGCGATGATCTGAGGGTCCGTTTCCCAGGCAATCCGACAGCCGGGAAGCAGCGCCTCAACCTCTGCCCTCAATCCGTCGCCCATCCGGTCGGCGTCTGCGTCGATCAGGGCCGAAACGAAGTCCCGCAGAGCCGCTTGACGCTCACTGAGCCATACGGCGAGAGCCCCGATTTCCGGCCGCAAATCATCAGGTGCAGCCTGCTCCAGCGCCCAGAGCCGGAACCCGGCCACCGTCAGGTCCTGCATGATGCCGTCATGCAGAGATTTTGCGATGACGCTGGAGGAGTGCGGTCCTGCGCCGCCCGTAGAGAGCACTCGCTGTTCCTGTTGAACTCTACCCACACTACATCCCGGTTTTCAGTTATCCCATATTAGCGCAAAATCCTCGAGGGAAATTACTTTGTATTGGCAGTAGTTAAACTGACGGGCCGCTATTGGAGTGGCGTCGAGGCCTATACCGCGCCTCATCCGCCACCAAGCGGCGGTTTGTTCTCACGAGAGCGAGTCGCCGGGCCGCGTCCGCAAAGAAAATCAAGTCCACTTCGGCCGGATGCGCTCATCGCGGCAATTGTGGCGAAGCAGAATACTGCCGCTTCGACCAGTGTACCTGCGCTTGGCCCCGCGTCGGCATCAATACCGGGGCATCAACAGTCTCATTCAAATGAATGACTTAACCATGGAGCATCACAGTCTGCCGTCTATAACCACAGTTATATGGTGAACACTTTCTTAATGCGCTTCAACTGGCGCCAACCGGGCAATCTCGCCGCGTCTAAGCGTCGGGGAGCGCAGGAGCGCTGCGGTTGGAATCAACGCGGGAGACGAGCGGGCAATTGGCGCCCAGGCCGCGATCACCGCAGAGGGCAGGGAGACTTTCGACCATGGCGACTACACAGAAGATCACGACCGCAGGAACGGTCACGGCAGGGGGAACGACAACGTCGTTCTCGAACACGCCCCAGGCCGCAGACGACGTCTTTACCGAGAACAACAGCACGCAGTTGAACGACACCACACTTCAGCTCGACGTGATGGCGAACGACCTCGGCGGAGCGGCCAAGTCACTCTATTCCATTGATGACGGCGTCTCGGCGTCCACAAGCACGAAGGTCGCAGCGCCGGTCGATCTGACCCAAGCCGATACATTAACCGGTGGGGTTTCGGCCTGGGAGTCGATCTACGACGGCACCGACGTCGTCGCCAAGATCAGGATCGATAACGGCAAGGTGGACATCGATCTCGCTGGGTATCTTCAGAAAAACTTCGGCCCCGGGTACACGAGCCTGCAAGACCTGGGCGTGGATCAAACGGTCGATCTGCACTTCACGTACGCGATCAAGCTCGGCAACGGAACCCTCAGTTGGGCGACCGCGAATATCCACTATACGGGGACCAACGACGTTGTTTCGGTGACCCATGCAGACGCGACGGGCGCCGTCGTGGAGGATGCGGACACGACCCCCAGCTTGACGGACTCGCTGACCGCGACTGGCACGATCTCGTTTACCGATCCCGACTTGCATGACACCCACACGGCCTCGGTTGCCGCCGCCGATACCAACACCACCTCCCTGGGGACGCTCTCGCTCGATCCGGTCAGCGAAGCGCCCGATGCAGCCGCGGGTTCGGTGAACTGGACCTATACGCTGGACAACGACGCAGCGCAGTACCTCGCCGCGGGCGAGTCCGTCACCGAGCACTACACCGTCACGATCGATGACGGTCATGGCTCGACCACGACACAGGACGTTGCGATCACCATCACCGGCACAAACGACGTACCTGTGGCAGTCGCCGACGAGGGTTCGCTAGGAGAGAACGAAACCAAGTGGTTCGATGTTGTCGCCAACGACACGCTGGATGTCGATCATACGGCTGCTAATACGATCTCGGTGGGCGATGACGCGGTGAGCGTCGCGGGCCCAGTCGGAGTGACGCTCGAGACGCCGACGGTGACGGTCGACAACAACCAGGTCAAGGTCGATCCCGGCACCGCGTTCGATCACCTGGCGGCAGGTGAGCACGCCACGCTGACGGTCCACTACATTCTGACTGGTGACGTTGCCGACACTTCATCTGCCGACCTGGTCATCGACGTAGTTGGTGCCAACGATGATCCGACCGACATCGGTCTCTCCGGCGATACCATTGCCGAGCATGCGACGGGCACGGTCGGAACGCTCACCACGACTGACGTCGATACCTCTGATACGCACACCTACACGATCATTGGTGGGACTGGATATGGGCTTTTTGACATCGACGGAAGCGATGTCGTCGTGAATAGCGGGATCGAACTCTCCCCTGAGGCGAATACGGATTATACCCTCGACATTCAGACGGATGACGGAAACGGCGGACAGTACCACAAGTTGTTCACGGTTCATGTGACCAACGACACGAGCGATGATGTTGTGACAGTCGCGCTTCCACCCACCTACAATGGACCAGACAGTGGAGTGGGTTCTGACCCAAACAACTTCGACAGTCTTGCTCCTGGCAACAGCACCAACGGGACCATTACCGGCAACAGTAACGGGTCCGAGACGATTTTCGGACACACCGGCAATGACACGATCAACGGGAATAGTGGCAATGACCTGATCTACGGCGGATCAGGACAAGACACCATCAACGGAAACAACGACAACGACACAATCTATGGAGGGTCAGGCAACGACACTCTAATCGGCGCGAACGACGACGACACAATCTATGGCGGGTCCGGGGCCGACACTATCACCGGTGGAGGCGGGAACGACCAGATCTATGGCGGCTTCGGTGCCGACAGCATCAACGCCGATACAGGCAATGACACCATTCACTACCTGTCCACGAATGACACGAACGATGTCATTACGAACTTCACGCACGGAAGTGACAAGATCGATCTGTCCGCCATCGACGCCGACGGGAGCACGCCATCCAACGACACCTTCCTGTTCGGGGGGCAAGTCAGCGGAGCTGTCGTGCAGGCACATAGCGTTACTTGGTCTACGGATGGCGTGAATACCGAGGTTTACGCGGATACTGACGGCAATCTCAGCACGGCAGAGTTCCACATCACGCTGAGCGGTGTGACGTCTCTCAGCACGTCAGACTTCAACACACTCTGAGGATCGGCAGACCTACTGAGCAAAGGCGGAACCTCAACGGCTCCGCCTTTGCGGATTTAAGAGGGAAGTAACTGAGTACCCGTTCGACCACACCGACCGAAATCCCCCGCGCGCTGGGCGCGGTGCGGGGGTATTTTGTTACGGCGGGCCTTTTCAGCCTGGCGATCAATCTGCTCTATCTCGCTGGGCCGCTTTACATGCTGCAGGTCTATGACCGGGTGGTGTCGAGCGGCAGCGTGACGACGCTCACGATGCTGACGCTGGCGCTGCTGCTTGCCTATGGGGCGCTCAGCGGGCTCGACTTCGTGCGCTCGCGGGTGCTGAGCCGGGCGGGGATCCGGCTCGACAGCCTGCTGGCCGACCGCGTCGTCGCCGCGACGCTGGAACAGCCGTCCAGCGAGACGCTTCGCAGCCAGCCGCTGCGCGACTTCGATACGTTCCGGCAGTTCATCACCGGCAGCGGCATCCATGCGATCTTCGATCTGCCGTGGGCGCCGCTCTATCTGATCGTCATCTTCCTGCTGCATCCGCTGCTCGGCGCCTTTGCGCTGCTCGGCATTGTCGTGTTGTCGCTGATGGCGCTGGTCAACGAATGGATGGTGCGGCGCACGCTGAGCCAGGCCAACGACGCGGCGACGCGCAATTATGGCTTCACCGATATGAGCCTGCGCAACGCGGAGGTGGTGCGGGCGATGGGGATGGCGGCGGGGCTGCTCAAGCGCTGGGCGCGCGACCGCGACCTGATGCTCGAGCGGCAGCTCACCGCCAGCGACCGGGCGGCGCGCATGTCGAGCGCCATCAAGTTCACCCGTATGACCATGCAGTCGCTGGTGCTGGGGATCGGCGCCTATCTGGCGATCGAGCGCTTCGCCAGCGTGGGCGTGATGTTCGCCGCCTCGATGCTGCTGGGGCGCACGCTGCAGCCGGTGGAGCAGGTGGTGGGCGGCTGGCGCGGCTTCGTGTCTGCCCGCGATGCGTTCGCGCGGATCAAGCGGCTGCTCGAAGCGAGCCCACCCAACTACAATGCGCTGATCCTGCCGCGGCCGACGGGACGGCTCGACGTGCAATCGGTGGTGTTCGGGCCGGCGGGGTCGCCGCGGCCGATCATCAAGGGAATCAGCTTCAGCATCGCGGCTGGTGAAGCGCTTGGCATTATCGGCCCATCGGGGGCGGGGAAGTCGACGCTGGCGCGATTGCTGGTCGGTGTGGCCGCGGCCAACGCCGGCGCGGTGCGGCTCGACGGCGCCGATATCGCGATCTGGCCGAAGTCGCGACTGGGCCGGCATGTCGGCTATCTTCCGCAGGACGTGGAACTGTTCGCCGACACGATCGGCGCCAATATCGGCCGCTTCGAGCGCGGCGACGACAGCAAGGCCATCGAGGCGGCCAGGCTCGCCGGCGTGCACGAGATGATCCTGGCGCTGCCGCAGGGCTATGACACGCAGGTGGGGGAGGGCGGCGCGGTGCTCTCGGGCGGCTATCGCCAGCGTATCGGGCTGGCGCGCGCCGTGTTCGGCAACCCGGCCTATATCGTGCTCGACGAGCCGAGCTCCAATCTCGATTCGGCCGGCGATGCCGCCCTAGCGGAGTGCATCGAGCGGCTGAAGCAGATGGGCACGACGATCGTTCTGATCTCGCACCGGACGATGACCATCGCGTCGGTCGACAAGCTGCTGGTGCTGCGCGATGGTATGATCGAAGCGTTCGGCGGGCGCCAGGAGGTGATCGCCCGCATCTCCGGTCCGGCGCCGCTGAAGGCGGTTCCCAACGTCGTGGTCGCCTCGACCGCCAGTGCGGGAGCGGCATGATGAGCACCGCGCTTGCCAAACCTGGCAGCCTCGATCTGAGTGCCCCGACGCGGCCCGACGATTCGGCGCGCGGCCCGGTGCGCACCGGCTGGATCATCATTCTGGTGTTCTTCGGCGGGCTTGGCCTGTGGTCGGCGGTGGCGCCGCTCAATGCTGCGGTGGTGGGTGACGCGGTGGTGAAGGTCGAAGGCAACCGCAAAAGCGTCGAGCACCCCGACGGTGGCCGCATCAAGCAAATCCTGGTGCGCGAGGGCGACCACGTCAACGCCGGCGACGTCGTGCTGGTGCTCGACGATACAGACGACCAGGCGCAGGTCAGTCTGCTCACGCAGCAGCAGGCGCAGCTGATGGCGACGGAGGCCCGGCTGCGGGCCGAGTATACCGGGCTCGAGACGATCGCGTTTCCGCCGGAGCTCACGGAGCAGGCGTCGGACCCCGAGGTCGCGACGGCGATCAGCGACCAGCAGAAGGAATTCGAAACGCGCAAGACGGCGCTCTCCGGCAACCGCAAGGTGCTCGAACAGCGCGTGGCGCAGTATACCGCGCAGATCGCGGGGCTTAAGGCGCAGCTGCCGCCGCTCGCCGAGCAGCTGCAGTCGATGCAGGACGAGCGCGTGTCGCTCAACGATGCGCTCAAGAAGGGGCTGGTGACGCGCACGCGCTCGCTCGAGCTCGATCGCCGGATCAGCACCACGGTGGGCCAGCAGGCGCAGATCACGGCGAACATCAAGACGTCCGAGGATGCGATCGGCGAGGTAAGCCAGCAGATCGCGCAGCTCGACAAGGACCAGTCGGAAAAGGTCGCGGCCGACCTGCGCGACGTGCGCACCAAGCTCGCCGACGTGTCGCCGCGCCTAGCGGCGGCCAAGGTGGCGCTCGACCGCACGCAGATTCGCACGCCCTATGCGGGGACGGTGGTCGATCTTGCCGTTTTTTCGGTGGGCGAGGTGGTCGGCCGCGGCGAGCGGCTGCTGGATGTGGTGCCCGAAAAGACCTCGCTCGACATCGAAGCAAAGATAAAGGTCGAGGATATCTCCGACATCCGCCCGGGCATGAAGGCGGAGGTGCACTTCACCTCCTATAAGCAACGCATCCTTCCGCTCATCCATGGCCAAGTCGCAGAAATCTCGGCGGACCGGCTGACGGATGAGCGCACGCAGATTCCCTATTACATCGCCAAGGTCGACGTCGACGCCGCCGATCTGGCCGCAAGCCCGGACATCGAACTCTACCCGGGCATGCCGGCTACGGTGATGATCACCACAAAGGAGCGCACCGCGCTCGACTATATCCTGGGGCCGCTCCTCGCCTCGTTCGACCGATCTTTCCGGGAGCGATAGTCGGTTAAACTGACGCGAACCTGCGGCATAGACTGAGCGTTTGCTGAGAGTCTGGCTGGGGAGCCTGGACTCTGCGCAACTCGGATGCGATCCTGCAAGCTATTGATAAATCAACGTTTATCCAGTGACCAGCAGTGTCAGTGAACCCGTTCAGTGGCCAAAGTGAAGGCCGGATCGGTCCGGTCGTTTGCGCGTCGGCGGGGCCGCCGGGTTCCTGTGGGGAGGAGCGTGACGATGCTTATTTCAGCAGCGCCGTGTGGTCGCAGACATTCTACTCGGCCCAGCTGACACGCGCCGAAAATCCTGAAGATGAGCCAACCGCAGGAGAGTTAACGGCAAGTGTGCCACCGGTCTGCCCCATGATGGTCTCGACAATTGCGAGGCCCAGACCAACGCCGCCTGGTCGACTTGTCCCGCGCTCGAAACGCAGCGATGCAGCACACTGCGAATATCCTGGTCAACGTGGCGAGGCTCTGCTCCGAGTTCTTCGGCCCTTGCATACCACTCATGGCCCGCGGCAAAATCACCTTGTGTCATGCTGATGGCACCCAACAAGGTGCAGGGACGAAAGTCAGTCGGTCTCAGCCGGTGAGCCTCGTATCCAAGATCGCTTGCCTCCTGTAGTCGGCCGAGGTCTCGCAGTGCTCCCCCGCGGGTGGTGCGCAGTGCTGACTGGAGTTTTGAACTGAGACCAGGCAACGCGAGTAGTGTCGTCGTGATCCCTATCGCCTCTTGGGGTGCTTCGGCCTTTCACCTCGCGCCATGAGCACCCGGGTTATTGCCGCGCTGACAGCTTCGGCCGCTTTGTTGCGCCCTTCAGAGCAGAAGGTCGCAGCGCTTGTGGCGAGCGATCCGCAAGCGGCGATGCGGATGAGCATTTCCGTGCTCGCGGCCGCTGCCGAAGTCAGCGAGCCGACCGTGCTGCGCTTCTGCCGCGCCCTCGGCTACAAGGGCTTCATGGACTTCAAGCTCAGCGTTGCGGGCGAGCTTGGAGGCGGTACACCCTTCGTCGATCACGACGTGCTGCCCGGCGATGACGGCAAGGCGGTCGCGGCGAAGCTGTTCGGTTCGTCGGTGCGGCAGATGACGCGGCTCGTCGATACGCTCGACCAGTCCTCGCTCGACCGCGCGGTGGACGCCATCATGGTCGCGAGCCGCATCGACATCTGCGGCGTCGCGCAATCGAACTTCGTCGCCGCCGATTTGCAGCATGGGCTGGCGCGCATGGGCGATCCGGCGATTGCCATGCCCGAAGCGCATATGCAGCTGCAGGCCGCGGCCTCGCTGAGCGTCGGCGCGGTGACGATCATCATCTCCTTTGCCGGACAGATCCGCGAGACCATCGATGTGGCGAGGCAGGCACGGAGCGTCGGCGCGACTGTCATCGCGATTACACGCGGGGAATCGGCACTGGCGCGCGAGGCCGACATCGTCATCAATGTCGACAGCGACGAAGCGACGTTCCTCTACGGCTCCTCGGCAACGCGCTTCGCACATCTGCTGACGGTCGACCTGCTCACGACGCTGATTGCCCTGCGCGGCGGCAGGCCGACGCTTGAGCGGCTGCGGCGATCGAGGCTAGCCACGCAGGACCGCTGGCTCCCGCAAAGCGAAACTTCCGACAAGTAGCAAGGCGGAAGACGCGCAAGCGTTGTCATAAAACTACCTGCCTAGGGCCAGGACGGCGATTTCGCTGATGGAAGTGGCATTTATTTACGAAAGGATCGGCCGATCCTCTGCAGCTCCTTGTCGAGCAGTGCGACCACGTCATCCGACAGGCGCAGTCCCGCCTCTGATGCAGCCGCGCGGCGCACATGTGCGCCCGGGCCGGGGAGGCGGACTTGGGGCCCATTACCCGCCGGACGTGAGGCACGCACCATCTCGCCGAACTGACGGGTCCGGGACTCGTACTGCCTTGGCGGCAGGAAGGCGCCCGGATCGATGACAACGAAGATGTGGCCGACATCGGCGGGCGCCGGGCTCTGGTGATTGGGATTTCCAACCGCCGTTCCAATCGCGGCGCCGGACAGCACGCCGGCGAGCATTTCCACCATCAGCGCCAGGGCCGAGCCCTTGGCGCCGGACATGGGCAGCAGCGCGCCCTTCATGCCGAGAGCCGGATCGGTGGTGGGACTGCCATCGGGCGCGATGACCCAGTCGGCCGGAATGGGCCGTCCTTCGCGTTGCGCCTGGCGCATCTTGCCGAAGGCGGCGACACTGGTCGCGATGTCGAAAGCCAGAGCGTTCTCAGGCTCCGCGGCGGGGAAAGCGGCGGCCATGGGGTTCGTGCCGATGATGGGGTCGGCGCCGCCATGTACGGCCATTGCCGGCGAGCCGTTGGAGGCGGTGAAGGCGATGTAGCCCGCGGCAGTCGCCCGTTTCAGCAGATAGGCCGCCGCGCCATAGTGATTGCTGCGCCGCACCGCTGCGATGGCAATGCCGGCTTCGGCCGCGGCGCTGATGGCCCGCTCCAGCGCGACCGTGCCGGCGACGACGCCCATGCCATTGCCACCGTCGACCAGCAGCACGCCGGGCCGCGTCTGCTCGACGACAATTTTGGGGATCGCCGCGATCTTGCCGCGTCGCAGTGCGTCCAGATACATCGGCACGCGCGAAACGCCGTGCGAGGTGACACCCGACGCTTCGGCGTCGGTGAGCCAGTCCGCACAGAGCCGCGCGTCGGGTGGCGGGAGGCCGGCATCCTGGAACAGCAATTCCAGTGCCTCGGCGACCGTCGCCACGGGATACTCGGTCATTTTCAAGCCTCTCGTTTTCAATCCATAGATACAAGCAACTTTCCTATAGGAAAAGCTTGATGCCAGTGGCTCGATGCGGCGAAAAGCTGCTACATCCGGTTGATACTGGAGAGCGACATGACGCGGACCCCCAGCCCGGGACTGCCGGAAACCGATGAATCGAGCGACAGACAGACGCGCTATCGCGTCCCTGCCGTCGACAAGGCTCTCGACATTCTCGAACTGCTCTCAACCGAGGCCACGGGCCTGCCGATGGCGACGCTGGCGGAGCGGCTGGGGCGCACGATCAGCGAGATCTACCGCACTGTGCAGCTGCTCGAAGCCCGCGGTTATCTCGAACGCAACACGGATGGCGACCGCTACGCCGTGACGATGAAGCTGTTCCGGCTGGCGCATGCCATGCCGCGGGTGCATTCGCTCACGTCGCACGCCATTCCGATCATGGAGCAGCTGGCCAACGATATCGAGCAATCCTGCCACATGGCCGTGCTCGACGGACAGGACATCCTCATCATCGCGCAGGTCGACTCCCCCCTGCCCCGCCAGTACACGGTGGCGCTGGGCGCGCGGCTGCCAGTCTGGGAAGCGAGCTCCGCCAATCTGTTGCTGGCTTATCAACCAGAGGCGAAGCTCGAAGCGCTGTTCCGCGCTCTTACGCGTACTGTCACGCCCGAGGCGTTGCAGCAGCTGCGCAGGCGCGTCGCCGAGGTTCAGCGCACCGGTCACGAAGAGCGAGAGAGCTACGTGGTCAGTGGATTGATGACGTACAGCCGCCCCGTCTTCAACCATTTCGGTACGGTGGTCGCCGCCCTCACGGTCCCGTTCCTCTCCCACACGCGGCTTGCCGTGCCGCCCGAGGAAGCGAGCGCCCGCCTCGAAGCGGCGGCGCGTCATCTGTCGCGTGAGCTTGGCTACCGGGAACCCGAGGGCAGCTGAGCTCAGCCCAGCCGCTTCTGCGTCTTGCTGTCGAGAGGTGGAGGCGTGCCGCCTCGAAGTGCAGGGTCAGCGCCTGGCCCGGACGGAACTGCCCCTTGTCGGTGCAGCGCGCGGTGACAATGGCGTCGCCCGCTTTCACGGTGACGAGGATGTCGCTGCCCAGAGGCTCCAGCATATCGATGGCGCCCTCGACCGTACCTGCGGCGGCGGGTGACGGCACGTCGCTCAGATGCTCCGGACGCAGCCCGACGAGCACGTCGCCGCCCGCAGAGATTTGCGGCAGAGCCGTCCCCGCCGGGAGAGCAACCCTGCCGCCTCCGGCGAGGGAGAGAACGGGACGATCAGCATCCATGCCGAGCGTTGCGGGAAGAATGTTCATCGTGGGCGAGCCGATGAACTCGGCCACGAAGACGTTGGCGGGACGGTCGAACAGATCGTGCGGCGTGCCGACCTGCGCGATGTGGCCGTCGAGAAGACAGATGATGCGATCGGCCAGCGTCATCGCCTCGAGCTGGTCGTGCGTGACATACATGCTGGTGGTCTTCAGCGACTGATGCAGGCGCTTGATCTGACCGCGCATCTCGGCGCGCAGCTTGGCGTCTAGGTTCGACAGCGGCTCATCGAAAAGGAAGAGACGCGGCTTGCGCACCATGGCACGGCCGATCGCGACGCGCTGGCGCTGGCCGCCCGAGAGCTCGCGCGGACGCCGGTGGAGCAGATGGCCAATCTGCAGGATGTCGGCGACGCGCTTCACTTGCACTGCGCGTTCCGCTTTCGGCACCTTGGCCAGTTCAAGCGAGAAGCCGATGTTCTGCTCGACGCTCATGTGCGGATAGAGCGCATAATCCTGGAACACCATCGCGACCTGCCGCTCCTTGGGCGACAGCTCGTTGACGCGGACGCCCTGCATGCGCAGTTCGCCGCCCGAGATTTCCTCCAGCCCCGCGACCATGCGCAGGATCGTGCTCTTGCCACAGCCTGAGGGGCCGACGAGCACGAGGAACTCGCCCTCCTCGATGTCGAAGCTGATGTCGTGCACCACCTCGACGGCGCCATAGCGCTTCACGAATCGATCGATGTTGATGGCGGTCACGGGGGATCCTTTCAACTCAGCCCTTCACCGATCCGGCGGTGAGGCCGGCGATGAGGAATCTTTGCGCGAACATGACCAGCAGGGTGACGGGCAGCAGCTGCACCGTGACGCCTGCAAACAGCACGCCCCAATTGGTGCCGCTCACCGAGTCCATCACTTCGGCACGGCAACGCCGCGCTCTTCGAGGATCGCCTTGTTGTAGAGCAGCGCGTTCGTCGCATGGCGATAGGGAATGGCAACGCGCTTGCCGTCGACGACAGTCGCGTCCAGCAGGCCCTTCGAGATGCCATCGAGGTCTTCGATGGGGTTGGCCTCGATCAGCGGGTCGAGCGGCTCGAGCAGATTCGCGACGCTCGGAACGATGCGGGTATTGAGGACCGCGGCCAAGTCGATGCTGGTCTCGCCGAGGCTCATCTCGCGCAGCAGGCGGTCGTGCAACGGCCCGATATCGAGGGTGACCCAGTTGAGGGTGACGTTATTGCGCTCGGCCCACTCCCCCGCGATGTTCTGCGCATTGGCAAGATCACCGCCGGTCGCGGCGGTCTTGTGCACGTTGTGGGAAATGATGGTCAGCGTCCGCGGCTCCTGAGCGGTCGCGGTTCCCGCTGCGGCGACCACAAGGGTGGCAGCCAGAATCTTCTTTAGCATAGCTCTCCTCCGGTACGCCACGGGTCCCGTGACCGCCGCGGTTTTCATATAGGATAGCAGCTATCATAGGTGTCGAGTTGAACTTGATCGCCCTGCGCCGTTGCGTAAAGGCCCGGAAAGTTTCCCAGTTCTTCACACTATCCGCCTGCCGGATGAGCGATGCGTAAGCGGCGCTTCAACGGCACCACGCAAGCGCTGCTACAATCGTTGACACCAACAAAAATTGCTTTTATCTGTGACTTTGGCGGTGCCGGCTCAGTCGACGAGTTTCCGGCGTGCTATTCCATCGGCTTCAAAGGCGTCTCCTTTCCATGACGAACCACACAGCTATCGGGCAGCGGCCCGACTTGAACCTAAGTCGCTTCGACCCGCTGCCCCGCATCATGTTCTACGACGATTTCAACAATGGTATGTCCGGTTGGAACGAGCTTCTAGGTAACTACACGGGCAGCCTGCGCAGGATGCATCCGGGCTACAAGCAGTTCACGCCACCGATGCTGAGCAATGTGACTCACTGGGACGGAGGCACGCATGGCGGCCTCACCGGCTCCTACGCGCTGAAGCTTGCGACGAGGCCCGGCCGTGGCGCCCAGACCGTCAGCCTCAAGCGCATGACGTTTCCCCGGGCCTGCACGATGCAGCTCGAGTGCTTCTTCACTTTCAAGCCCGAAGCGACCGAGCTCGAACTCTCCGACAAAGACGTGCGGTCATGGGGCGTGGTGCTCGACATCCAGGACAAGAATCACCGGGTCCTGCCGCAGGTGCGCTACCTCAATTCGCTCAATGGCGAGCTGCAGAACAAGTGGCAGTACAAGGAGGAGAGCGTAAAATTCGACGACGTCGGCGACCAGACCGTCACCATCTACCACTATGGCGAAGAGAACTGGAAGGACATGCCGAACGGACGGCAGCTGATCTGCTACAATGAGATTCCAACCAAGATCAACTGGCACTATTTCCGCCTCGGCTTCGACGTGCGGACGCTGCGCTACACCGAGCTTCAATGCAATGATCTGGTGCTCGACATCTCCGACCTCGGAACGCTGAAATTCGACGCCATGCCGAACCTGCAGAACTTGTTCAACGTAATCCCGTTCGTGGACAGCGACAGCGACAAACGGGCGTTCCTCTACTTCGACTCCATCCTGCTGTCGGGAGACTGGTAATGCTGGCAGAAAGTTACACGGCGGTCATCGCGCGCGGCGAAGACTGGAGCAATGGCTCGGCTACCGAACCCTACGAAGCGAGCTGGGCACGCGAGGCGATCATCGTCGTGCGTACGCTCGAAAGCGGTACCTTGGGAGCGGGGGCGAAGGCGCAGGTGCAGATTTCGCTCGATGGCATGCGCTGGATCTACGAAGGCACCAGCCTCGAGATCAAGCCGGAAGTGGACGGCCTCAGCATGGCGCGTCTAACGCATTTCGGGCACTATATCCGCCTGCTCGCGGAAATGCCCGAGGGCATGACCGGCTACATGCTCGCCACCCTGCAACTGAAGGCCTGAGCATGCGCGGCAATCGACTTAAGGAAATCTGGGCAAGCGGGAGGCCGGTGCTCAATGGCTGGCTCGGAATCGCATCGACGCATGCAGCCGAGGTCATGTCGCATATCGGTTTCGACTCGCTTACCGCGGATCTCCAGCATGGGGCGCTGGACTGCATGTCCGCGTTTCCGATGATCACCGCGATCAATACGACGCCCGTCGTGCCCCCGGCGCGGCCCGTGGCGCTCGATCCGCCGCAGATCATGAAACTGCTCGATGCCGGGTGCTACGGCATCATCTGCCCGATGATCGATACGCCGGAGCAGGCGAGACAGCTGGTCGAGGCCTGCCGTTACCCGCCGGACGGCCAGCGCAGCTACGGGCCGACGCGATGCGCCATGGCTCAGGGTCCCGGCTACGCGACGGACGACGTCAATCGCGAGATCGTCGTGTTCGGGCAGGTGGAGACGCCTACGAGCCTCTCCAATCTCGACGCGATCCTCGCAACCCCCGGTCTCGACGGCGTCTATGTCGGCCCTTCCGACCTGACCCTGTCGATGGGGCTCGGTGTCGACGGGGACAGCAGCCACCCCAAATTTATCGAAGCGCTGAATCACGTGGTCGCGCGCTGCCGCGCCACGGGCAGGCATGTGGGCATGCATTGCGCCAATGGTCCCCAGGCGCGGCGCATGGTGGAGATAGGCTTCGACTTCGTGACTGTCGGTTCGGACACGGGGTTGATGGGCGAGGCCGGACGCGGCCGTCTTGCGCTGGTGCGCGAGTCTGCGGCGGCCAGTGAGAAGGGAACGGGATATTGAAGGTACGTAAGCTTGGGGCCGGGCTCGAAGTTTCGGCGATCGGCTTCGGCTGCATGGGGCTCAGCCATTCCTACGGCCAGTCCACGCCGAGGGCGGAGGCGATCAAGGTCATCCGCCATGCCTATGAGCGGGGCGTGGCCCTGTTCGACACGGCGGTCGTCTATGGCGACAATGAAGAGCTCGTCGGCGAAGCGCTGCGGCCGTTCCGGTCGGAGGTCGTGATCGCCACCAAGTTCGGTCTCACCACCCCGCCCCCCGGCGAGCCGCAGCTCGAGGACAGCCGGCCGGAGGCCATTCGCGCCTCTGTCGAGGCTTCGCTCAGGCGGCTCGGCACCGACTACATCGACCTGCTCTATCAGCACCGCGTCGACCCCAATGTGCCGATCGAGGACGTGGCCGGGACGGTGAAGGACCTGATCGGCGAAGGAAAGGTGAAGCATTTCGGGCTCTCGGAGCCGGGGCTCAACACCATTCGCCGGGCGCATGCGGTGCTTCCCCTCGCGGCGGTCGAGAGCGAGTACTCGATGTGGTGGCGCGAGCCGGAGGAGAGGCTGCTGCCCATGCTCGAGGAACTGGGCATCGGCTTCGTGCCCTTCGCGCCGCTCGGCCGCGGCTTTCTTTCGGGGACGATTACGGCGGAGACGAAGTTCGGCAGCGACGATGTACGCAGTGTCGTGCCGCGCTTTGCCGCTGATGCGCTGAAGACGAATGTGCAGTTGGTCGACCGGCTGAAGGCCATCGCGGAACCCAAGGGGATCACGGTGCCGCAGCTGGCGCTCGCCTGGCTGCTGGCGCAGAAACCGTGGATCGTGCCGATCCCCGGCACTACCAAGACGCACCGGATCGACGAGAACCTCGCGGCAGCGGAGGTCGAGCTGACCGAGGGCGACCGCGAGCGGCTGGACGCGGCGCTGACCGCGGTCGAGGTGCAGGGGCACCGCTATCCGCCGGGCTCCATGCGGGCACGTGCGGGGCGCGAGGCGGCGGAGAAGACCTAGACCACTATCGGGGCATCGGCGGGCGCGCCGGTGCCCTTTCTCTTTGGCTGCGGTGTCAGCCGGCGATGTAGTGGGCGAGCGCGGCGCGGGTGCCCTCGGCCCAGAGGCGCGACAGGGCCTCCGTGAACGCGGCAACATAGGCGGGGTTGGCGGCGAGGGGGCCGAACACGTCCGTCATCGACAGCCAGGCGGTGGGGTTATCCCTCGTCTGCCGCGCCAGGGCGTTGAGGCGATCCCAGCTGGGATCGTTGGGCGGGATAGGCCTGCCGCTGTCGGATTCGCCGTAGCAGTAGCGCGCCCACAGGGCCGAAACGAGCGCGAGACCCGTCACTGAACCACCGGCCTCCACGCGGGCGAGCGCCGTGGGGAGGATGAATTTGGGCTGGCGGTTGGCGCCATCGTAGCAGAGCCGCGCGATGGTATCGCCGATCTTGGGATTGGCGAAGCGGCGCTCGATGAGACCGTAATAGGCGCCGAGGTCCGTGTCGGGTACGGGCGGGACCGTCGGTATGATCTCCTCGCGCTCCAGCTTGCCAAGGAAGGCGCGAATCTGGCTGTCCTCCATCGCCTCATGGACGAAATGGACGTCGAGGAGGCCCGCCGGATAGGCGATTGCCGCGTGGCCGCCATTGAGGATGCGGATCTTCATTAGCTCGAACGGCGCAACGTCGCTGACGAACTGGACGCCAGCCTTTTCGAGCGCCGGGCGGCCGGCCGGGAAGCGATCCTCGAGCACCCATTGGGTGTATTCCTCGCAGAATACGGGCCAGGCGTCCTCGATGCCGAAGGACTGGGCGAGAAGGTCGCGCTCGCGCTGGGAAGTCGCCGGGGTGATGCGATCGACCATGCTGTTGGGAAACGCCACATTGGCCGCCGCCCAGTCGGCCAGCGCCGGGTCGGAGAGGCGGGCGAGGCCGGTAACGGCGTTGCTAGTGACGTGGCCATTGCCCGGGATGTTGTCGCAGCTCATCACGGTGAAGGGCGGCGTCCCCTCGGCGCGGCGGCGCGCCAGACCGGCGAGGATGAGCCCGAACACGGTGCTGGGCGCGGCCGGAGCGGCGGCGTCGGCCGCGATATCGGGATGCGTGGCGTCGAAGCGCTGGGTGGCGGGGTCGATGTAGTAGCCACCCTCGGTGACGGTCAGCGAGACGATGCGGATGGCCGGATCGGCGAGGCGCGCGATGATCGCCTGGGCATCGCCGACGGGCAGGAAGTCGATCATGGAACCGGTCACGCGGGCGGCCGACAGGCTGGCGTCCTGCTCGACGACCGTGGTGAGGTAGTCCTGCGCCGCCAGTTTGGCGCGCATCTCGCTGTCGGCGGGCCTGACGCCCGCGCCGACAATGGCCCAGTCCCGGTCGAGACCCTCGTTGAACAGCGTGTCGAGATAGACCGCCTGGTGCGAGCGGTGGAAGTTGCCGACGCCGAAGTGCACGATGCCGGCACTGAGGTCCGCCGCTTCATAGACCGGGACGCGGGCAGTGCCGGAGAGTGCGGGAAGCGCGCTGCGTGAGAGCTTGACGGGCATTGGTGGTCTCGTGGGTTCTGAAGGGTCAGGCGACGCGAGTCAGGTCCAGCGTGACGTGGATCGGCTGGTGATCGGAACCCTCAGCGGCCTCGTCGATGTGCATGGACTGTACGGCCGGGATGAGGTCAGCCGTCACCGCGCAGTGGTCGAGGCGCTCCTGGCGGCGGCCGGGGCGGATGAAGGTGACGCCGGAGGTGTCGGCGTGGCCAGTGAGGACCCAGGCGTCAAAAAGCCCGTGCTCAGGGGTCACACGGGCCCCGGTCATTGGTGAAATCCCCCCGAAGATAGCCGAATATTCCGGGTCATTAGGGGCAAAATTCATGTCACCGAGCAGAATGGCGCCACGCGGCCATGGCACAGCCGGTTCACCGAAGCCGGAGGGGTTGCCGGGAACGCCCGCCCAGGGTGGACCGCGCCGGGCCGGCTCCAGCATGAGGTCACGCAGCACATCGAGCTGCGGCATGCGGGTCAGCGGCGACATGTGGTCGAGATGGGCGGTGATGAGGCGCAGTGGCCCGTCGGGTGTCGCAACCACGACTTCGAGCGCGGCGCGCTGGAGGTGGGTGGCACCGCGGATAGCGAGCTTGGGCAGCGTGTGGTTGACGATGCTGAGTAGCGGCCAACGCGACAGGATCATGTTGCCGAACTTGCGGCGCAGGCCGGGATAGCCCCGAGGCACTGTTTCGCCGAGGTAGATGTCGACGCCGGCGCCATAGGCGGTGTGCTGGTGGCCGAGGAGGCGTGCGAGCTCTGCCGGCTGGTCGATGAGGCCGCGCAGCGGGTTGCCGATTTCGACCTCCTGCAGGGCGATGATGTCGGCATCGCCGAGCTCGGTGGCGATGCGCGCGAGATCGAGGATGTCGTCCTTACCGACACCGTACTGGATGTTGTAGCTCGCAAGCCGGATCAGCATCGATCGGCCTCAAGTAGCCGGGGCGTGCGCGGCAAGGATGCCGACCAGATCGGGCAGTGTCTTGAGCACATGGTCGGGGCCGGCCGCGAGGACCGGGCCGGTCAACTCGTCGACCTGGTGCGTGGCGCCGAGATAGGCGGCGACGCGCATGCCGGCGGCGCGACCGGCCTGGAGACCGAAGAGGCTGTCTTCGACCACGAGGCAGTTGGCGGGCGGCACGCCCATCAGCTCAGCGGCGAGCAGGAACACAGCGGGCTGCGGCTTGGGCACACCGACATCGAGGGCGGAGACGATGCGCGGCCCGAAGTAGTCGAGCAGGCCGACCGAGCGCAGCATGTGGATGACGCGCTGGCGCGGCGAGTTGGAGACCATGCAGAAGGGCACGGGCAACGCCGCCAGCACTTCGGCCGCATGCGGCACCGGCCGCAGCTCCGTGGTGCAGCGGGTAGTGAATTCGCTCTCTATGGCGTCGAACACCCCTGCCCCGATCTCGATGCCCGAGCGGGCGGAAAGGTCGGCGATAAGCTGCGGGTAGCGCACGCCATTGTAGCGGATGGCGAGTTCGTGCGCGGTGCAGGCGATGCCCAGCGCAGCGAAGTTGCGCTGGCGCACATCGTGCATCAGCGCCTCGCTCTCGACGATGGTGCCATCGCAATCGAACAGGACGAGATGGATCGGGTCGGGGTCCGCCTGTAACGCCGTTCTTGCCATGGGGGACGGCATCGCCACCGCTAGCCCTTGACGGCGCCGGCGGTTAGGCCGGCAACGAGGAAGCGTTGCAGCGCGAGAACGACGACCACGATCGGTACGAGCTGGATGGTCGCAGCGGAGAACAGGATGCCGTAATTGGTGCCGGTCACCGAATCCATGAGCTCGCTGAGGATCAGCGGTGTGGTCTTGGCATTCTGGATGGTGAAGATGAAGGCGTAGAGGTACTCGTTCCACGAGAACACGAAGACGAAGACCGCGCAGGCCACCATGCCCTGGATGGCGAGCGGCGCCACCACATAGCGCAGGATCTGGGATTCGCTGGCGCCATCGACAACCGCGGCTTCATCGAGGTCGCGCGGTATCTGGTCGATGAACTCCTTCATCACCAGCACATTCAGCGGCACCCAGAAGGTCGCGTAGAGCAGGATGAGGATGAGGTGGGTATCTGCGAGTCCAAGCTGGTTGACCCACGGGAAGAGTGGAATGGTGACGACCAGCGGCGGCAGCAGGCGAATGGCGACGAGATAGAAGGCCGAAGCGGACAGCGTGTTGTTGCGGAAGCGCGAGTAGACATAGCCCGCGCAGGCTGCCGCGAATACCGACAGCAGCGTCGCCATGACCGAGATGACGAGGCTGTTGCCGAGGAAGCCGAAGAAGTCGCGGTTCTGCGTCCATAGCTCCACATAGTTGTCGAAAGTCGGCTCGAACAGGAGCGGCGGCGGGAAGGCGAAGATGTCGCGCTGATATTTGAACGAGTTCATCACGACGTAGGCGACCGGGAAGATCGACCACACGACGATGAGGGCGATGGCAACCGCCTTGAGGGCGAGGGAAAGGGGCCTACTCATTGGAGAAGGACTTTCTGTACATGGAGCGCAGGTAGAACACGGAAAGCAGCAGGGCGCCGAGCACCATCAGCCAGCCAGTCGCCGCGGCGCCGCCAAAATCGGAGAAGCTGAAGCCGGTGCGATAGAGGTAGGTACCGAGCACTTCCGTAAGGCGCACGGGGCCGCCCTTGGTCACCAGCCAGACTTCCGTGAACATGCGGAAGGCGAAGATGTAGCGGAAGACAATGGCCAGCGTCGCAGCCGGGATGATCAGCGGGATGGTGATGTTGCGGGTCTGCTGCCAGACGCTCGCGCCATCGACGCGAGCAGCTTCGTAGAGTTCGCGCGGCACCGAGATGATTGCCGCGTAGAGGATCACGAAGGTGAAGGGTAGATGGTGCCAGATGGAGATGGTGCAGATCAGCGATAGCGCGTCGCCGACATTGCGCGTCCAGTTGAAATTGATGCCGATCGAGGCGAGGCCCTTGGTGATGACGCCGATATTTGGGTCGGCGAGGAAGCGCCAGGAGAGCACGCCCACCACTTCGCTGATGCCATAGGGCACGAGGATGATCGCGAACAGCAGCATGCGGCCATGCCTGAGGTTCGCCACCAGCATGGCCATGCCGAAGGCGAGCAGCAGCTCGATATAGACGACGATGTTGACGATCAGAAAGGTGTTCCACGAGGCGCGCCAAAAGACGCCGTCGGTGAGCACGTTGATGTAGTTGGTGAGCCCGACGAACTGGGGGTTCATCCCATAGGTCGAGGTGGTGAAGCTTAGCCAGAAGACATAGAGCGCCGGCGCGGCCAGCATGAAGGTCGCAAGTGCCTGCGCCGGAGTCAGCAGGGCCAGATGGAATAGTCCTAGGCGGCGCATGTCTCGCGTCGTTGAAGCGGGTCGGTCAAACGAAGAAGCGCGACGGAGGACCGCCGCGCTTCCCGGGAGGACTACTGCTTTTTGGGCAGCAGCGGCTCGATCAGGGACTGCGTGCGGGCAGCCGCCTCTTCCGGCGTCTGGTAGCCCAGCACGACGGCGTCGGCCTCTTCCTGGATGATGGTCTGGGCGCGCGAGATTTCCTCGAAGCCCGGCAGAGCCAGCTTGGCGGCAGAGACCGAACGGGCCTGCTCGGCGGCCGAAGCGATCTTCTCGACGATGCGCGGATCCTCATAGGCCGCCGGACGCACGGCGCCGTTGCCATTAAGGGCTTCGCGGACGGTCGCCTCGGGCGACGACAGCGCCTTGATCAGTTCCCACGCCTTGTCCTTGTGGGGCGAGTTCTTGGGGATGACGAGGTACCACACCTCAGTCTGCACCGGCAGATTGCCATCGGCGCCGGCAGGGATCGAGGTGACCTTGAACGAGCCCGGATAGCGTGACAGCTTGGGGTCATTGAGTACTACTTCGCGGTTGAACGGGCTGATGCTCATCGCAGCGCGGCCGTTCTGCATGTCCGAGATCAGGCCGTCGAGATTGTTGCCCACGAAGTTGTCGATCAGCGCACCCGAGTCCGAAAGGTCCTTGAGCGTGGTGAGAGCCGAGATGTATTCGGGCGTATTGGCGTTGAGAGTGTAGTCGTCCTCGAGGAAGCGCTTGCCGGTGCTCAGCATGATGGCAAGGATGAACTCGGGCGACACGCCGACCTGGGTGAGGCCGAAGACCTTCTGGCCGTTCGCATCGGTGTGCGGGATCTTCTTCGCCATGTCGATCAGTTCGGCGAAGGTCTTGGGCGGGCCGTCGAAGCCGGCTTCCTTGAGCAGCGCCTCGTTGTAGACGAAGGCCGTGGTGCTGTGGCGGAACGGGATGCCGTAGAGCTTGCCCTTATAGGTCATGCCGCCGCGCATACCTTCGGAAAGACCCTCGAAGTCCTCGATCGGGTTGGCCGCCTGGTAGGCGTCGAGCGGCTCAAGCAGTTCGAAGGCCTTGGGCGAGGCGAAGCGGTTGAGGAAGAAGGCGGCATCGACATTGCCCGTGGTGAGCGTCATCTCACGGAACAGGCGATCGTGCAGCGGCGTGACGTCGGCGGTGATCCAGTTGATCGGACCATTGGCCGCGACGAAGTCGGTAGTGCTGTCGCCGCCGGCTTCGCCGGTCGAGGCGACCTGGTGGACCTTGTGCCCCAGCACATTGAGGCCCTGCGCGTGCGCGCCGGTCGCCAGCGACATCGCGAATAGGGCCGCGGTGGCGGCCTTCAGCAGTTTCATTACGTCTCTCCTCACCTGTTTGAACGTTGTTCGATCCGGGCTGCCTCGCCCGCGGCAGGCAGGCGCCTGGCTTTGGGAGGAGCTTCACTCGGATGGGGCCGAGCGCGCTGGTTGCGCATCAATATCGTTAATGACGATCTTGCATGCGACGTTGACGGCGTCAAGCGCCGTGATCTTGCATTGACTTTTTTGACTCTTTTCTCTTGCACCACCCTGGCAACCTCTGCGAGCTTGGTGGATAGTATGATAGCGATAATGATTTAGGGCATCAGGTGAGCGCAGGTTGGCCGCGCCGCGGCCCGCCGCTAAAGTGGCGGGCGCACAGGGAGAATTCGACATGACGCATGAAGCGGGCGGACGGCGGCAGCCGACGCTTCAGGACGTCGCCAGAATCGTGGGGCTGACCCCCAACACGGTTTCACGCGCGCTCAACGACCGCAGCGGGGTGAACCCGGCCACGCGCGCGCGGATCAAGGCCGAGGCCGAAAAGCTGGGTTATGTGCCGAATATCCATGCGCGCTCGCTGGTGCTGGGGGCGCGCAAGACGATCGGCGTGATCGTACCAAATATCTCGCACCCCTTCTTCTCCGACCTCGTATCTGAGGTCGAATTGCTGGCCAACGAGGCCGGCTACACCGTACTGCTGCTGCTCTCCTACGAATCGGCTGAGCGAGAGCGCGAGACCATTTCGCGCGCCCTCCGCTCGGGGCTGGACGGACTGATCGCGGCCCCCGTGCGGGAGCGCTCGAATGCCTGGTCGCCGGTGATCAAGGGGGGGACTCCGCTGGTCATGGTGAGCCGCGAACTCCCTGACACACCTGTGGATTTCTTTTCGAACGACAACCAGGCGGGGATTCGGCTGACCACCGAGGCGGTGATCGCCAGGGGCGCCAAGGACATCGTGCTGATCGACGAGGATATGCCCTTTTCGACAATTCGCCTGCGCCTAGACGGCTTCCGGAAAACATTGGAGGCGGCCGGCATCGCGTTCGATCCGCGGCGCAATCTCGCGCTCGTGCCGCCGGCGCGTTCGTTCCGCGTGTCGCAGTCGTGGCAGGGGGACGATGCCTATCGGGTGGCGTGCGAGCTGCTCGACCGCGGCCGCCGCCCGGACGCCTTCGTCGTCGGCGACGATTATTATGCGCTCGGGCTCTACAGCGCACTGCGAGAGCGCAACATCGCCGTGCCTCGAGACGTGATGGTGATGGGCTGGGGAAATCATCCCTTCACCCGGTTCATGGAGCCGCCACTCTCGACCCTTGCGCTGCCGTATCAGGAGGTTGCGCGGCGCGCCACGCGGCGGCTGCTGGAGCGCATCGAAGGCCGGACCAACACGCCTGTCGTCACGGAACGCATCCTGCCGGAACTGGTGATCCGCGCCTCCTCAAGGCGTTGAAACCCTCGCCCTTCCATTATCGATATCGTTCTCTTGTGCGGGCGACGCAGCCATTATGGCGACAAATTCGTCAAGCGGGCACGAAAACGCCTCGTTTTCCACGGGTGCGATTGTGCGTTGACGTAAAACGGCGCGCGTGGCAGGTGACATTAACGCTATTGATGCAACGATAAGCAATGGACGGCGCTAACGTCTCCGTTGCGCGCCATTTCACAGGACGAGACCGTGCCGGCGATCCCCCATGCGAAAAAGTCAGTCACCGAGCCCAAGCGGGAGGTCCCTGTCGTCGACGCGTTCGATGTCATTGTAGCCGGCGGTGGTCCCGCCGGTGTGATGGCGGCAGTGGCTGCCGCGCGCAACGGCGCACGGACGCTTTTGATCGAACGCTACGGGTTCGTCGGCGGCATGGCGACCAGCGCACTGGTGACCCCGATCAGTGAGTTCCGGCATTTCGGCAAGCAGCATATTGGCGGCATTCCGTTCGAGCTGATCGATCGCGCTGCCGAACTCGGCGGCGCCAGCACCGAACGCGAAAGCGGCAATTTTCCGGCGAACGACGAAATCCTGAAGCTCGCGGCGCAACGCTTGCTGCTCGAAGCCGGCGTGACGCTTCTCTATCACAGCTGGTTCTCCGACTGCGTGATGGAAGGTGATCGGCTCACCCACGTGATCGTCCAGAACAAGGCGGGTCGGGTCGCCTATGAGGGCAAGAGCTTCATCGATTGCACGGGCGACGCCGATATCGTGCGTTCTGCCGGCTTCCCCACGGTGAAGGGCGACGTGCTACAGCCGGCGACGCTGTGGTTCCAGCTGGGCGGTGTCGACACCAAGGCGCTCGAATATGTGTTCGGCGATGCCAAAGAGGGGATGCTGCCGGTGTCCGGCAAGATCCGCGGGCGCCTGCTTGAACTCAACGCGGCCGGCGAGATCCCGATCTTCGGCGGTCCGTGGATCAACAGCTTCTGGCATGACGGCATGGTGAGCATCAACCTGCTGCGCGAGGCCACGGACGCCAGCGATCCGGTATGGTTCACCCAGACGGAGTGCAGCCTGCGCGAGAAGATGCATCTGTTCATCGACGTGCTGCGCCGCGAGTTCCCCGAGTTCAGGGACTGCTGGCTGGCGAAGTCGGGCATTCAGACCGGCGTGCGCGAATCCTATCACATCGTCGGCGAGTACCGCCTGCAGAAGGACGATATTCTAGTCCCCAAGGCGTTCCCCGACACGATCGCCAAGGGCGCGCATGTGATCGACATTCACTCAACCAGCAGCAATGAGCAGGACGGGCTGATCGTGCCGCGGCAGGAATACAATGTGCCGCTGCGCTGCCTCATTCCGCAGGGCAGCCGGAACCTCATCACCGCCGGCCGGTGTCTCAGTGCCGATGGTCCCGGCTTCGGTTCGGTGCGCGTGATGGCGACGTGCATGGCAATGGGCCAGGGCGCGGGCACTGCCGCGGCGCTCAGCGTCAGGCATGGCTGGTCGGTCGCCGAGATCGACTTCGGCGTACTGCGCGAGACGCTGATGGCGCAGGGTGCAGTTGTAGACTTCGACAATGTGGTCGCGCCCAAGGCACCCATCGAGGTGACTACGTACCCCGCGGCCCTGCCCGCGTGAGATCGACCGTGGCCGGACCACCTCGCGGCTCCACACCATTTCGAGACGAGAATGGTCCGCATCGTACAGATCTCTGACACCCATATCGGACGCGAACGGCCGCTGTTCCAGCGCAACTGGCCTGCCCTGCGCGATTGGCTGGTCGGGCAGGCGCCGGCGCTCGTCGTCCATAGCGGCGACGTCACGCTCGACGGGGCCGGCAGCGACGATGACTTCGCCTTCTGCGCCGAACTGATCGCGGCCCTGCCCATGCCCTGCCTCAGCGTGCCGGGGAACCATGATGTCGGGGTGCCGGGCAGGACGGCGCGCCAGCCCGTGGACGTCGACCGCCTGATGCGCTGGCGCCGCCATTTCGGTGAGGACCGCTGGGTGCACGATCTCGCGGAGTGGCGCCTCGTCGGGTTCGACTCGATGATCATGGGCAGCGGCCTGCCGGCCGAGGAGGCGCAGTTCGAGTGGATCGAAGCAGCCATCGCGGATGCGGGCGGTAGGCGGATCGCCTGGTTCTGCCACCAGCCATTGTTCATTCACGGTTATGACGATCCGGACAATGGCTATTGGTCGGTGCCGCCGGCGCCGCGCGCCCGGCTCGAGGCGCTGACACAACGCTTCGATGTTGGCCTCGTGGCGAGCGGCCACCTCCACATTTCGCGCAGCTTCACCATCGGCGACACGCAGTATGTGTGGTGTCCGTCGTCGGCCTTCACGGTCGGCACCACGCAACCGCCCTTCCCCGGCGACAAGCAGCTGGGCGCAGTCGTGCTCGATTTCATCGGGCACGAGGTGCATGTGGAGACCCTGCATCTGCCCACGCTGACGCCGGCTTGGATCGAAGACGTGGTGGAAGAGGTCTACCCACGCCTATGACGAGCTCCCGACCGCGCCGCCTCGCTTCGCTGCTGGAAGTGACTGCCGAATACGATGCCGTGTTCTGCGATGTGTGGGGCGTGGTGCACGATGGCGTCGCCAAGTTCGCCGCGGCCGAGGAAGCGCTGGTCCGCTTCAGGGGGACGGGGCGCAAAGTGGTGATGGTCACCAACTCGCCGCGCCGTGCCGGAAGCGTCGTCGATTTCCTCGACGAGATCGGCGTCAGCCGGGAGACCTATGATTTCGTCGCGACCTCGGGCGACGTGACGCGCGCACTGATCGCGGCCGCCTCGCCGCGCATGCTTCACATCGGGCTCGACGCGCATCTGGCGCTGTTCGAGGGAATGGAGATCGAGCGTGTCGACGAAGAGCGCGCCGAGACCATCGTTGTGACGGGGCTCGCGAAGGGCGACGACGACACGCCGGAGGCCTATGCGGACCTGCTGCAGCGGCTCGCGGCACGCGACTTGCCGATGATCTGCGCCAACCCCGATGTCACGGCTCCCAAGGGCGACCGCGTGGTATGGGGCGCAGGAGCTCTGGCGCGCGACTACGCGGCGCTTGGCGGACGCACAAGGCTTGCCGGCAAGCCATTCCCCGCGATCTACGACTATGCGCTGAGGCTTGCCGGGAACATCGACAGGTCCGCTGTGCTCGCCATCGGCGACGGCCTTGCCACCGACATAAAGGGCGCCAACGACTATGGGTTGGACGCGCTGCTGATCCTTGGCGGGATCGATGCCGAAAAGGTCGGCGGCCTCGACGACGTCGCAGCAAACCTGGTGCGCGAAAAGCGCTGCGCCAAGTTCGTTATGCAGCAGCTAAGGTGACCCCCGGCACCGGTCTTGTGACGCTCCCCGAGGACGTCGACCCCCCAAACCACAAGACACGTGTTGCTGCGCGCTGGCTCGAGGCCGCCGGTTGGACCAGGTCGATTCTCGTGCGCCGCAACTATGGAGACCTCAAGCTGACGCCGGGGGATTGCGTCACGACGCAATCGGTCACCGCGGCGATGCCGATGCGCGCCGGCTGCCCGCGCACCGCGCTGCCGAACGATGTGGCGAACACCGGCGCGAAGGAAAAATCCTTGGTGACGTCCTCCCCGGTCGCCGGCAGGATGGCGAAATAGCGCGCGACACCACGCTGCTCACCGACCCATGGTTCTCCGAAAAGCCACCCTACCGCCAGGTGAGAGCCTTCCGATGGATGTCGGCGACCTGCCAAAACTCTCAGCCGTGCTCTCCAGCATGAACCATTACGACCATTTCGACGTGCGCAGTTTCGCCGCCTATCGCGATCCCGCCGTGCCGTTCCTGACCATCGCCGGAAGCCCGCAGACCGAGCTGGCAAGGGATGCAGGCTTCTCCAATGTCGTGCCTGTTGCGGCGGGGTCCTCTGCACAGGTCGCCAACATGACGCTGCACGCCTTCGCCGCCAACGAATTCTCGCCTGCGGTTTTCCGCTATGAGCAGTCCTATGTGATCGAGGCGGGCGGGCGCACCATCCTCTTCTCTCCGCATTTTCCGAAGGCCGCGGCCATCGCCGCGATCAAGGCGCGGTTCGGGCGCATCGACATTGCTCTGCTGGGCGTCAACGGCCTCAGGATCAAGCCGCTTCTCGGCCGCCAACTTAGCATGGACCCGGAAGATGCCGCCCGCGTCTGCGCCGCCCTCGGCGTGTCGTTGGCCATCCCGATCCACTATGCCTTCAACGGCGGCTGGGTCTCGACGACATTCCTGCTCACCCACAAGGGCACACCGGAGCGGTTCGCCGAGGCGACGCGCGCGATCACGCCGCACACCGCGACCATCACACTCTCGTCAGGCCAGTCGCTGGTGGTCAAGCGAGCTGGCTGACAGCATCCGAAGGCGTCCGGTTTTTAGCGACTCGCAAACAGGCGTCATCCTGCCAGGAAGTCGGGTACCATGGACCGCTAGCTTCCACCTTGAGGGTCTACTCTTGGCCCAAAGCGGTACCTCCGCTCGTAGGGAGCGGTGGGGGGTGATTTGCCTTAACCAAAGCTCGGAGCGGTCAGCGAAACAGTTGCCGGTCCACGCGGGGGAGTTTTGCCTATCCTGGCCAGACTTCCGTCGAGCCTGCAAAGCTCGATGCTGAGAGTGCGCGAAGTCGGACTTATCCAGCATGCAAATTCCTCGATCTGGCTTTTCGGCCGCGCAAGACGTGCCAGCCTTATCGAGCAATTCGATATAGCACGTGTGGCCGCAGGTGGTGTCCGCTGGGAAGACGAGGATACTCGAAATCGTCTTGTGGATTCCTGACCATCCCCAGCTTTTCCATAACTCGCCGGCTCGGAGCATTCCCCGCGTAGGTGAAGGCCACGATTTCGGCCAGTCCCAAAATACCGAACCCATAGTCGAGCCAGGCGCGTGCGCCTTCAGGCGCCAAACCCTGCCCCCAGAGAGACTTGTCGAACTGCCAGCCGATCTCGACCTCGGGCATGCCACGTAATGCCGCGCGCGTATCAGTAGGGATGCGGCCGAGCCCGAGCCAGCCAGCTAACCGGCCAGTCTGTTTCAGCTCGGCCGCGAAAAAGCTGAAACCATCTTCCGAGGCGCAGGCGATTGCGTGGTCGATCAGCTGGTTCGTCTCTTCAGGAGTCAGGACCTTGGGATAGAAGCGACGGACTTCAGCGTCGCCGAGGATCGCTGCAAGCTGAGGACGGTCCGTGTCCTGCCATGGGCGAAGCACCAGTCTGTCGGTCTCGAGTCTCATTGTCCTCCCCAGCCTAAGCGGACCTGAGCAAGGTTACCCAAACGCTCATCGCATCAAGTTGAAATTTGACCCGGGAAAGCCCGCTCTATCCGCTCGGCAACCATTTCCTGCATTCGCCACATACGGTCGTCGCAGAGGCCCAACTGCTCCAGATGCTTTGTCGTCAGGTAGACGTATTCAGCCATCGAGCCCAGCATCCCTACCGAGCCGGAGAGCGCGTCGGCGACCGCCTCGTCGTTGAGATGGCCTGCGTAGGCTATTCCTTTTCCTGGGTGCGTGAACGCGAATGCTCGTACCGGACCCTGGTCGGTAACCACAGTGAGCCAGCGCGGCGGAAACGGCGGCTCCTTGCGCAGGAGACCTTCGATGTTGGCGGCAAGACCTTCGCGTGGGAGTCGATAGACCATCCCCTTGCATTGCCCGCCGCGATCAAGCGACAGCGTGTAGCCGGGCGCCTGAGGGTTTCCCCGAAAGCGAGTGTCTGGACCAAGGCAGAAGTCGCGGTGCCAGCCGCGCGCGACACCTGGGCGCTCCTTGTCGAAAGTGAAGCGCTTGTTCCAGATCAGCGAACCGATGGCAAAGAGCCACATCTCTCCGTCTGACGGCACAGCGTCGATCAGAGCCTGGGTGGTAGCTGCAAAATAGTTGTCGGGCCGCGGCAGCTCGCCCTCGAATTTCATCGGACCCGGGTCGTCAATTTTGCCCGGCAGGAGTGCGACGTGGGCCTCGGTCAACCGCATCTTGCGCTTGCTGGGTGTCATCGTTCGCGCCCTCAGTTCAGGGCGGTGGTTGCCGTGAAAGCGACGCAGAGTATCGCGCTCACAACGGCCAGCCAGATTAGAAATGCTCGCGCAGCGATGGGCTCATAGTCGAGTTCGCCTCCGCGCCACTCGAACTCCTGTAGTTCCTGTAGGACGGAGTCGGCATAGTAGGCGTCATGGTAACCTTCGTGAGGGTCTCGCTGCGCTCATGTGCCTTTGGGTCATCGCGCACCATGCCGATCAGGAGACCGGCATTGCGCGCCTGACCTACGACGACTTTCACTTGGCTACGGGCCTGAGCCGCACGACGCTTTCGGGTGGGCTGGGCATTCTCGAGGAGCGGCACATCGAGAAGCTCGGCCAGAGCATCTACAAGTTGCGCGACTACGACCCGAACCGGTTCGGCATGATGCCGGCCAAGCGGCTTTACAACGCTAAGGGCGAGGTCATCTTCTTCAAGGAGCTTTCACGCCGGAAGGCGGTCGAGCTCAACGCGATGCGCTTCTACCTGCTCATGGTGGCCCGCCGTGATCGGAAGACCAACCACGCTCACATCACCTACGACAGCATCCAGGAATACACGGGCATGTCGCGCGACGAGATCATGAAGGCGCGCAACTTCCTCGGCTCGACCTCGATGGTCTACACCGAGCATCTTAAGAGCAACGTCGATTACCGGATTTCGAACGCCTACCGGATCGCGCACCTGGACGGCTACCGACACATGGGCACAAGCGCCCGCGAAATGGACGCCGCTGGCTTCTTCAATGCCGAAGCGCTGACCGATCAGCCGTAGGTGGAAGCACTCTGTCTGCCCTCAAATATGCCGAGTCCGCTTCTGGCGCAGAGCTGACATAAAACCGAGAGGCACAACCGGGCATTGCTTGAATGCCAGTCGACGTACGGCAACATCGGCTGGTTGGCTCGTTGATGGTCCATCAGGTCGAGACTCGGGAATGGTGTTTTCGTAGGACCAACAAGGCGGGGCAAAGATAGCTGGGATCGATGTCTGGATCGCAGGCCGAACCCGACAGTAGCGCAGAGACCACAGATGCAGACAACGATGACGCTCAGAGGTTTGGCGTCGACCACGACTGTGTCGGCAGGTCGGAAGAGTCGAGGTCATGTAGGTCTTTGCTGACGCGCTGAACCTCCGCTTCCCACTTGGCCAGGACCGGCTTCTTGGTCGCCATCACGTGCACTATGGGTGCATGGGGATTGTAGTCGATGAGCCCCTTCATAATGGTTTGAATAAACGCACTGGCGTGTCGTGCCTCCAAGAGCGCCTTGACTGCCTTTTGGGCGTTGCCGTGGGCGACAGTTCTGTACTGGCGTGCCAGCTCCAATTCCTGCTCGATTTCTGTGAGACGGGCAGCCAGCTGCGCCTCGCGCTCCTGGGCTCGAAGTAGTGCCAGGGCCCGCTCTTCATCCTCTCTGCGCCGCTTCCGAGCGTACTCCTGATGGCTCAGATGCGTGCGCCCGGTGATGGTCCGGGCGATCCCGCGGCTGAGCCCCAGGGGCGCCATTTCTTCGGCGTACCAGTCCTGGACCGCGATCATCTTCATTCGCGACTCCTGCTTGCTGCCACCGAAGACCTGGCGATAGCTGACCGCCGTTTTCTGGGTGTGCTTGGTGGTCTTGGTGTAGACAGGCAAAACACAAACGGCCATGTGGGGGCTGCCCTCATCGAGGTCCAGCCGCGCCGCCACAACGGCCCTGCCGAACCTCTTGTAAAAGGCGGCCATCGTTGAGTCGGCCCAGGTGAGCACCTTTTTCATGTCGAAATGACCGTGCGCGTCGGGTGGGTCGAAATATTCCGGCGACGCGCCGACAAAGAACTCTGCTGCGACCGGAGCTCCCTTGCGGGTAGCGGCTCCCAACCTTTTGATCGCGCAATCGACTCCTTCCGCCCAGTCGACCGGGTCAACGACGGGGCCGCCGGCACCCCAATGCCGGTTGAACGGGGTACGGGCTGCATCGTAGTGCTGGCCGTCATCTTCGCGACGGCCATGGCGGGTGGCGCTCACCAGGTCCTTCCGAGCCTTCACTGGCTGCACTCTGAGGATCGCAAAAAGCTGTTTGGTCATGGTTGGCTCCTGGGTCAGAAGCCAAGAATGCGAGACAATGATGCAAGGCACAAACAATGGCTGAAAAATCTAGAACCCACTTCCGCATTTTCTGGAGGGCCAATCTGCGAACGCCTCTCGATACGGGCAGTAGAGACCTCGAACGGCGGTCACCAAGCCCATTGTTCGGTCGGTTCCAACAGTCTCGCGTCGAATGCTCCTGCCTATGGTCAAGCCGGGCCTGAGACCGTGGCAGCTACGACGAGCTAACCCGGCTGCCCGCTCGGAACCATGGGCAGAGACGAGTGGTAGGCCCGCCGTGATTCATCGGTATCACTGCGCAGCGCACCAGTTGCGAAGGCTATCGAGCATGCCCGCGAGTTTACCGCCGTGCCGGGCCGCCTCCACACCGATCCGCCCGTAGCTGAGCCGCTCAGGCGCCAGCTTGCTGGAATGCTGGCTTGATAGCGTCTCACTTAGGTGGGCTTGATTTCGCGTCGCGGCGGATGCATCTGGCGGTTGTACCAGCAAATGTACCAGCAAGGTCGTCGCTGCTGCTGCGAACGGTCGCAAAGGCCCGAAAATGCTGGGTTTGGCGGAATATCCCTCCCTCTCCGCCACTTTCACCCGCTGCAAATCGCAACATTACGCTGCTAACCCCGCGGAACAGCGCGGCTTTGTCTTAGCTGCTTGGCCCGGTCGGCGGACTGCTGACTCGCCTGCGAGAACCGGCCGCTGCAAAAGTCCCCGAAGTCGTAAGCAGACACGGATCGTCAGTCCGTCTGTCCGATCGTCTGTCCGTACCACGGCTCATCGCCCGCCTCGATTGTTCCGTGCGGATGCCGACTGTCGGCGCTCGTTTGCGCGCCATTATCCGGCTCCGCCACATGGGCTTCGTCACCGGAACAGCGGATCAGGTCTCGCGTCCCGCGCCTCTTCCTCAGAAGGCGGCTCCATCGCCCATGGAGCTGCCTTCTGTCGTTTCGGGACTGACTTAACCCTAGTTCAAGCCGATCTTCATTTGGTCTCTGGACTAAGCCCGAAGAAGAGCCATGTGTCCGTTGAAGGCAAAGGGTTTGAGGCATGTCGGCTCGCAGATCACTGACCGCTACGCAGGTGGCCGCCATCAAGGAGGATGGTGTGCACTGGGTCGCGCCCAGCCTCTACCTGCAGGTGCGTGCCGGACAGGGGACTCGGAGCTGGCTGTTCCGCTACAGCCGGAATGATACCAATCAATGGATGGGTCTGGGTTCGGTCGAGGACAGGAGTTTTACCGAGGCCCGCGACGAAGCCGCAATGCTGCGGGTCCAGGTTAGGCGCGGCGAGGACCCCATTGCCAACAAGCGGCAGGTCGCGGCCAAGCGGCAGGTCGAGATCAAGCCCAAGGCACCCAGCTTCGATGAGTGCGCCAAGAACTACATTGCCAGCCACCAGAGCGGCTGGAAGAACCCCAAGCACTACGCCCAGTGGAAGAGCACGCTCAGGGACTATGCCGGGCCGGTGATCGGCAAGCTGCCGGTCGACGAGATCACGGTCGAGGATGTGCTCAAGGTCCTGAAGCCGATCTGGACCACCAAGCCTGAGACTGCCAGCCGCCTGCGGGGTCGGATCGAGAAGGTCCTGGGGTGGGCGACGGCCATGAAGCACCGGACAGGGGAGAACCCGGCCGCGTGGGCCGGCGGCGCCCTTCAGCACCTCCTTCCTGCCACCTCCTCAATCCAGAAGGTCGAGCATCACAAGGCAGTTCCCTACGCCCAGGTCCCACAGGTGATGGCCGACCTGCGCCAGGCAGGCGGTGTCGGCGCCAAGGCGCTGATGTTCACGATCCTGACCGTCTCCCGCACGGGGGAGACGCTCGGCGCCAGGCCCGAGGAGTTCGACTTCGCGCAGAAGGTCTGGACGATCCCGGCGGAGCGCATGAAGGCGGGCCGTGAGCACCGGGTGCCGCTGACGGAGGCGGCAATCGCGATCATCAAACCCCTCATCGAGGCCGGTCAGACCTACGTCTTCCACAACGAGTTCGGGCGGCAGCTCAGCAACGCCACCATGATGAAGGCGCTCCGCACGGTTCGGGACGACAACCCGACCGTGCACGGGTTCCGCTCATCGTTCCGCGACTGGGCGGCGGAGCAGACCGACGCACCGCGCGAGGTGGTCGAGGCGTGCCTTGCTCACGCGGTCGGTGATGCCGCGGAGCTGGCCTATAAGCGGAGCGACTTCCTGGAGAAGCGGCGGAAGGTGATGGAATACTGGAACCTTATCGCCATTAGCTGTAGATGATCCTACAGAGCATTTTGCTGTAGACTTCGCCTGGATTGCCTGCTATCGCGCTGTAGAATGAGCTACAGTACGAAATTCAAACTCGCCTCGATCTGCGAGGTCCGAAGCGGTTACACCGCTCGTAACCGGCTCGACCCGGTTACTGAGGGCGGTGTGCGCGCCATTCAGCTTCGCGATCTGGAAGGCGAAAAGGATTACGACCCCGCCAAGGCTCCACTCTATCTCCTCGGGGCTTCGTCCGAGCGCTACTGGGTCGGGCCTGGCGACGTGATGTTCCGCTCCCGTGGAGAGCGCAACACCGCCGTCGTTGTCGCCCCCCATTCGAACGCTTCGGCCGTCGCCATTCTGCCCCTAGTCGTGCTGCATCCTAACAGGGACCTTGTCGATCCCCGGTATCTTGCCTGGGCAATGAATCAGCCTCCGGCGCAGCGCTACTTCGACAAGTGTGCGCTCGGAACGAACATCCGGATGATCCCCAAGGCCGCGCTCGATGAGCTTGAAGTAGAGCTGCCCGACCTCAAAACCCAGAAACTGATCACCGAACTCGATGCCCTAGCCCGGCGCGAACGCGACCTCGCGCGCAAACTAGCGGACAGGAAGTTTGAACTTGCCGGTCTGGCACTGCTCAAGCACACGCAACAACAGCGTCGGACCACACTGCCATCAGGCAATTGCGACTAACGGAGAATCGTCGTGAACGACAAAGTCACGCAGCAGGAAATCAACCAGACGGCGTGGGCGGCCTGCGACACCTTCCGAGGAGTCGTCGATCCCGCCCAGTACAAGGACTATATTCTAGTGATGCTGTTCCTGAAGTACATCTCGGACCTCTGGAACGACCATTTCGAGACCTACAAGAAGCAGTTCGGGGGTGACGATACGCGCATCCGCCGCCGCATGGAGCGCGAGCGCTTCATCCTGCCGGAGGGCGCGAGCTTTTATGACCTCCACGGCAGGCGCAACGAAGCCAATATCGGCGAGCTGATAAACGTCGCGCTGGAGAAGATCGAAGACGCCAACCGCGCCAAGCTCGAAGGCGTTTTCCGAAACATCGACTTCAACTCGGAAGCGAACCTTGGCAAAGTTAAGGACCGCAATCGACGCCTCAAAACCCTGCTCGAAGACTTCGCAAAGCCAGCGCTGAACCTTCGGCCCTCGCGCGTCAGCGAGGACATCATCGGCGAGTGCTACATCTATCTCATCTCGCGGTTCGCCTCAGACGCTGGCAAGAAGGCCGGCGAATTCTATACGCCCGCCGCGGTGTCCCGATTGCTTGCGAAGCTTGCCGACCCGCAGCCGGGCAACACAATCTGCGACCCCGCATGCGGGTCTGGGTCGCTGCTGATCCGCGCCGCCGAAGCCGTAGGGTCCGACAATTTCGCCCTCTACGGGCAGGAGTCGAACGGCGCGACCTGGGCATTGTCGCGCATGAACATGTTCCTCCACTCTAAGGACGCGGCGCGCATCGAGTGGTGCGACACGCTCAACAGCCCGGCGCTGGTCGAGGGTGACCAGCTTATGAAGTTCGACGTCGTTGTCGCCAATCCGCCATTCTCACTGGACAAGTGGGGCTCCGAGAATGCCGAGCATGACCAATTCAAGCGCTTCTGGCGCGGCATTCCGCCCAAGTCGAAAGGCGACTATGCCTTCATCACACACATGATCGAAATCGCGAAGCGCCAGTCCGGTCGCGTCGCGGTGATCGTGCCGCACGGTGTGCTCTTCCGCGCGGGGGCCGAGGGACGCATTCGGCGGGCGCTGATTGAGGAGAACTTGCTCGACGCCGTAATTGGGCTGCCGGCCAATCTCTTCACCACTACCGGCATTCCTGTGGCGATCCTCGTCTTTGACCGCTCGCGCGAGGCAGGCGGCGCGAATGCCGACCGCCGCGACATCCTGTTCATCGATGCCTCGCGTGAGTTCACGCCGGGCAAGACGATGAACCTGCTTGAAGTGGCAGACGTCGAGAAGATCCTCGACACCTACCGCGGCCGCGCTGAGGTCGAGAAGTACTCGCACCGCAGCAGCCCGAAGGAGATCGCTGAGAACGAATACAACCTGAACATCCCGCGCTACGTGGACACATTCGAGGAGGAGGAAGAGATCGAGGTCGCCGCCGTTCAGAAGGAGATCGACCGCATTGAGGCGGAGCTGGCCGAGGTCCGGGCGAAGATGTCAGGGTATCTCAAGGAGCTCGGCGTCAATGCGTGAGGGTTGGCCGCATCTTCCCCTTGAGAAGGCAATTGGACCGCGAGGCCGTATTGTTGGGGGGCCGTTTGGCTCCGACCTGACCCAAAGCGACTACGTCGAGTCAGGGGTCCCCGTCATACGCGTGGGCAACCAAATTGGCGCGACCGTTGCCGGGGAGTTTGTTTATGTTTCTCAGGAGAAGGCACAGAGACTCAAGGCCAACATCGCGGAACCAGGCGATATCGTCATCGTCCAGCGCGGAAGCACATATGGCAAGGTGTCGCGAATTCCACATGATGCGGCCTTCGATCGCTTTGTTGTTTGCCAAAGTCAGATGGCGGTCGCTGTGGACGATACGGTCTCATCACCTGAGTTCATATTTCAAGCCCTACGTTCTCCAGGCGTTGACCGCTTCATTGAAAGTGAAGTCATCCAGACGGGTCAGCCCCATATTAATCTCGGAATACTCAAGCGGGTGAAAATTCCGCTCCCGACCCTCCCCGAACAGCGCAAGATCGCCGCGATCCTGCAGACCTGGGACGAAGCACTGGACAAGCTCGCCGCGCTGCGCGCCGCTAAGGAGCGGACGCTGAAGGGTCTGGCTCAGACATTACTCGGCCGCGGCGGTGTGTGTCCCGATAGGTGGCCCGTGAAGCCGCTATCGGCCATCTGCGCGCGGATCAGGCGCCAGAACGGCGGTGGTGACCATCCGGTTATGACTATCTCGGCGAAGTCGGGCTTCCTAATGCAGTCCGACAAGTTCGCACGGGACATGGCAGGTAGTAGTGTCGAACGCTATACGCTCCTGCATGAAGGCGAGTTCGCATATAACAAGGGCAACTCCCTGACGGCGCCGTACGGCTGCATCTTCCGGCTGGAAAAGCCGACAGCACTAGTTCCGTTCGTCTACTTCTGCTTCGCGCTGAAGCCCGGACTTGATCCGGCGTTCTACGAGCACCTTTTCGCCGCAGGCACACTGAACCACCAGCTTTCTCGCCTCATCAACTCGGGCATTCGCAACGATGGGTTGCTAAACCTAAACGTCGAAGACTTCTTCGCTTGCAACGTTCCCGTTCCGCCGGTTCACGAGCAGCGCGGCATTGCCCTCGCGCTATCAGCGGCCAAAGACGAGCTGTCTCTACTGGATCAGGAGATCGCCGCGCTCACCCGTCAGAAGCGCGGGCTGATGCAGAAGCTGCTCACCGGCGACTGGCAGGTGGAAGCGAGCGCTTAAGATGGCCATGCGAACTCTCAATGTTCGTCTTCTCAGGCAAGGTCGTGCCGTCGAAAGTGCTTTCGGCGTGGCGTTTGCGCCCGGTGCCGCCAAAGCTCTCCAACAGCGTCCCTGGATTGGAATTGAAGGTGCGCAAGTGTTTGTCGGGCAAATCTACACGAACCCTCCCGGGTGGCGCACCTTCATCGCTGAGGGTTTCGGCGAGGTGCCGGAGGGGATTTTCACTGGCGGCGCTGGCGCGGTGATATTCGTCCCCGCGGGCACCCGCATAGCTGCCATATGCTTCGGGCACGTACATCTCGCCTTAGATGATGACGCCTTTGAGCGGCAGTTTGGGCTCAAGGTTACCTTAAACTCTGTGCCTCGCGGTAAGCTTCGTACGCTTGATTTGGCAACGCCAGATGCCGTCACGTTTCAGAAACGAGTTCAGGCAAGCAAAGATAGTGATCTTCAGGCATTTGGCGTGGACATGCTGCGCGATCTTGCACGGGTCGCCGGCGGCACGCCCACTAAATCAGCTTTTGCTCGGTTCGTGGCTGGGAAGGACAGCCTGTCCATAACCTGCGAGGTAGACGCAGCCTCGCTTCAAGAAAAATGCATGGAGATCATCGCCGCGTTCAACGCCAACACCTATCAAAGGGAATTCGCGTGGGTCGACAACATGCGTGTCGTTGTCGAGAAAGACGTCATTGAGGACCTCGACCAGAAGCTCTTCGAAGGACTCGGAGCGCTTCGGCAAGGGCATGCGAGCGACCTGCACATGGCGCCACCAGAGATCGTCAATTACACAGAAGGTAGTCAGCTTCACTACAACGGTTTCGGCAGTCACGGACGAACCTTTCACAGCCTTTCGATAGAGGACTACGTATCCGAACTAGAGCGCTGCGAATTTGATGGCGATATGGTCCAGGTCAAGGAGACCCATCGCATGAGGGCAAAGCGCGAGGGCGAAGAGGAGTTCTCAGAAAAGTGGCGGGTGTACGATTGTTTCGTCTTCGAGACCGAGATCGGAACTGGCGCGGACGAGCAGCACTACGTGTTGTTTGCTGGGAGCTGGTATCGGATCGAGACCAAGTTTAAGGCGCAGGTCGATGCATTCTTCGAAGCAATCCCAAAGGTCACGATCGTTGGCAAGACAGAGTGCCTGAATGAGCAGGAACTCATTGATGATCTTGAAGGTAATCGAGCCGATCTGCTGAAGCTGGACAAGGTGAAGATCAACCCTGCCGGCGTTAAGTATGCCAACCTAGAACCGTGTGATTTCTTCTCCGATCAGAAGCAGTTCATTCATCTCAAGGATGGCCATTCCTCAGGACCGATTAGTCATCTTTGGTCGCAAGGTGTTGTCAGCGCCGAAGCATTTGTAAGCGATGCAGACTTTCGCAAGAAGCTTCGAGCGAAGGTGCGCTCGCTGGGAGGTGGATTTGAAAACCATCTGCCGAAGAGTACGGAGAGGGTCATTCGCGAGGACTTCCAGGTTATCTATGGCATTATGCGGAAGCCCTACTCTGATGGGACAATCGGTCTGCCGTTCTTCAGCAAGGTCAGTCTCCAAGCGGCCGCAGAGCGCATCGGTCAGTTTGGTATCCCGATGGCCATCGAGCTTATTGAAAAGCCGGTTTCCGATGCTGCAACTGATGAGGGAGCGGAAGAGACCGAAGAATGACCTTCGACGCCGCCGAAAAAGCCCAGTCGCAAGTCCCGGCCCTGCAACTGCTCGTGGCGCTGGGCTTCAAGCCATTGTCCCAGACCGAGGCGTTCCACCTGCGCGGCGGGCGGCTGCGCAATGTTGTGCTGGACGACGTACTCGCTGAGAACCTGCTGCGTATCAATCGCTTCACCCATCGCGGCCGCGAGTATCCGTTCGACCTCGCCGACGCCCACGAGGCGATGCGGCGGCTGAAACCAACGCCGGATCGCCTCAAGGGCCTCCGCGGGACCAACCAGGACATCTACGACACGCTGGTGCTCGGCACGACGATCACCAAGACGATCGAAGGGGATTCGAAGAGCTATTCGTTCCGCTACATCGACTGGGAAAACCCCGCGAACAACGCCTTCCACGTCACGGCCGAGTTTGCCGTCGAGCGGACCGGATCGAGCCAGACGAAGCGGTGCGACATCGTCGGTTTCGTCAACGGCATCCCGCTGCTGGTGATCGAAAACAAGCGACCGACTGAGAGCCTCAAGAAGGCCGACAGCCAGCTCATCGGCTATCAAAACGAAGACAACATACCGCAGCTCTTCCACTTCACGCAGCTGCTGATGACAATGAATCGTCTCGAGGCGCGGTACGCGACCGTCGGCACGCCCGGCAAGTTCTGGGCGACCTGGCGTGAAGACGAGGACAAGAGAGATGCGCCCGCGACGCTGGCGCAGTCGGCTTCGGGCGAGAACGGGCCGAGTGTCGAGGAACTGGCGGCTCTGGTCGAAGATGAGGACATCGAGGCGCTTCGCACCGCCATCAACCGTCCGCTCGGTTTCGAAGATGAGCGGGCAGTGTTCTCCGGGCCGATGCGCCACGCGGTCGACCATTTTGCCGCCTTGCGGGCGGAAGGCGACCGCGCGGTCACCGGCCAGGACCGGACGATTCACGCTCTCTGCCGACCGGAGCGGCTGCTCGATCTCATTCGCCGCTTCACAGTGTTCGATGGTGGCGTGCGCAAGATTGCACGCCACCAGCAGTTCTTCGGCATCCGCAAGGCGATCGAACGCGTGAAGCAATTCGACATGGAAGGACGCCGCAAGGGCGGTGTGATCTGGCATACACAAGGGTCTGGCAAGTCCCTGACGATGGTCATGCTGGCTCGCGCACTCGCGCTGGACCCTGATATCAAGAACCCGCGCCTGCTTATCGTCACCGACAGGGACGATCTCGACAAGCAGATCAAGGGCACGTTCAAATCCTGCGACATGGAGCCCGTGCGGGCAACGACCGGGGCTCATCTCGTCGAGCTGATCACCCACAAGGCGCCCTTGATCACCGCGATCATCAACAAGTTCGAAACAGCGACCAAGGCCTCCGATCACAAGGATGACGACCCGAACCTGTTCGTGCTGGTCGATGAAAGCCATCGCAGCCAGACCGGGCGCTATGGCGGCCATGGCACCTTCGCCATGAAGATGCGTCGAGCTCTGCCGAATGCTTGCTATCTGGGCTTCACCGGCACGCCACTGCTTAAGCAGGAGAAGAACACCTTCGCAACCTTCGGCGGGCTGATCCATCGCTACGCCATCGACGAGGCTGTCGCTGACGAGGCGGTGGTGCCATTGCTGTATGAGGGGCGCCTGGTGGAGCAACAGATCAGCGGCAATGTTATCGACAGCTGGTTCGAAAAGCTCAGTGAAGGCCTGACCGACAACCAGAAGGCGGACCTCAAGCGCAAGTTCTCGCGCATGGATGCCTTGTCGAGAACCGGCCAGGCGATCCGCGCCAAGGCTTTCGACATTTCCGAGCACTATCGCCAGTTCTGGCAGGACACCGGTTTCAAGGCGCAGCTCATCGCCCCGTCCAAGGCGGCAGCGATCCAGTTCAAGGAAGTCCTAGACGATGTTGGCCACGTGTCGAGCGAGATCGTCATCTCGCCGCCGGACGATCGCGAGGGCAACGAAGAGGTCGACAAGGAATCCAAAGATATCGTCCGGAAGTTCTGGGACGCCATGATGGAGAAGTACAAGACTGAGGCGGAATACACCCGTCAGGTAATCGAGGCGTTCAAGGGGCCGGACGGGCCGGAAATCCTGATCGTAGTGTCGAAGCTTCTGACGGGCTTCGATGCTCCGCGCGACACCGTTCTCTACGTATGCAAGCAGCTTCGCGAACACACCTTGTTGCAGGCCATAGCTCGCGTGAACCGCCTGTTTGAGACCGAAGACGGCAAGGACAAGCAGTTCGGTTTCATTGTGGACTATGAGGGATTGCTTGGAGAACTTGACCGAGCACTCACGACGTACAGCGCATTTGATGGCTATGACCAAGCCGATCTGGTCGGTGCCCTGCACGACATCCGTGAGGAAATCCGCAAGCTCCCTCAGCTGCGTGATCAGCTCTGGGACTTGTTCAAGACCATCAAGAACAAAAGGGACATGGAGCAGTTCGAGCAGCTCCTGGCCGACGAGGCGCTCCGGCAGGAATTTTATGAACGGCTGCGCGCCTTCGGCAAGTGCCTCCACATCTCGCTGTCGTCTGAGAAGCTCTTCGATTTGTTCGACGATGAGAAGGTCGACTCCCTCAAGCGCGACTGGGCGGCGTTCACGGAACTGAGACGCTCAGTGCAGCTCCGCTACCAGGAGGTGGTCGACCTCAAGGACTTCGAGCCGAAAATCCAAAAGCTGTTGGATGATCATGTGACGGCATTGCCGGCGACCACAATTATCGCTCCGACCAACATCAACGATCCTGACGCACTTCGAGCGGTAGTCAAGGAGCAGAACACGTCCGACGCGTCCAAGGCCGACCGCATCGCCAGCGCGGCCAAGCGGACAATCACCGAAAGGATGGAGGAGGATCCCGCGTTCTATCGGCAGTTCTCCGAGCTGCTGGAAGAGACTATTCGCGACTACCGCGAGAAGCGCATATCGGAGCGGGACTACCTAGCTAATGTCATTGACCTTGCCGGCCGCATGGCGCGGAGGGAGCATGGCAAAACAGTGCCCGAAAGCATTAGAGGCAACGAAGATGCCCAAGCCCTCTTCGGCATTGTCGAGCCCACAATCAGGGCGGTCGCCAACGGCAGTGCGACCGACGATGCTCTGGCTGACATTGCTCAGACGATCGTCGGCATTATCAAAGAGCATCACATCGTCGACGTCTGGTCGAATGAGATTGCGCAGAACAAGATGCGCAATGCCATTGACGACTACTTCTTCGACATAGTTCGCGACCAAAAGGGAATAGACATCCCGGTCGATCAGCTTGACGAGCTGGAACTCCAGATCATGGGCGTCGCCAGGGCGAGATTTCCAGGATGACCCGGAAGACCTTCTCGGTTCCGTATGGAAGCGAGAAAATCGACTTTCGACTCCAGCGGCGGCAACGAAAGACGCTGGCGATCAGCGTCGATCCTGACGCCTTGGTCGAAGTGATCGCGCCGTTGGAGGCGCCGCTCGAGAAAATCCTCGAGAAGGTGCGAAAGCGCGGGGCCTGGATAAGGCGCCAGCAGCGCTATTTCATCCAGTTCCAACCGCGTACCCCAGAACGCCTGTACATCGGCGGAGAGACGCATCTGTACCTGGGCCGGCAGTACAAGCTGAAGGTCGTCGAACACATTCAACAGCGGGTGAAGCTGTCCCGAGGTCAGCTCACCGTGCAGTCGTCGAGGCCCCGGAACCCGGATGTGACGAAGGCGCTGGTGGAGCAGTGGTATCGCGACCGTGCACGCGAGAAATTTCGCGAACGGCTTGCACTTTGCCAGCTCCGATTTCCGAACCCCGACGACATGGAGCCAAAGGGATTGACCACTATGCACCTTCGCCAGCGCTGGGGCTCAATGACGCGGAGCGGCAGGTTGATCTTGAATTTGGCCCTTATCCAAGCTTCCACGGATGCCATTGACTACGTGATTACACATGAGTTGTGCCACCTGCGCCACCATAATCACGGTTCGGAGTTCTTCCATCTGCTCGACCAGGCCATGCCCGATTGGGACGCGAGGAAGCGCAAGCTCGAGCGGCAGCTTGCCTGAGCAATGCGTTGGTCGACTTAGAGCTACTGTACTAAGAACCCGCCAACGCCTCCGTCCATGGTTAGCGGCGGCCCGCTGGTTTGCCTCGCGGGCCGCGCGACTCTCGTTGTCCTACTCCTTGGCCGCCTTGATTGCGGCGATATAGTAGCGCGTGGGCTCGCCAGGAGCCTGCCCCTTGACCAGCGGCAGATTGCGCCGCTTGGCGATGGTGGCAGAGAGCAGGGCGCGAACGCTGTGCTCCTGCCAGCCGAGGACGTCCATGATCTCGGCGAGGGAGGCGCCCTCCTTGCGGCGCAGCATGCCGATCACGTGCTCGGTCTTGGTGACGAACGGGGCAGCGGGGATGACGTTGCTGCGGTTGGGGTGGCGCACCGAAGCCTTGCCGGAGCGCGGGGGACGGGTGGTCTTCTTCTTGGTAGCGGCCATGTGGCCCTCCTTGGGGTATCAACCGCGCGGGATGCGCGGTTTACGACCACAAGCCCGGACTATTGCGCCGGGCGGAGGAGGGCGTGCCGTGGAGCAGCAGGCTGGGGGACACATGGCTTGGGGCCGGCGACTAGTCCACCCATCACCGGCAGAAAGAGGCGTCAAACCGCAAACATCGCTAACGCAGCCGCGACAGGGCGAACGAGGTTGATGATGTTGACCATCAGGACGCTGCGGTGAGCCGGCGAAGCCCGCGACCGAAGCGGCGAACTTGGCGCTCTGCCGTGCTGTCGACAATCACCCCATCGCAGAGCAGTATCCATTCGAGCGCGCCGAACAGCATCAAAACATCGGCCAGGGATCTGGCGCGGGCGCGCAGCAGGCGATCGGCTGCTGCAGCAACCTCATCATGGCTCGCCGACCAGCGCGTCCACAGAGCATGATAGCCGGCCTGATTCCGAGCGACGGCGGTGCTGATCCTGCCGCGGCTCCTCTGCCGGAGCTCCTCGGCCTCTGCCTCCCGGCGCCGTACGAGCCGGCCGAGCCGGTCATGCCGGCGGCGTAGGCGTTCGAAGACCTCGTACAGCGCCGCGACCGTGGTGGTGTCCGTTCGAGACAGAGGCCCTGACCCAAATCGTCGATCTTGTCGGCGCGGCATGTCCAACCCCCCCATATCCGTAACCAGAACGGTGCGGTCGTGGCTTGGTCGGACCTGTGTCGTCAACTCAGTGTCGAGATGGGAGCGGTATTCGCCTACAGCGTTGCGGCGCGCCAGTCCCGATAACTCTGGCCGGTCTGGGCCATCTTCCACTCGAGGGGGCCGGAGGCGCTTCGGCCGGCAACGATCGCCGCCGCCGCACTGGGACTGGCAAAGACCACGTCGGTCACCAACCGCAGCACTTCGCTGGATGCATCAGGACTCAATGATCCATCTGCCAGGAGACGATCGCGCAGCGCCCACTATCCAGCCTGGAAGGTGCCGCTGGTTGCGGTCCTGGCCGTTGAGCCGGGCAGCACCACAAACCCATCCGCAGTCTCCCGTGCCCGCGCCGATGCGCCTCCCGTCGAGAAGCTGAAGACTGGGGTACCATCGGTCCCGGCAGCCGCCGGCGTCGAGACCGGACGCCGGAAGCGGAACAGGTCGAACCCGACCAGCGGCAAAATGAGCCGCAGCTGCTCGATGAAGGTCTCCATGTCGGCCCGATCCGCCTCGGGAAGGCGGTTAAATTCGGGAGCCGTATCATTGACCAGGACGACCGTTCCGGCGTCCCTGGTCAGCCGGATCAGGCGGCTCTCCAGGTATCGGGCATGGGCCTTGGTCAAGCTATCGTCGGAGCTGACCACGAATGCCACCCGCTCGAAGAAGTCCTTGCTGTCCGAGCGCAAATGGTGGCGCATCCGGGCCGCGACGTCGTCGGCTTCTCCAATATAGCCCAAAAGCTCCCCTGGACGGTCGGGATCGGGTCCGACCTGGATATAGACCCCGGTCCGGCTCGCCTCGGGCCGCCGCAACAACTCGGCAATCCGGCTGCGCGGCCCGGCGATCACCTTGCCGCTCCAATTGCCGATCCCGGCGACGACCGGCCCGTGCGGCGTGCCGTCGGCCAGAAACAGCCCCACGGACCGCCCGACCGGCATGTTCTGCGCCACTGCTGCCTCGGCCATTCCGACGCGCCTCCCCGGGTCCATAACACCGGAGCGGCGTGAACAAATCCTTATTTGGGATAATCCGGTCCTGGGATCAGCTGTTGCGGCTCATGGCGCCCCGCATGAGCAAGTCGATCCATTCCCCGCAGCATATCAAGTTGCGCGAGCTGCTGGTTGCGGCGCGCAAGAAGGCGGGTCTCACCCAGCAGGATGTGGCGGACCGGCTTGGGCGGCCGCAATCGTTCGTTGCCAAGTACGAAGGCGGAGAACGTCGGCTCGATGTGGTCGAGTTCCTGCAGGTGGCTGCCGCGCTCGGGGCTGATCCGGCGCGTATGGTGCGGGTGCTCAGCCTCGTCGTGAGCCGCACCAGGTTCTGCAAGATTGGCTAGGTGGGTGTCCGCTTCGCGCCACAAGGGGACGCAGCACAACTAGCCGTTGGCATATCTGTGGGTTAGAGTGGAATCTCTCTTGGGGCGTCTCAGTCGAACCACCTATTTTGGGGCGGGTAACAACAGGTCAGTTTTCGAGCGAACACTATATTTCCTTCTGGATCGGAGGGAATTTTATTGGGCCTATTTTCGAAATGGGGCGGCGATATTGCGCTCCCGGCACTTCCCGAACGTCGCACCAAGATCGGCAACAACCTGCTCGTGCAGCAGCCATTTGTCGGTGCGATCGGTCACGCCGAGATCTCGCCCTCGGAAATCAAAGGGCATGATCTCATCCGCACGCGGCTACACGCGCCTTACGACGAACTCCTGCTTCGTCACAAAGGCGCCCGCCGTGTCCCGACCAAGTTGCCGGTCGTCACCTCTCCCGACATCGCCGATCCGGAGAAGATGCCAGACGCTTTCGCTGTTGTGTGGGACACGCTGGGAGACCTCGCGGACTACGTCGCCACGCCAGAGGCTGTGCTCGCAGCATGGGAGAACCGTTTCAACTTTCGAAGTGAGGACACTGCCCAAAAGCGCCCCGGCCTACGAACGCCGCAGATCGGCGCGTTGCACGCGATATCCGCTCATTTCGCCGTTGGAAAGGATTTTGAGCCCGCCACCGTTGTCCTCCCAACGGGCACCGGCAAGACCGAGACCATGCTCGCCACGCTCGTGTACCGACGCCTCGAGCGATGCCTGGTCATCGTGCCCAGCGATGCCCTGCGCTCACAAATTGCCGGCAAGTTCATCACCCTCGGAAAGCTCACCGACGCGACGGTGGTCGACGCCGAGCTTCCAAGGCCCCGTGTTGCGGTCATCACCACCGGCATTCGGAGCCTCGACGAGGCAAACGAAATCATCGCACAGGCGAATGTCATCGTTGCCCTGCCGCATGTGCTCGACGCATCGAGCCCGGATGCTGTGGGTCGGCTAACCGAAGCGTGCACCGACCTGATCGTCGATGAGGCCCATCACATTACCGCCACCACTTGGCAGGCGGTAAGAGACCACTTTCTGAAAAAGCGTATTCTGCAGTTCACGGCCACGCCGTTTCGCCGAGATGGCCGGCGCATCGATGGAAAGATCATATTCAACTACAAGCTGGGGGACGCTCAGGCCGCTGACTACTACCGACCGATCAACCTCCGAACTATCGAAGAGTATGGGGACGAGGCGGCGCGGGATACTGCGATTGCCATCGAGGCCCTCAAGGCGCTTCGCCGCGACCGCAACGAGCTCAAGCTCGACCATCTATTGATGGCGCGTACACGCTCCAAGGAACGCGCGGACAGCGTCGTTGAGATTTATCGAAAGCTCGCTCCGGAAATGAAACCCATCGTGGTTTTTTCCGGTCCGGGACGCACGCTCGCGAACCGCGACGCCCTCAAGAGTCTCCTTGACCGGGGCCCGGACGGGTCACGGATCGTCGTATGCGTCGACATGCTTGGTGAAGGGTTTGATCTTCCTAACCTGAAGGTCGCCGCCCTGCATGACGCACACAAATCGCTCGCCGTTACTCTTCAGTTCATTGGCCGCTTTACCCGCACCGGTGACCCGGGGAAGATTGGAGAAGCGACTGTCGTTACTAACATTGCAGATCCCGAAGCCGAGAAAAAGCTGACCGAGCTTTATGCCGAGGGCGCCGACTGGGACCGCTTGATCCGCCGGCTTAGCGAGGACCGTATCGCGCAGGAACTTCGCCTGCAGGATGTCGTCGAGGAGTTACGCGCCAAAGGCGATCTGCATGAGGCGCTGTCGTTGTGGAACCTGAAGCCGGCCCTCTCGACGCAGCTCTTCCGAACGTCCTGCAAGGACTGGCAGCCACTGAACTACCAAAGCATCCTCCCGAAAAATTCGGAGAGCTGGTACGCGTTGAGCGACAAGGAGAACGTGTTAGTCGCCGTGGTTCGTCGCGAGAGTGACGTCGCGTGGGGCGACTACCAGAGCATCTCCGACACGATCTATGACCTACTCGTTGTTCGTTGGGACAAGGCTTTAGCCGCGCTGTGTGTGTTCGCCAGCGACTATGATGCCCTACGCTCCGAAAACCTCGCCAAGGCCATCACGAACGACGAGACGTCTCTCGTCTCCGGCTTGCCCATATTTAACATTCTCAACAACGTGCAGCTGCCTCTTGTGAAGAGCCTGGGCTCATCGCGCATCGGAGCCATCAGCTTCACATCCTACTTCGGACCCAACGTGACCGAGGGGCTGGCGAGCATCGAGAAAGCGGAGTCTGCCCTCAATAATCTCGCTTGCCTCGGTTACGAAAACGGAGACCGCGTGCTCTGGGGAGGAACGCAGCGCCGCGGCAAGGTCTGGCAGCAAAAATCAGGAACCATCTCAGAGTGGATCGACTGGACCAAAGCGACATGGACCAAGGTTACCTCCGAAAGCGAACTTGACGCCAACAACGTCGTGAAAGACTTCCTGAGACCGCAACGGCTGGATGCGCCCTACACGTCCGCCCCAATCGCCGCACAACTGGGCGAGCAGGCGCAGATGCGCTTCCATGACCACCAGTTCTTTATCTTCGATGGAGTTGAGTTTCCGCTCTTTGCCGTCGACATCAACCTGGAGTCGATCGGCGAGGGCGGCCCCATTCTGTTCAACCTCGCGACCGATGCGGTCGAGTCCCGATACCGACTGATCATCGATAAAGAGCTGCCTGGCGGATATCGCCACGAGCATGTCTCGGGGCCGAAGGTGCAGTTCCGGCACGGAACCGTGCCCGCCGTCCCGCTCGAGGAATACCTGCAGAAAGATCCGTTTATCGTTCGCTACGCGGACGGCACCTACTCCTACAACTGCTATCATATTCCGCTAAAGCTGAATCCTGGCCTTTACGACAGAGCCAAACTCGAAGCCTGGGAGTGGACTGGAATACCGCTCAACCGGGAATCGATGCACAAGGACGCGGACCAGAAAACTATCCAGTACCGTACCTTCGAGACGCTCAAGGGCGACTACGATCTCATCTTCAACGATGATGGACACGGTGAGGCGGCCGATCTTGTCTGCCTCAAAGACGTAGGCGACGAGACAATCCGGCTGGTCCTCGTCCACATCAAGGGCGCGCATGAAGGCAAAGTCTCGCAGGATATCCGCAACTTCTACGTCGTGTGTGGTCAGGCGCAGAAAAGCATCCCGGCCAAACATGCCGGCCTGCCGACACTCTATCACGACCTCAAGCGGCGACAGGAAACCTGGACGAGAGAGGGGAAAACGCGCTTCCTGAAAGGAGACATGAAACTCCTCGCATACTTCAAGGACAAATCGCGCAGGGCGAAACTGGAGTTCGAGATGATTCTGATCCAGCCAGGCGCGTCCATCGCCACGATCACCGACGATGCGCTCAGGCTCCTTGCTACGACAGAGCTATATCTGTTGAAGACCACGCAGGCGCGCTTTCGGGTGGTTCTGTCGGCTTAGTTCGCGCAAGCGCCCGCTTTGGGCCAAGCGGACAAGTGAGCCGGCACAACCCTTCAGAGCACGTGCTCCGGGGCGGCTGTACTGGGAAGTGCGATAGTCGCGCTTCACGGGGTCGCCAGTTTGCCAAGAGGCCGCTCAGGTCGCGAAAAAATCACCGGAATGTCTAGACGTTGGTGGGAGCAGCGAGGTCTCTCACGCAATATCGAACTCCACCCAAAGATCCTTTCCGTGGTCAACCGCACGGATGGAACCGCCCACGAGGCTCTTCGGCGCCTGACTGCTCGCAATCCAATCATCATCGGCGCGGACTACCCGTCCGCTTGTCTTCTTTTCGAGGGCCGAGAGCATCGGCTTAAAGGGCATTTGGCCCCATTTCACTTTCAGCGCGTCCGCCGCGTTAGTTGGAATGAAGGCCGACAGGTCGGTGTGCGTCATTAATTCCAGGCCATTCGCCTTGAGCGTCGCATTCTCGCTGCCGTGATGCCCGACCTTATAGTAGACGACGCGCGGGTACAGGTCGGCCATCGTGACCTTCTTGCCCTCAACGGTCCATTCGAGCTTCAGCCAGCTCAGCCAGCTCCCCACCTGAGCGTCCGCGGCAAACAACGCGACACGGCCGGTATCCGTAAACTCAAAGGCCAGCGCCAAGCTGGTGTTGTTGGTTCGAGCGTCAATTTGCATCGCAAGGTCGGCGCTCGCAAACAGCCAGTCGTCGTCAATGCGTCGCCACGATTGATCCGCGCTGTCGTCGGACGCTACCGCGGTGGAAGCTGGGTTGAGATAATGTTCGCGGACAAACCCAGCCACCTCCGGCGTGACGTCGCTTCCCTTGCTGCCCGCACCCGCACTCAGGGCGACATCGAGCGGCGATCCCACTTCGGGGTCGAAGGGCGCAAAGTAATCCGGCGCTCCACCGTTGTCCTGACCATTAAGCCCGGGTGCGGCCCCCATCATTGCCGAGAGCTCCCAACCGACAGGAGCAAGCCCCATGCCGTACATCTCGCTTGGTCGATCGGTGATCTTCAGAAGGTCTCCGTCCCGCGGCGGGCCGAGCACGTAGACGCGCACGCCCGATACGCCAGGCAGGGCAAGTGGCGCGGACTTAGGCTCCATGTAGTCGATCTTGCCTTTGCCAAGCGCGAATGCCGCGTTTCGCGCCGTTCGAACCTTGTCGCCGGTAGCGCCAAACTGAAAACCAGCGAGCGCATCGAGGCCGGCCTGTACGCCTTCGTGCGCTGCACTAGTGCGCGGAGAGCGCGCAAGCGCCAGAGCTGCGTTCTGAAGTGCTGCTAAGGCAGCCCCCTTGTACTTGTCGAGCTGTTGCGCCTGAGCATCGTCGGGATTCTCGGTCCACCCCGCCCAGACGTGTTTGACCTTGAAGGATTTGAATCGCTCAGCGGCGGTAAGAAAGCCAGACACATGGTCCCAGTGCTCGTGCGTCACCACCAGAAGATCGATATTGCCGCCTGTCTGGTCGAAGACGTCGGCGACTATCTTGTCGATCTTATCGTTGCCGCCCGTTACCGAACTATGGACCCCGCAGTCGATGAGCATCGTGAAAACCTTCCCATCTTCGAGCGGGAAGCGAAGGAGATGGCAGTCACCAATGCCTTGGCAGTAGTGGCGCACCGTCAGCTTGGTTCCCTCTCGCGCAGGAGCGGCCTTACCGGTCGGAGCTTTCATTCTTCGCTCTCCCGAGTGGCGTGCATGAGCGCAAAGGGCTCAGTCGCAGCGAGTGCGCCGCCGAAGTAGAGGCCCCGCAACGGCAGGGTCGCGTTTCCCATCGCAAACGCCTGTTGGCGCTGCTGGCGATTCTTGGAGTCTGAATTCTTGACGATGCTGTAGCGTACCGCCTCTCGTCCCTCGCGGGGATCGATGATGATGGTCGCGCCTCCACGAAACCAGATGAATTCCTGGCTTGGGGCTCCGTCATACGCTGGGATCGGATGTCGCTGCTGCACCGTGGCGATGATCTCGGTGCGAAACGAGCCGTCCTCGGCAATGCGTCGCGCAGGTCGTATCGAAAAGAGCTCGAACGTGGTCTTGCCGCGGCGATTGCGCGATGGTGCCTCGTGCCCCGTTTCGTCATAGCGCGGCACGTCTTCCATCAATCCGAACTGCCCCATTAAATCTGGCGTTGCGGCGAACGCTTTATTCAGCGCATTCCATGCGACCCATCTGTTCTTCTCGTTGATGCTGATGATCTCTTCGCGACTTGAATCCAAGTTCCAACCCAGGTTCAACGAGGCGAGCATGGTCTTGAGCCACGAGCCGTCAGTGGGATCGACGAAGCCGTTCCAGGTCACAGACTCTTCGGAAACCGTGCGGACATCTCGCGGCAGTATCCGACGCTTCCGGAACGCCTCGATCAATGCGACGCGATATCCTTGTGGATCGACCGGCCGCGTATCGACGTCAGCGGTGATCAGCGCGCGCAGATATTCGCCGAAGGTGATGTCCACGGCGGGGCAGTAGTCGAGAGCGCGGATGCAAATGTGGAGGAGCTCTGCCGCCGTCTCGCAGGTGTCAGTTGCGATCCTCTCGACAATCTCGGGTGGCAGTCGGACCCAGTAGCCGTTCGCACCTTGATCGGAAACAAGCCTGATGAGATCCGCGGTTTTTCGACCCACCACTTTGAGAAACGCGTCATAGATCGCATAGACGAGTATCGTGCCGCGCTCATGCGGTTCGAGCGTGTCGGCGTAGACCTTATTGTCACTGCCCTTGTCGTTGTAGTCCCGTAGAGCGCCGTTTCGGCCGCTCCCTTCGCCGAATTGACGCGCCAGCCCGCTCAAGAGGTTCGGGGCGGTAAGGTCTCCACCTGCCCTGCCGATCTCGAAGCGAACCAGGTCCCGGTAGGTGAAGTGTTGAAAGATGGCGACGACGTCCGCGAATGCTTCATGAAAGGCGAACACGTCGGGGTTTGATGCCTCGGTGAAGCGACGATGCAAACCATCGAGAAGTGCGTGCGAGGTCTCGTGCGCAACGATGTCGCTGGAGAGGCAGGTAAACACCATCGATCCCGGCGCCACCAGGCCGGCAGAGTTGTCCGAGGCCGCGAAGTAGCCAAACAGCAGCGCCTTCTTCTCAGGACTGTAGTAGGCGTTTTGCGCACGCATGGCATGCGGGTAGATGCGCAACCGCCGCAACGGCGGTCCCACCTTACCGTCTGCAGCAACCCGCGGCGCCCATAGTGCCTTGCGGCCGAGCGCGCGTTCGAAGTGACCGATGGTGGTCATGGCGACGGCGTAGGTCATCTGCTGGTGAAATTGGGGATTTCCTTCGGAGGGCGACCACCCGTCTTGAGCGAGCAGCTTCTTGTCATTGAGATCGACGGGATCGTAGACGCGGTTTGAGGCAGGGTCCACGTCCACGACTTCAAGATACTCGCCCACCGGCCCGGGTTGGAGTTCGTTGGTCGTATCGGGGAGATCATCCCACGGGACGGAGAGAGTGGCCTCATTGAGGGTGAAGAAGTCGATGCTTTGGCCCATGCTCGGGTCTAGCGCATATACGCGTAAGCGCCGCTGCGGCGTCGGCGGTGTCCTGGTCTGTCGCTTGACCGGCCGGCTCGGAAACGTCGTGCCCTTTGGTATCGCCTTGCGACCGAGCGCGGTCTCCAAGAAGCGCCGCAGCGGGGCCGACGGATTGCCGAGATCAAGCGCCCGCTCGAGGTAACGGTTTCGACCCTCTGGCGTGACAACGCGCGGATCATCAGGGTCTGCAATTGCTCGGTCGATTTCGGGCACGCGCTGCGCCATCTGCGTAAGCTCGAGCTGCAACATCGTTTTGCGGCCCGCCGGGAGGCTGTCCACTTGCAGGCTCACGCCGCCCCCGGTGAGATAGTCGAGCCATGGCCACGACGCTACGGCGGGGGGTAGTTTTTTCAGCGTGTTGGCGGCGGCTGGTTGAATGGCTAACGCGTCTTGCGCATGCAATGCACCTTGCCCAAGCTTCTCACGCACCTCATCGGCCAACATCGCCGCGGTCGTTTTTCCGGCACCTGAGAAGAGTGCTTGCCGCACCGCTTCGATGCGCTGCCACGGCGCATAGTCCTTGACGGTGTCCCAGTGCTTGGCGAGCCACAGCGCGGCGGCCGCCGCGATTTGAGGCGTCGAGGAAGACGTTCCCGCGCCATTCATGTCAACCACCTCGGGACACCCAATCTGCGCCCACGGCGTGTTGGGCGTATAGGCGGCAAGGGCAGTGTCCATCTTGCTCGGGGGACCGTAGTTTCCTTGCATCGTACCCGGGTTAAGCCCCGCATATGCGCGTCCGTCCGCCATCACGCCGCAGGCGGCGATCACGCGCCGGTAGCGCGCAGGGAAGACGATTGTCGTTACAGGACCAAGCCACGAATATGAGTTGCCAGCGGCCGTCACCATTACGAGGCCTGCGTCATAGGCGGCATTAATCGCGTCGACGAGCATCTGCGAGCTCAAGCCACCCATGCTCATGGAGAGGACATGGGCTCCAATCTGCGTCGCGTAGTCGAAGCCCTTCACCATCGTGCTGGTGGTGAATTCAACGACACCGTCCGCAATGCGGATTGGCACGATCTTCGCTTGCGGTGCACCCCCGAGAAAGTCCACGTAGCCCGGCCAGTCGGGGCTCGTGCCTTTGAGCCGGTTGCCGGCGAGAATGCCTAGCGTTCCAGTTCCATGACCGCGATTTGTGAGCGGACCTCCGTTAAGAAGCACCCTGTCCACAGCGTCGTCGATTGGCTGTCCCGGGATGAAGTTTCGCTGCTGGCCTAGATCGATGCCACTGGGTAGGGTGACGTGCTGCGGGTCGTAGCCCGTGTCCAGATGGGCAATTAGAATCTGGTTCTGGGCTGCGCCAACCGTGGCACGTGCGCCCGCGAGTTGGGAAAACGCATCACTAAGCGGCCAACCGACGCCCGGTCCAATGGCCTTACCCCCGCTTCCATCTTGCGGATCATATGAACAGACGTCTGCCTTCGCGCTCAGCGCAAGCGACCCGTCCGCATTCTTGTCAGCGCTCGGCCACTGTTGCACCCAGTCCGGCTCTACGGCCTGTACGCCAGCCTCAGCGCCGAAACCAGGTCCACCCTCGGACACGAGTTGGTGCGCTTTGTCCCAAGCAGACCTATCACTGGTTGCTCCATCGATTCGGAACCACGTCGAGGCATCGTTCGACCCAACGATCCCCATTGCACCAGTTGCGGGGGAACTGGTCGACATGACGCGCTCGGGCGTGGAAGTAGCGTCAATTCCCTGCAATGCGGTCGCGAAGGCATCGCCATTCCCCGCAACCCTGACGAGCAAACCCCGTGCCTTCATGGCGTCCCCCGAAGCAATGATCGAGCTGTGATTGTCCTAGCCGAGCCCGCTGCTAGCTTTCAAATCCCGCCGCTCAATGCATAGATATTATCTAAGTTGCTGCGGAGCCCGCAGACGCTACGATAGTAGCAGGCAATGCCTCAATCGCTCGTCCCCGTAAATCTACCGAGGTGTTGCCGAGGATGACAACTAGATTATCAATTAATTCCCGTGAAGCCCCGGGGGCATCATTCGGGCTTGGCCCGAAGCCCACTAAACGCGACCACCAATCTTGCGGTACTAGGTAACCCTGCGGACTGCTTTGGGCCAGAACCGGTCTTCGACCAGTGTCTGCTTTGCGCATACGGACGCTTGCGGCGAGCTGTTAAGGCGATGCGGAGGGACCTGGCGCGTTACGCCGGGATCTCTATGACAGCGGCGGGAGTCTCCTCATCGATTTCGAGCGCTGGCGACTGAGGGGCGGTCGCTATTCCTCCTCGTCTGTCTCCTGGCGGGACGTCAGGATATCGCTGGCCGTTGCACGCATCTTCTCAAGGGTGCGAGCAAGGGCTTTCACCTCGCCGCTTGAAAGAGTCGAGGTCAGGCGCTCTTCAATCTGCCGTCGTTTCTCTTTTACCGGCACTTGAAGCGCGCGCCCCTTTTCAGTCAGCCAAAGGCGGACCAGACGATTGTCGCGCTCATCGGGGCGCCGTTCAAGCAGACCCAATTTCTCGAGCACCGTAGCGCCCTTGGTAATAGCGGGAGTGGTGACACGAAGCGCCACAGCGATTTCACCTGGAGTCTGGCCATCCCGCCGCCAGAGCGTCGCCAGCAAGTGATCCTGTCCCAGCCGAAGGCCGTGCTCACGCAATGCCGCGTCGGTCACAGCGCGGACAAGCTTCGTGGTGTTGCCGAAGAGGTCTAGCAGTTCGGGCATCAAAATCCCCAGCGCAAGTGCGTCTACTTCTTCCGGTTCTTACACCCCGAGACCAGCAGCACATCAGCGCTGCTTGACGCCGACATCATTTACCGGTTAACGTTTGCCGGTAAATGACTTATCTCACTGTACAAGAGACAATGCAATGATCGTAGTAACCGGAGCGACGGGCCACGTCGGAACCGAACTCGTTTCTCAGCTGGTCGAGCGTGGCGAAAACGTGCGAGCGCTCGTTCGCGACATTGCCAAAGCGACGAGACTTCCAGCGGCGACTGATGTGGTTGTCGGCGACTTGACTGACATTTCGTCCTTGCTCCAGGCCTATCGTGGAGCAGACAGCCTCTTCCTGTTGGTGCCAGGCATAGACCACGAGGCGGCACGGACGGCGCTGGCAGCTGCCGAGCAAGCAAGAATAGGGCGTATCGTCTATCTATCGAGCTACGCCGTTGGGGTAACGCCCTTGCCTCCGATGGGGCGCTGGCATCACGAACGCGAAGAACTCATTCGTGCGTCGAAGATTGCAGCAACCTTTCTTCGTCCCGGGGGCTTCACAACCAACACCTTCGACTGGATGCAGACCTTCCGCGAGTCCGGCTATGTGCTCGACCCCACCGGGCCAGGACGCGCCGCTCTGATCGATCCGGCTGACATTGCCGCTGTTGCGGTCGCAGCGCTCATCGAAGAGGACCATGTCGGCAAAGCATACACCTTGACCGGTCCTGAGGCCCTCACCGTCGCAGAGCAGGTCACCACTATCTCCGAAGTCATCGGCATGGAAATCCCCGTTCGAGAGGTCGCGTCACCCGAAGAAGTCGTGAGGTTTCGCTATCCGAATGGTGCTCCCCCTTCGCTCGCTGCCGCCCTGGTCGAAGGTTTGAGGGCAATGCGAGCCGACACGCAGGGGTTGGTGACGACCACGGTGCAGGACGTGGTACGACGGCCGCCGCGCTCGTTCCGCCAGTGGTGCGAAGCCAACGCCGACACCCTTCGCGGTATCGTAGAGCGCAAGAGCTGACTGGCTCGCGGCAATGGCGGCGCTCAAGCCGAAAAAGTCCGGCGCTAGGGCTTGGGCGAAAGCCACAACCCGTCAACATCGCAGAGATGCACGAGCTTAGAAACGTCCCTCGCGCCGACTACCCTTGTTGCGCGCGTCAGGCACGTTTCGCTCTGAAACAGAAAGACCTCATCATGAAAGTTATGGTGCTTCAGGATGGCCTCGGCCCCGACAGACTTCGTTTAGTCGAACGGCCAGTGCCCAAACCGCGTCGTCAGGAAATTCTCATTAGAGTGACAGCGACGGCGCTAAATTACCGCGACGTCGAAATTGCCAACAGAACCTACCACACCGGCTTCGATCAGCCACTTGTTCCGCTGTCCGATGGTGTCGGTGAGGTCGTGACGATCGGCGAGGACGTCACACGCTTCAAAGTTGGCGATCGGGTTTGCAGCACGTTCTGGCAACGCTGGATCGGCGGCTCCTTCCGTACGGCGGAACCATCCTACCAGCTCGGAGGACCTGTCGACGGCCTACTCGCCGAATATGCAGTACTCGATGAACAAGGGGCGGTTTTGGCGCCCCGGAACCTGAGTGACATCGAGGCCGCCACGCTGCCCTGTGCGGCCGTTACAGCGTGGCATGCGCTCGTTACCGAGGGCCAGATCAGGGCCGGGGACACAGTTCTCACCCAAGGGACGGGCGGCGTCTCACTCTTTGCGCTGCGGTTTGCTCGGGCGAGTGGCGCAAGGGTTATCGTTACCTCCAGCAGCGACGAGAAACTGGAGCGCGCTCGGGAAATCGGCGCCTTCGCAGGCATCAATTACCGCAAAACGCCCATGTGGTCGGACGTAGTTCTTGAGATCACGGAAGGCCGCGGCGTCGATCACGTGGTCGAGCTCGGTGGGCCGCAGAGTTTTGCCCAGTCGCTGAGGGCCTCCTCTCAAGGTGGCCAGATCAATGTTATCGGCTATCTCGGCGGCAAAGAGGGGGCAATCAACCCTCTGGAAATTTTCACCAAGCAGGTTCAGGTCCGCGGCATACCAGTTGGCTCACGGGAATCGTTCGAGGCCATGAATCGGGCCATCGAGGCGCAAGATCTGAGGCCTCTCGTGGCGCGTACCTTTTCGTGGGTCGATGCGGCCGACGCTTTCCGTTACCTTGAGAAAGGAGCCCATTTCGGCAAGGTCGGGTTGATTCACGGGAAGGGATAATGCCGACTTGGCCCGGGGCTTGCTGATCCCCAGCGGGTTCCCGTTGCGCCATTTCAATCAATCTGCAGCGGATCACTGCGATAGAGACCAGGAGATCGTCCCAACGCACGTTTGAACGCCTGAGAAAACGAAGGCAAGGACTCGTAACCCACGGCAGTTGCGATCTCGCGGATGGTCTGGTCCGTTTCTCGCAAAGCCTTCGCGGCAAGAGTCATTCGCCAGCGGGTGAGGTACGACAGCGGTGGCTCGCCAACGAGTCGAGTAAATCGCCGCGCGAATGTGGCCCTCGACTGGGCGGCACTATCGGCGAGGGAGGCGATCGTCCACTTGTCGGCCGGGCTCTCATGGATGAGGCGCAGGGTCCGAGCGATGCCCTTGTCGTGCAGGGCACCAAACCACCCTCGTGTTCCGAGGGGTTGATGGTCGATCCAGGCGCGTAGCAGGTAAATGAACAGGCCATCGAGAAGCCGCGGCGCCACAATATCGTGGCCCACTAGGGTATCGTCCGCCTCGACCCGCAAGAGCTCCATCGCGAGCCTCAATGATTCATTGGCGGCAATCTCGTCACGACCAAGATGGATGAGTGGCGGCAGCAGCGGGACGATCGGATGTGGTCCATTGCCGCCCAAAGAATATCTTGCACAAAGAAGCGTGGTTGCGCTGCCGCTGAGTGTCGGGCCAGCTTCGTCGCGATTTGCCGCGATCACGGCAGACATAGGGGCGATGGGCGCATCGACTGGGTCGCTTATCGTATGTTCGACTCCGCTTGCGACGAGGATTACATCTCCCTCAACCAGACGAATGGGTTCCGCTTCACCGTTCAAGCGCAGCCAGCACTCGCCCCGCCGTATGAGGTGGATCGCGGCATTCCGCGTCGGATCGACCAGAATTCCCCATGGCCGACGCAGCGTGGCATTCCCAATCATTGCTCCGCCAAATCGCAGCGAAGCCAACACTTCTGACAAGACGTCCATGCGAGCTACCATCCCTGACGGAAGTGGGCGACACAATGAGATCATCGGATAGCATTTTGCCGCGTTTGAGCATCGACCATCTCATTGGTTGCAGCTGAGTATGCAGAGGTCGCCCTCGCCCACGCCGCAGTTCGACGGGCCCAGCGACGCCAATCAAGGAGTTATGCATGTCTGACTATTCGCCGCGATCGCCGTCCACCGACATTCCGAACTCGCGTCCAGAAGACAACAAGGAAGTGGTCCTGAACTTTATCGGCAAGGCGGTAAACGAAGGAGATATCGAAGCAGCCTCGGTATATTTCGGTGAGCGATACATCCAACACAATCCCAACATTGCTGATGGTGCCGATGGCTTCAGAGCGTATGTGCAGCGTCTCAGGGCCGCGTTTCCTTCGGTTAAAGGAGAGGTGAAGAGAATTTTTGCTGATGGAGACTTCGTCATCGTTCACATGCTCGCGAAGCGGGAGCCGACCGAGGAAGGCATGGCCATTGTCGACATCTTCCGGCTGAACGCAGGCAGGCTTGTGGAACATTGGGAGGTACGGCAGCCCATCGAGCAAAGTACGTTACACGCCAACAGCATGATCTAGGTACAAATTCCGAGCGACGCTCTCCGGACGGCGCCAACGCTGCGCTTCTGGAGAGCAACTCCTTGACCAGCACGCTTGGCCGCGGATCAAACCCGCCGCTGCGAGCGCGCAAACAATCGGGGTCCCCGACCTTGAAGCTTCTTTACCAGACCCACTCTCCATACGCCCGCAAGGTACTGGTTTTTGCGCATGAAGCACGTCTCGCAGACCGATTGGAGGTTTTCCATTGCGAAACCAGTCCCACGCTGAAGAATGATGACGTGTTTGCGCAGAACCCGCTCGGAAAGGTGCCGGTACTGCTGCGCGAGGAGGGGCCGCCCCTGTTCGACTCCGATGTTATTTGCGCCTATCTTGACACCATGCACACAAGCCGCCCGCTCATTCCCGCGACGGGCGAGGCGCGGTGGCGGACGCTTCAGAGCCAGGCGGTCGCTCAAGGCCTGGCTGACGCGGGCATCGCACTCCGATGGGAAACGGAGCGCCGTCCCGAGCATCTGCGCTATCCGCCCTTGGGGGAAGGTTACAAGCTGAAGCTTGTCGAAACCTATGACTGGCTAGAGGCGACCTGGGTACCGAACCAGTACGTCGACCTCGGCCAGATCGCATTGGCGACCGCGCTCGACTGGCTGGTGTTCCGGGACCTTCCAGATTTTCGACTCGGCCGTCCCAAGCTTACGGACTGGTTCAGAACGTTCGCCGATCGAGCGTCAATGCGGGCCACTCCGTTATTCGGCGAAACACGGGATGCGGCACCGCGAACCCAGATTGAATGACAATATCGTCTTGCACTTTGGAAGCTACGCTGATGGATGTCGCCAATGGCTCAATGCGACTGCTGATCATCAGCGAAGAACGGATCGCGCAACTTCGAAGAAGAGAGGTCGTTCAGCATCGGCTATCGCCTGTCACAACTGCCTTCGCGACCGGGGCGGCCGCAACTGCCGGCTCGTCTCTCGCAGAAACAGCTTTTGGTCGGCGTGGACGGCGCGGTCTTGAAGTGTTACCTCCCTTCGTCAATCGGCGGCAGGAGCAGTCCTGAGCCGGCCAGCCACGAATGCGGCATGGTGGCGAAGGCCTGGGCGTATTGCGTGCCGCGGACCCTCGCATCTACGCGGAGTGATAGCTGGCGCTATTGCCCCCTTGCTGGCGTTACCTTGCTTATAGCCGTACTTTGTGCGCTGGACGCTTATCGTTTATACGGCCAGGTGGCCTTGATCTTGCCCGCAGGCGTTGTGTTCAGAGGCGATTTCCGAGCGCAGTTTGGTGACAACCGTACTGCTTTCCTGTGCATTGTCCGGGTGGCGGCGTTGCCGGTCGTCTCGACTATCGTGCCGACGTTGACATTTGCTCCTACCTCCCCACGCCGACGGACGAGCCTGACTAAAGCCTCGAGATCACGCTGCCGTATTTATCTATGGCAGGGAGAGCGGGGGATGGTGTCGGCGCCGTTGATGAACAAGTTCGGCCCAGTGAAGACCATCCTTCCATCACTGGACAGAAGACCAGGATTTTCATCAGAGACAGGCTTGGCTTTTTGGGCGCCTCGCTCTACCGCAACTTGGATCGAATGTCGCCGCCATGTTCTGCCGCTCGCTTGGCTGCACATCGGATCGCGCGACGCGACCTACGCAACCGTTCCGCGGCACGCTCGCGCAACGCTTGCGAAAGACCTAGGTCCATCGGGTCGACCGCCTTCGTAAGCATCGCGAACTGCCGCGGTGATGTTGTTAAGCTCGGACGGGGTGAGCGCTCCCACAAATTTCCCGACAGATCCCTCGCCAGTTGAAAACGGCGCCCAAAAATCTTCAAAGGCCGCATAGTCCATGCGTTGCACCAATTCGATTTCTTCAACTTGCTCAAGACCCTGATCGACAAAGGCCTGCCGCATCTCATTCGGTTGCGTCATCGGTTGAAAGATGTAGTTCGCACGCAGCTTCCGGCCAGCTTCGGAAAACGTTGCGACTGTATCCATGATCATTCGCATTCCTGGCATTCCGCCGTAGTGGTCCCATACGACCGCCGCAACTATACCGGCCGGCTTTACCACCCTGTGCATCTCGGAGAGCGCTTTCGCCGCATTGGGTACAAAGTGAAGAACCAACAGAGCAAGGGCTCGATCGAAGGTTCCATCTGCAAAAGGTAAAGCGGTGGCATCGGCCTGTTGAATGACGACCCGCGGATCGGTGTTTTGCGCCTTGGCAGCTTCCACGAATATCGGCGAAAAATCGATTGCGTCGATTTCTTGAATATCGGAGCGCTTGGAAAGCTCGAACGTCAGGCTACCTGTACCGCATCCCACGTCCAAGATCTTCTCGCCGGCCGAGACGCCAGCGAAGTCGATAAACGAGGGTGCAAGCTTCTTGCTCCATCGTCCCATCAGTTGCTCGTAGCCAGAGGCCGCCTGAACGTTAAATGTCGAGGCCATGGGAATCTCCGTTGCTTATGAGTCACGCAGACGAGGCACGAAGGCAAGGGGTCGAACGCGCACCATCGGCACAACTGCCGTGACCCCATTCAAACCAGTTTTTCAGCTTTCGACAGTCAATGCGACGCTACCTTATCCCGTTGGAACACCGGCACAGGAAGGTGCCGGTCGCCTGGGCAGTCACGCCGAGCCTACTACTAATGACCCCACTATTGATGGGTTAGTTCGTTGCCCGGATGGTGACTTTAGAGCGAGCCGAAATCTGCTTCGGGTCAGACGCGTCGTCGGCGGAAGGCCGATTTTAGCTCTGTTCGCTCAATTGAACGCCTTTTTGGTGGCCTCCGCTATGTCCCGCCGATATTGGGGCCGCGGCCGGGGGCCGCATTGGCCCCAATATCGGCGGGACGGCTGGATAGGGCGTATGGTGCCAAATAACCTCATAGCCGCTGAGACCTCGAGCCCCGGGGTGAGCCTCATAGCGCTTGCAGCCGGAAGGACCCTACAGAGCCTCATAGTCTCGGAGTGCTGACGTGGTCGGGCCAGTAGCTTTGGGAGTCGTGCCTCAGCGGCGCAGTGTGCGAGTTGCCCTCATCATCGTCCCCCCAAATCTTGCCCCAAGCGCCAAGGTCAGCGTTGTCCGGTCGGGCAGCAGCGCGCGATGCGGCTCCAAGCACAAGGGAAGCACCTTGATGCTGCAGCGACTTCGGTGTGTCATTGAAGGGACTAACAGCGCGATGAGCTACGCGGGTCAGCGTGCAGTGAATCCCGACAGCGGTGCGTCACTCTTCAGACCCATCAGCTCTCTCATTCACAACTCAGGCTTTGCGGCGTCGAGCGCGACAGCGAAGCTACTGGCCCGACTATGGCAGCCGCTCCGAGACTATGAGACTCTGTAGGGTCCTTCCGGCTGCAAGCGCTATGAGGCTCACCCCGGGGCTCACTTAGTCTCTGGCCAATGGCCGAAAAACCATCATACGACGACGCCGGCCCCACCGCCGATCCGCGCAAATGCCTAACTGTCGGCACCTTCGGGCATCGCCAGGCGACCGCACCAGAGGGAATCGCCGTTTGTCGACCCCGCGCCAACCGGAAGGACCCCGCCTAGTGTGCGGCGGAGTGGGCGCCGCCGCTTTCTCGGTTTTGTGCAGCCTTTTTCTCTCCAGCTAGACTGGGTCGGCGCCGCCAGTCTGGTCATCTTCCGAAACGATCGGAAGCATTTCGAGTCCCCATCCGATTTTGGGGAGTTACACTCCTCTTGGCACCAAAGCCCGCCGAGGCCAGGATATCCGTGCAGGAGCGACATCATGCGTTGTAACCGAAATCAGCTGGCCGATATTCTCGGTAAGGACGTCAAGACCATCGACAAGATGGTCGAACAGGGGATGCCGTATGTGAGCCGTCCTGATCCCGCCAGTTCGTCGCGCGCTTGGGAGTTCGAGACAAGCGATGTCATCCGCTGGGCGACCGGCCAAGACCTGGATTTGGACCCCGAGCTTAAGGCTGCGCGCGACCGGGTAGCCGTCGCCGAAGCTGGCCTCAAGGAGCTGCAGTACCTGAAACGGCTAGGGGTCCTGCATTCGGTTGAGTCCTGGCGGCAGGAATTCGTGGTGGCGTTGCAGACGACCAAGTCACTGTACACCTCGATGCCGGGGCGATTAGCGCAACAGCTTGCCGCGGAACATGACCAGGCGCGGGTGGAAGAACTTGTCCAAAAGGATGTTGAACTCGCGCTTCGTCCCCTGGACGAGCTTTTCGCCAAACTGCAGCAAGGGGCGGCGGAGGACCGCTTGATCCTCGATCGCTTGTCATCCGATGGGCAAGCAGCGCCGACCGACGAACAAAAGTCGACCGAGGACGAATAGCAGGCTTGCTGCTGCGTTTAACCCGCCCTTCCCGAGCGGTTAGACGACGGCTGTCGAGACGGGCTGATTTAGCGCGATCGGCGGTAACAACTAACGCCGTGTTTTCAATCCATTGGGTCCTCCGGCGGCAACAAATAGCGAGACTCACCCGGGGTCGAGGAGAGGCTGGCCACCGATATTTTTGGTATAATACGATCTCAGGGCCGCCGCCAATCGGAACACGGTTCTGCTTGTCGCACACATTCTGTGACCGCCGCCACGGCCGCTGCGCACAGTGGCGGTTCTTGGTCATGCGCGCCGATCACGGGAAGTGGTGAAGAAGACGGCGCTTCTTGCGTCCGCCGCTTTTCAGGCATTTTGGGAGCCTCATACTAACGTGTCACCAAGCTAGGCTGCACCCTCTGGCGAGGGGTGGCCGTCCTCTGGGTCGCGAGATGTGATCGGCGGCTCCATGCCGGTCAACTCCGTGCAGAGCTGTGCGAGTCGATCCATTCGTCAGTCCTGCGCTAGTCGGACTCGCGTGCCAGGCGTGCAAGGTCGCGCCGGTAAACGCGAACCTGCCTTGCAACGGCATGGTCGGTGACAACTCCCTCATCTAATAGGAGCCAGGCCAATGCGTCGAATTTCACCGCGACATCGCGGATCGTCCGAGCCGGGTATCGAAGGATGACGTCGACTAGGGCGTCAACCTCGTCAGTGGGTCGCGGACCAGGAAGACCAAGCGGCGTGGCAGCCAACTTCGCCGCGGATCGCGTCTCGAGCCGCTTGTCGCCGCCTGCCGCGGCCAACGGCGGCGACGCCGCGTGAGGCACTTAGTTCGTCCGCTTTCTCGGCGAGGCGGCGCACACGGCGCCGTTGCCGCGAGCAGCGACGGCGGAGAATGGCGCAGCTTCTGCGCGAGGTTCGAAAGCGGTGGCATATCTGTCGCACGAACTGGCATGGCCAACTCCAGGGTAGGACTCCGCGGTCGTCCCTCGGCCCGAGCTGTGTCGTCAAGTCGATATATCCAGGTCACGGGCCGCCTCCAGTCTGCCTTTCGGAGCGGGCGCTACTCGGGTCCGAGCCCTGTGCGTGGCCCGCGGACTGCGGAAAGCCAGTTGGTGGGGCGCTCAATCATCCTGCGAACGACGGGCGGTTCCTCCGCTCGTGCAAAGCATGGATGGCGTCGCGCACCGCAGCATCGGCCTTGGTCGGACGCAGGCTCACCAGCGGGCTGTTGCGAACGCACCAATTTGCGCTTCCAGGCAGCGCGACGTGTTCTCTCTTCGGCCTTCTCGGCGTCATCAGCACGCCAGGCATCGACCAGCTCACTGTTCAGAATGTCCTGGACGGACTGAGGATCGAAAACGTGGAACGTGATCGTCCCTCGACCGCGAAGTTTCACCGAGCCTTCGAACTCCTTGAGCGTAGCCCGCGATAAGGACACGCCGGTCTTCGTCGAAGAGGTCTCCTGGCATTGCGATCCTGGCAATTCGCAGCAGGTCGCGGATGATCTTGGCTGTTTCCGACCCAGAGATTTTTCCCGTCGCGGCCTTCTAGCATCTGCCCTCCCCAATACCCTATCGTCTCCCGGAGAGATCAAACCGAGTATTATGACTGCGCGTTCATCTTTCGGAAGTCCGCTTGCGGCGCAGAGCAAACGGGATGAACCGTCGCGCTCGCCGAGCTTCATTGTTAGCCGCGCGTCTTCGTCAAGATAACTGATCGCTGCAAAGGAGCCCCAAGGGGCTCCTCTGAACCACGACACTGGCGGCATCATTGCTAGCGCTGCCATGGCCGGTCCGGGTGCCTCAAACCGCGGGTCATGCAAGCTGATGTAGAACATGGTGTTCGGTGTAAAAGAGGCTTCTACAACTTTGGACGCCGGGACGTCATATTGGTCAAAAATTTGCTGCCAATTTTCGACTGGAAAGGGAGTTGACGGAAAGGGGCGGCTCATGAGAGCGTCTTACATGATTTGAAGACTAAGTAATTGTTTCTTGCGGCTTGGGTCGCCGCTACTCACAAACGACACACAACTTGAGGACTTCCGGGTGCGTTCGGAAGAAGAGGGATATTGCAGCCGCAGCTGCCTGAAGGGCGTTCGGCGGAGGGGTATTGATGTCTGTTCTTGTGGAAGAGGCGCGCCAGGACATTGGGTCGGTGGCTGGCACGGCGAATGGAACTACGATCGCGCGTCGCGTTGGCAGCGACCTTAAGATTATTCGCGCCACACGCATCGAAGAGATCACCGAGATCCGCGATATCGCGCATGAGTTTCACGCCGAGAGCCGATATGCTCACCTGCCGTTTTCGGAAGAGAAATTCGCCCGGTTCTGCAGCAATTCACTCCTTCGGCCGGAGGAGAACATTGCTCTATATGTGAAGTATCAGGGCAAAACTGTCGGTATTCTGACAGCCGGCGCCGGCGACTACTACTTGGGTGAGGGCGGACGTTTAGTGACGGTCTACGTCATGTACGTGTCCGCCAGCATCCGCGACAAGCTCCTCGGTGGCAAAATAGGGATGCGCTTGATCAGGATGGTGAGTGAATGGGCCAGGACACAGAAGGCAGCTGAGCTGCACGTTCATTCGACCTCGGGGATTGATCCTCAGCGTACAGACAAGCTCCTGAAACGACTAGGGTTTGACACATACGGCGGTAATTATGCCGTAAAATTGGTTCCGTAAGCCGAGGATGGTTCACGCGAGTAATCAGGCCGTCGCATAATGCAGCGAGTAATCGGGATATGAAATCTTCTTGCCTGGCCGGTATATTGATCCTTCTTCCGATGAGTTCCGCTATAAATTCAACTATCGCAATTGGCGGAAGTTCTCGCGAAATTTGTTATTCAACGGAACTCAATGAAGATACTGCGAAGACGCAGGCAATATCTACATTATTAGCTAAGGGGTACAGTCGTAAAGACGTATCGACGATAGTAATGAAGTCAATCATAAGGGACGACTCCAACTTCGCGACCAACTACTTGTTGGAATTCATTGTGGAGATAGCGGGTAGTCCGACGCGATTTCTTGGTTTTTCGGACGGTTGCTCGATGGCGATGGTCAACGTTGGGCAACCACTTCCTCCCGTAACATTTATTCCAGCAGGGAAATAATAAGATGCCAAGAATCACTGTATATCCGGTTGTTAGTGGTAGTCAGCTGGTGGGCGCATCCTCATCTGTCGGATCCTTACTTTATACACGGGATCACAACGGGAACGTTGTTACCCAGAACTGCAGGACGTCTCCTTTCACGTCGATCTGCCGATAGAGGACTTCAACCACGGCGCTGGAACGTACACCGTTCCATACGGGACCTACTCAGCTCTCGGCGACGGTACATGGTACACGGCCCTGGGACGGTTCGCCGTCGACATGGGGGGCACCCTCAAGGTCGATGCAACTGGCCACTATTCTTTCAGTGGCACCGCGTACGGTGGTTACGACGGCATGGACTATGATCCCAAAGGGGAAGGCGGGCGCGTCGGCTGGGCAGAGTTGGCGACAAGAATTATCCACGATCACATCACGGGCAACAACGCCAATACTTCGCTTCTGCTCGGCGGTGTCAGACTCGGAGGCGAGGGGGAGATCGTCGAAGGAGTCCCGCTGGTCAACAGCTTAGGGCAACAGATCGATCAGCTGTATCAGGGGGCTGTCGCTCAGGCGTTGAAGCAGGCGGGCGGCGGTTGTTTTGCAGCCGGCGTTATGATTGCTCGGGGAGATGGCCATCTCACGCCGATCGAGGCTATCCGGCCCGGTGATTTGGTTGCTGCTTATGACGGATTGGGTGCCTTAACTACACGCCGGGTTGTAACGCTCTCGCATAACATCACTGATACCTGGATTGAACTATCCAACGGCTTGGTGGTCACTCCTGGTCATCGCTTTCTCACTCCAAGCGGCGCGTTCGCCAGTATCGCAGATATTCTGAATCGAGGAGGAAAGATTGTCCTGGCTGACGGTGCGGCGGCTCGCCTCACAGGACGAGAAATTCGCTATTCGGAAGCCACAAGCGCATTGTTCGAGCAGGCAGAGGGCTATGCCTACGACGTCGAGGGCGGCACAGCGTTCGCGGCCGAATACAAGCGTGGATGGAAGACTTACAACTTCGAGGTGGAAGATCTCCACACCTACGTCGCAGGCGGCGTCCGCGTGCATAACACTTCGCCGCCGTTCATGGTCAGCTCAAGCGGCCAGACCCTGACCGAGCAGATAACGCTGGTTTATGATCAACAGAGCGGCCGCCTCATCCAAGAGGCTGTATATCTTCCTTCTGGGTACGATGGTCCTATTCCCACCTCGACGGTAGCCTTCAATCCAGCCGGTTACATTTCGGAAAGCACGGGCCAAGAGCTCTTCCGCGTTGTGCGGGATCGCTATGATCCCGACACCAACACTTGGTCGAAGGTGATCAACTATCTGCCAGCTCCCTCCGGCAGCGGAGCAAGCTCTTCTTCGCAGCCGACAGCCACACAGGGCGCCTTTGCCCAGTCGCAGTAAGGCAGTGGATCCGGTCACCCAGTTCAGCTCGCATCGGGCACTGTCGCTAATGCCGGAACGGTGTTCACCACAGGCGATGGATATCACTACATAGTCAACGATAACGGCTCGGTAACTAACCTCGATACGGGCCACACCACTGGCAACGGCACAACGCACTACGACCCTGACACCAATACGTGGGTGACGGTCGGCGGCAGCAGCAACTCTTCTGGATCAAGCGGCACGCCGACATCGAGCGCGGGTGGCGGCGGCAAGGGCAGCCAGAACTCGAACGCACAGAATACCTCGGGCGGCTCGAGCGGCTCGTATGACCCAGTCCAACCGGCGGGCGATGCCGGGTTGTGGAACGGCTACAACGGGAACCACAACGATCCGACACAAGGCAATCCGATCCTGCTCGACCTCGACGGCAATGGGGTGAAGATCGCAGAGCAGAACTCTTCGAACGTGTTCTTTGACATGGCCGGCGATGGAACGCAGCACCGGACGGCCTGGGCGGGCGCGGGCGATGGTGTGCTAGTCCGCGATGCTGGCGGCGATGGAATCATCAAGGCAAGGAACGAAGTCGATTTCACCGAGTGGGACCCCACCGCGAAGTCCGACATGCAGGCGCTGCGGGACATCTTCGATACCAACCACAACAACAAGCTCGACTCGGGCGATACGGACTGGTCGCTTTTCAAGGTGATGGTCACCAATGCCGATGGCACAACGTCGCTGCAGACGTTGAGCTCGGCAGGTATCGCCTCGATCGACCTCATCAGCAACAACCAGGAGGTCGAACTTTCCGACGGTTCCAAGATTGCGGGCACGGCGAGCTACACCAAAACCGGTGGTGGCACGGGCAAGGTCGCGGATGCAAAGCTGAGCTATGACTCGAACGGCTTCGTGGTCAGCCAGACCGTCACCCACAATGGCGACGGATCGACCACCGTCGACAACAAGGCGACCAATCCGAACGGCAGTCTCGCCAACGAGACGGTTGCGACGACGAGTTCCACCGGTCTCAGCGTGACCACCAAGTTCGATGATGACGGCGACGGCGTGTTCGACCGTGTTGAGACGAGGGTCATGGTCGCCAACGGCGACGGGTCGCACACCGAGACGCTGTCACGCTACGATGGTAGTGGGACGATCCTGACCTCAAAGCAGGTGACGACGACATCTGCCGACACCAAGACGGTGAGCATCAGTCGCGACTCGACCGGCTCCGGGTCTTACGACCAGACCGAGACCGATGTCATCAACGGCAGCGGCGTCCAGACGGTAACGATCACCGATCTTAACCGGGACGCATCGACGCACGACAAGCGCATTACGACGACGAGCGCCGATGGCCTCACCAAGACGGTGCAGACCCAGCTGACCGGAAGCGGGGTGGTCAATGCCACGACGACGACCAATACCAGCGTCGCCGGCGATGGAACGCGAACGGAGACGCAGACGAACTACGCGGGCAGTGGGACGTCCTCGAGCAACCGCATCAGCAAGACCATCACCACGCTGAGCGCCGACGGCAGCAGCCAGACGATCGCGTCGGACCTCGATGGCGATGGCCTCACCGACGTGACGATGACCAACACGATTGTCGTCAATGGGGACGGCAGCCGCACGACGACGCAGACCGAAACCAATCTCAATGCGACGACACGCGACAAGACCGTCACGCTGCTGAGTGCAGACGGGCAAACGACGACCACGCAAAGAGATGCGGATGGCGACGGCAACTACGAGCGGGCCACTATTGATGCCAAGGTGCTCAATGTCGACGGCTCGACGACCGAGACGGTGACCGTCAAGGACGTCAACAGCACGATCGATCAGAAAACCGTTTCGACCTGGAGCGCCGATGGCAAGACGCGCACCATCAATGTCGATAGCGACGGCGACGGGGCGAACGACCGAGTCGAGACCGTGGCAATCGTCAGCGGCAGTTCCGTCGACACGACGTCGACCTATTCGCCGAATGGTACCACACTACTTTCAAAAACCGTGGCAACAACGAGTTCGGACGGGCTCACACAGACGGTGCAGTCGGACGTTAATGGTGATGCAACGTTCGACGGAGTGCAGACGAGCACCACGGTGATCAATGTCGATCATTCATCGACCACCACCGTGCTGACCAAGAACGGCGCCGGCACGATCCAGATCGGCAAGACCGTCACGACGACGAGCGCCGATGGTCTGTCGACCACGACGCAGGTCTATCAGGGAACCCAGACGAGCCCCTATTCGACCACCACCGACGTGACCGTTCTGGGCGGGGATGGGTCGACGACCGAAACCGTCACGACCTTCGCCGGTACCAGCAACGTGCAGACCGGCAAGCAGATCACGATTGTCAGCAGCGACCGCCTCACCACGACCGTCAAATCGTATCTTGGGACGAACACGCTTCCTGAAACCGTAGTGACTTCTGTCGAAGCGGCGGACGGCTCAAAGACAAAGACCGAGTCGCAATACAACCCGACTGGAGCGACCCTGGTGAGCCGTGTGACGACCAGTGTCAGCTCTGACGGCCTCTCGTCGACTATTACGACAGATGTCAACGGCGACGGCGTCATCGACCAGACCCAGACGATTTCGAAAGTTCTCAACACTGATGGGACGGTGACCGTCACTACTCGGACCTATGCTGGGTCGGGAACTGCCGACGAGGACAAGATCTCCGACCAGGTGATCACGACGAGCGGCAACGGCCTGTCAGTCACCACGGTCTCCGATCTCGACGGCAACAACGAAACCGACACCCGCTCGACCGACGTGACGGTTCTCAATGCCGATGGCTCGAAGACCGAGACGATCACGACCTTAAGCGGCGATGGCACTGTCCAGACCGGCAAGACGGTGCTGACGGTCAGCGACGACGGCTTGACCAAAACCCAGTCGACGTATCTTAGCGATCACACCACAGCCGATGCGGTCACCACCGATGCGATCGCCTTCGCCATCGATGGATCGACGGTCGAGACGGTCTCAGCGTACACGGGCAGCGGCGCGCTGCGGTCCAGGCGGGTCGCGACCAAGGCCGGCAACGGCTTGAGCTCGACGGTCACGGAAGACCTGAACGGCGATGGGAACAATGACCGCTCGACCAGCGTCTTGGTCAACAGCAGTGGTTCCGTTGTGACGGCGGTTTCGACCCTTGGGCCCACCGGCACCTTGACCTCGAAATCCACAACGACGGTCCGCGGCAATGGACTCTCGACCACGGTGGTCACCGATCTCAACGGCGACACTGTGACCGATCTTTCCTTGACTGACGCGATCGTCATCAACGCCGACGGTTCGAAAACCGAGACCCTGTCAGATTTCAAGGCGGGCGGCGCCCTCAAGGATAAGACTGTTGTCACGACGAGCGCGGATGGACTCTCTGTCACCAGCCAGTGGGATGGCACGGGGGCAGGGTCCTTCACCCGTTCGGCGACCGACGTCACCGTCATCAATGCCGACGGCTCGACGACAGAGACCCTCTCGAACCTCAACGCGAATGGCTCGCTACACGACAAGATCATCGTCACGACGAGCGCCAATCAGCGGTCGGTGACGACGACGCACGACCTCAACGGCGATGGCACCGTCGATCAGACATCGGTTCAAGTTCAGAATTCGGATGGGTCGGTGACGACGTCCAGTATGGACGGCAGCGTGCTTTCAGCTTCAGGGCGTCTCTACGGTTCGGTGCACGGACAGTATCGCGCCGAGAGTGCGGACGGTCTCTTCACGACCACGCAGTACGACGCCAATGGTGACAGTCTGGCCGAAAAGCAGACCACCGACGTGACCGTGCTGAATGCCGATGGCTCAACCACACGCACCATCACCGATGCGAATCTGGGCGGTGGTACCGCCGGGGCCGCCAACCCCACCTATACGGTGACCGCCACGGATAAGGCCGTGATCGACACCAGTGCTGATGGCCGATCGAAGACCACGCAGTGGGATTTTACCGGAGGCGGCACCTTCACAGAGAGTGAGACGGACGTCATCACCCAAAATATCGACGGCTCGACCACCGAGACGACTAGCTACTTTATCGGAACGACGCTCAAGAGCCGCGTCGAGGTCTGGCACAGCGCAGATGGTCTGACCAAGGCCACCAACTGGGATACGACGGGATCGGGCGTGTTTGACCAGTGCTCGATCTACAACCGCGTCCTGAATGCGGACGGCTCGACCACCGAAACGACGACAAATCAGAACGCCAGTGGCGCGACGCTGTCGAAGACGACGGTGACGACCAGCAAGGATGGGCTGAGCGTCACGACGCTCCGCGACGTCGACGGCTCGGGTGCTGCAGTGAAAACCCGGACAGTGGTCACGAGCATTCTCGCGGACGGTACGACCATCGTCACTACCAGCAACTTTAATCCCGGTGGCAGTCTGCACCACAAGACGATTACCCAGACGAGTGCGGATGGCCGAACCGTCTCGACGACCCTCGACGCCGACGGGAATGGCACAACCGACCAGACGCAGATCTTTTCCCAGTCCGTCGACGATACGGTGACCAAGACGATCACCGACCTCGGCGCGGGCGGGACCGTCAAGAGTGTTGCCACATCCACCACGACGTTCGACGGGCTTCAGACGACGACCAATGGCGATTTCAATGGTGACGGGGCGATGAATGCCACCGGAACCATTGATCGCGTCGTCAGCGATACGCTGGTCAAGAACGCCGACGGCTCGAGCACCGAGACGACCCAGGTCAAGCGCTACTACACGGCAACGCCGACGCTGATCGAGACCGTGACGACGACGATCAGTGCCGATGGCCGCACACATACGACTGCCGTTGATGTTGATGGCAATGGCAGCGCCGACGAGACGTCGACGACGGTCACCAAGATCAACGGCGCGACCGTCACGACCACGGTCGATACGGCTGCCGCTCGCGGCACCGATCCAGGGGCGGGGGATGTATTCTGGACCTCGGCCGTCGCGACGTCGATGAAGACGATTGCGGCGACGACTGTGACAACGGTCAGCGGCGACCAACTTACTCGGATGGTGGCGGCCGACTACGACGGCAACGGAACTTACGAACACAATGAAAGCTGGAAGCAACTGATTGACGGCTCGCAGGTGGGTACCATCACGGACGTCAATGCGAGCAGCGCCATCGTCGCCCGGGGCCTTGAGATTATCAGTGTCGATGGGCTCACCTCAGAGTTGATCGAAGACACGACCGACGGTGGGAAGATCAACCACAAGGAAGTATCGGTCACGGCTCTTGATGGCAGCAAGGTCAAGGCGGTCACAGATCTCAATGTTGACGGGACATTGCAAAAGACCGTCGTGACGACCGTCAGCGCTAATGGGCAGACGATCACGCCTACGACGACCAATGGATCGGGCGCGACCGTCACCGTCAGCACGACCGGCACGAACAACTGGTACTGGGGCGTCAGCGAGACGATCGTGGTCTCGGGAGCTTCGGACACCATTGGCGTGAGTGATGCGGTCGATGTCGTCACGCTCAACGGCAACAACAACATCATCAATGAGGGCGGCAACGAAATCCTGACCGTCAATGGCACCGGCGCCGGCAAGCGATTGCAAGTCTTCAACCGCGACAATATCGCGATGATCGGCTCCAGCGTAGTGATGATCAATAACGATGCGGGGCTGACGCTGCTCGGCAGCGGCGACACCATGACGATGTTTGACAACTCCGAGCTTAACGTGTGGTCGGGCACCAGCGAAACGCTCTATGTCAACGGAGTGGGAGCGAGCGCGACCATCTCGGACGCGACGATTGAGCTTTGGAACGGCTCGTCACTCTACCTGAATGGTGATGGGAGCAATGTTACGCTCTACAACAACACCAATCTTACAGCGTCTGGGTCCAATACCGTCACGGTGAATGGCAATGGCACCATAGCCGCCATGTCGCACTCGGACATATACGTTTGGGACGACCAGGACCTTGTGCTGTCGGGAAGTTCCAACAACGTGACGGTCTATGCCAATACCACCGTGACCCTGAACGATGGCGGTAACGGGGTCGATGTCGAGGACAATCTCTCCCATGTCATCGGCGACGGACAAACGATCACGCTTCACAATGGCCTCTCGGGCGATGTGCAAGGCAGCAACAATCTCGTTAACGTCTGGGACGATGCAACCCTTACACTGCATGGCAGCTGGAACGACGTCGATCTATACGCCGCAAGTTTGATTCTTACCGACGCGGATAACCAAGTCGACGTTGAAAGCAACAGCGGATATGTGCAGGGCGATGGGGAGAACATCAACATCTGGTCCGGTATCACCGGCACAGTCGACGGGACGAACAACGGCATCAACCTCGACAATGACAGTTCGGTTGTGGTCAACGACAGCGGCAACTCGATCTATGCGTGGGGCAGCAATACCTACGCTATGATCAGCGACGGCACCGTCAACGTTGAGGACGGCGCACAGGTCAGCGTTGATGGCACAGGTAACGACATCAACCTGGGCCAGGATGGACAGACTACCGTCATGCAAACCAGCAATACCGTCGGCGTTCACGGAACCGACGGCTACGTGTCTATGAGCAATGGGACGATGAATGTCGACGATGGCTCCGGGGCCACGTTGGACGGTTCATCCAATGACGTTTACCTGGGTGAAAACAGCTGGGTGAACGCCATCGGTCATTACGATGCATTCCATTTCCAGTCTGCCTCCGGTGTGAGTGACATCAGCGGGTTCGATGCGACAGGCACAGATGCCGACAACGTCTACATCGATAGCTCGGTGTTTGCGAACTGGTCGACCCTTCTGTCGCACACGACCCAATCCGGGTCCGATGTGGTCATCACCCAGAGCAGCGGCAATACAATCACATTGCACGACACGACAAAGACGAGCCTGCAGCAATCGCACTTCCATTTTGTCTAGATGAGTAAAGCGCGGGGCGGTCGAACCGCCCCGCATACCGCTTGAGTTCGGACGATTTCCTTGCAGGGCGCGCCAATGACAGTCGAGACTGTCGAAACCGTTGAGCGGCACGTCCGCGCCGATACCGGTCTCCTTTCCCTGTGCGGCATCGCAGCGTTTTACCGCATCGCGGCGGATGCGCGCCACTTGGCGCGCGAACTCGCACTCGAAAGCCGGGACGCCGAGGCCCGCGACGTCGTCCGGGCGGCAGGCCTGCTTGGGCTAAAGGCTCGTATCGTTGGTCACGTCACTCCGAAGCGGCTAGCCACTATTCCCGTTCCGGCGATCGTTCAGCTAAAGGACGGCGGATTCCAGGTTTTTGCCGGCAAGAACACCGCCGACAAGTACCGTATCGTCGACCCTGTGACGAGGGTCGACCGCGAGCTGAGCCTCGAGGCGCTGCACGAGCTTTTGGACGACAGCGTGGTGCTTGTCGGCTTGCGGGCAGGTGGGCACGGCACCGATCCCCGCTCGTTCAGCCTCAGTTGGTTTCTGCCGTCGATTTGGCGCTACCGCAAACCACTGGCGCATGTCCTGCTAGCTTCGCTCTTCGTGCAGGTATTTGCCTTGGTAACGCCGCTCTTTTTTCAGGTCGTGATCGATAAGGTGCTGGCCCATAAGGGCTACGACACGCTCTTCGTGCTGATAGCCGGGATCGTCGTCATCAGTCTGTTCGACGTGATCCTTCAGTACCTGCGCACCTACGCGCTGTCGCACACGACCAATCGGATCGATGTGGAGTTGGGACAGCGCCTGTTCCAACACCTGCTGCGTCTCCCCTTGGGTTACTTTGAGACGCGCTCCGCAGGTCAGACAGTGGCACGCGTGCGAGAGTTGGAGACTATCCGTAGCTTCCTGACCGGGCAGGGCCTGTTCTCGGCAATCGATCTGCTGTTTGCGATCATCTTCATCGCCGTCCTCTACCTCTATTCATGGAAGCTTACGCTGATCGTCGCCGGCGCAATTCCGATCTACATCCTGATCGCGCTACTGGTGCGCCCGCTGTTACGCGATCTGATTAAGGAGAAGTTCAACCGAGGAGCGATTAGCCAGCAGTTCCTCGTCGAGACCATCGTGGGCATTCAGACTGTGAAGGCAGGCGCGGTCGAACCAGTCATGCAGGCCCAATGGAGCGAACGGCTGGCAGCCTACATCAATACATCGTTTTCCGCGACGATGCTGGGCAGCGGTGGCCAGAACGCTATTCAGTTTACAAGCAAGCTGGTCAACGCGTTGCTTCTGCTGTTTGGCGCCAAGGCCGTGATCGATGGCGAGCTCTCAGTGGGCGCGCTGATTGCCTTCAACATGATCGCAAGCCAGGCCGTGCAGCCGGTGCTCCGGCTGTCACAGGTCTGGCAGGATTTCCAGCAGGTGCAGATCTCGGTCGACCGGCTAGGCGACATTCTCAACGCGCCAATTGAGCGGAAGAGCCAGGCGGGCCTGTCTTTGCCCCGTCCCCGGGGCGCGATTGCGCTCCGCAATGTCACGTTTCGCTATCGGCCAGGATCGCCGGAAGTGTTGCGGGACGTATCACTATCCATCGCACCCGGCGAAGTCATCGGGATCGTCGGGGCGTCAGGATCGGGGAAGTCGACGCTCACCAAGCTTGTTCAGCGTCTCTACACGCCCGAGCAAGGACAGGTGCTTCTCGATGGTATGGATGTTTCTCAACTCGATCCGGCCTGGCTGCGGAGCCAGATCGGCGTGGTCCTGCAGGAGAACCAGCTCTTCAACCGCACCGTTCACGAGAACATCGCCTTCGCCAATCCGGCCCTGTCGCGGGCCCAAGTAATGCAAGTTGCTCGCCTTGCCGGCGCGGACGAATTTGTCGCCCGGCTCCCCCAGGGCTACGACACGATCATCGAGGAGCGTGGCGCCAACCTTTCGGGCGGACAGCGACAACGTATCGCCATTGCTCGCGCGCTCGCCACCAACCCTTCAATCCTGATCTTTGACGAAGCCACTTCTGCGCTCGACTACGAGAGCGAGAAGGTCATTCAGGAGAATATGCGACAGATTGTGAAGGGCCGCACGGTCCTGATTATCGCGCATCGGCTGGCCGCTGTCCGCCCCTGTCATCGTATCATCGGCATGCAGGATGGTCGCATCGTCGAAGTCGGCGCGCACGCCGAGCTCCTCACACGTACGGATGGCGTTTACGCAAGGCTCTGGGCCTTACAAACTGAACTGGCGGCAACCCAATGAACGCGATTACGCCGATGATGCGTTCTGACGGCCGGCCGCCGCGAAAACCCCGCATCTGGCGACAGCGGTCGGACCAAGAGTTTCTCGCCCCGGCCCTCGAAATCCTCGAGACGCCCGCATCACCCATACGCATGGGTATCATCCTCGCGATCTGCGGTCTTGCCGTTATCGCCGTCGCCTGGGCCTGGTTCGGGCAGGTCGATATCGTCGCGGTCGCGGCGGGGAAGATCGAACCGTCGGGGAAGGTCAAGACTGTCGAGCCGCTCCTGACCGGTCGGATCTCGGGTATCCTGGTGCATGATGGGGATGTGGTGCAGAAGGGACAGGCGCTCGTCCAGTTCGACACGACGGAGCTCGCGAGCGAGGTCGATCGTCTCGAGCATCAGCGAGCGGCATTGGCTGCGGACGCGCTCCGTCTCAGATCAGTCCTCGCGGCCCTAGAGCCATTCCCTGCATGGACAAGTCAGTTCGCCGTTCCCGAAATCGACTGGACCACCGAGTCAAAGCAGCTCCGCAGCGTTGAGGATGGTGTTCTGCGGCACGACGTTGCTGATCTCAAGGCGAAGCTGGGTTCCATCGAGAGTCAGATCGCGCAGCGGCAGGCTGACATGGATGGTGCTACTGCGACGATTGAAGCGCAGCAGCGTCTGATCGGGACGCTTGAGACACTGACGTCGATGCGCTCCGAGCTGGTTGACCGCGAAGCGGGCTCGAAGGCCGACTGGCTCGCCGCCATGCAGGAATTGGAATCACAGCAGGTGACGCTCGCAGGGCACCTCGCGCAAAGATCTGACGATACGGCGGCGCTCGGCGTCCTAAGGCAGGAAGGACAGAAAACCTGGACGGAGTTTTTGGCTGATTACGCAAAGACGCTGAGTAGTACGCAGCTACAGCTCGATGATACCGCGCACAAGGTCGACCAGGCGAAAGGTCAGGTCGAGTTGATGACCCTGCGCAGCCCGATCGACGGCATAATCGAAGCATCGTCATTGACTTCGATTGGACAGGTTGTGACGACGGGACAGGAAGTCTTGAGGATCGTCCCAACAGACGCCCCTGTTGTTGTCAGGGCTTACCTACCGAACGAGGAAATTGGCTTTGTCCAGGCAGGGCAGGTAGCAACGATCAAGGTTGCGGCCTTTCCCTTTGCGCAATACGGCACGCTTTCGGGGCGGGTCACAGCGGTCGGCAAGGACGCAGTCTCGGGATCGGCGGCCGTCGGTGGCAACGGTCAAAGCTCGCCAGTGGCCGATGCGACGGGTGCGCTTGTCTTTCCGGTGACCGTTGAGCTTGCCTCGCGGACTGCGACGCTCAACGGCGCCGCAGTCGACCTCTCGGCGGGCATGCAGGTCACGGCCGAGATAAACACCGGCAAGCGAAGAATTCTTGAGTACCTCTTCGCTCCCATCGTCGAGGTCGGTGCTTCAGCCCTTCACGAGCGATAGGATCTGCCAGATTTCTAACGATAGCGCGGCACGCGCCATTCGATCAGCCGGAAAATGGTGTGGTAGTTTCCACAAGTGAGACAGGGTTCGCGAGGAGTCGACTCTCGGTTCGGTAGAATGCTTTCGGCGCTGGCTATATCGGCTGCACTATCAACGGCCGTGCAAGCTGCTGTACTCGAGCCCGAAGCGGATTGCCCGTCAGTGAGTGACACCTTGACCCGCGCTCAGATCATGTTTGCTGGAAGGGTTCTCTCCACGGCTCACTTTGGAATTGTGGACATTGACCACCGTCCGACCGTTCTCGGCCTAAGGTCAGCCAAATCAGGGTTGTCATACTACGTTGTAACGTTCGAGGTCCTTCACACGTACAAGCCCACTGGTCGAAGCGCGTTGCCAAAAAGCGTTTCGGTTCTTGAAACGTGGCGCTGCGAACCGTGTTCTATTGCAGACGCCCGAGAAAACGCTCCGGCCGTTGGCGATACCGTTGTAATGACCGCTTTTCCAAAGGAATTCCGCGCGCGAATTCCACAACTACGCTTCTACGACCAAGTCATTTCGGGCCTATCAAAGCGGCTCCCGTTCGCCTTGTACGAAGACATCCTCTGCAACCGATTTACTGTCAACGACGTGAGCACCCTTGCGCAGTCGAACTGACACAACTCAATTTGAAGGTGACAAAATGGCGGGCAAGACGACTCCCGTTCTAGTATTGAGTGGCGCCCTCCCTCCAAACTACGGGGGGAAGTGAATAACGCAGCGATGCAGGAGGTATGACCGCATCCGGATGGTAAGCGAAGGGGCGAGGGCGCAGAAGGCTAAAAAACTGCATGTTCACTCGATCTCTGGGGTTGATGCGGAGCATTCGGATAAGCTGATGATCCGATTGGGTTTTAAAGCCTATGGTGGCAACTACGCCGTTCATCTGTCGTGAGTTTGTTCGGTGCATCAGCTTGACCGGTATGTGCTTAGGAAGGGGTGACAAAGTTGACGAACATTGCGCCAGCATCCGGTTCTCGTTCGGGCATTCGGACACGGATAGTACGAGCGCTTACGTTAGCGCTGCTCGCTGTTTGGCCAGGCAGCGCTCTGGCAGCCCAATGGCACTCTGAGGATGAGATCGCTCAATTATTGATCGGGAGGATGGACAGCTTTGGGTCGGCGCAAGGCTACTCGAAGGACGTGTCAAAGGATATCTGCGGCGCCGTCTTGGTGAATGATCTGGAACGGGTCAGAGCGAAATTCGGGTGGGTTAAGTTCAAGCAGTTCAACGCCGATGGCTTACTCGCGCGAAACGGCGACATGGTCTGGGAAACTGGCCGGCCTGAAAGCGTATTCTACTCAAGGTCACTCCTTGTGACTGTCAACAAGTATACACAGGCTTGCGATGCGTGGGCCTACGTACATCCATTTTTTTTTAGGTTTGGAGGGTTGCCATGGCTGAAGTCGGCGAGCAGATCCTGATTGGATATAGGCCGGTATTTCCAAACGTAGTGGGCACTTGCTCGGGCAGCTCCTCCATTCCTCGCGCGCCGTGATCCGCTCCGAGCTGTGGAACCCCGGACGCCACCTGCGCGCTCGGCGCTGCCGGATGGCGCGGCTGGGCTTAACGGAAGGAGCCGCCCAGCCAAAACACCGCGAACATGATGACGGCTAGGCTTGCGACGATCGCGAGCCACCCGAGAACGAACGGCAAGAACCCTTTGCGCCCAAGCAGCATCGTGACGCTCTGCGTGCTTTGACGCTGGTATACTGCTGGCTCGGTCAGCGCGCCAAGGGGGCTCGTTGCATGTGTCGAAGCTGGCGCAGTTCCTAGTTGATCGTAACGTCCGGCCGCAGGGCGTCCTTGAAGCTCAAGACCCCGAGGACACGCCCGCTCTCGTCGGCGATCTCGATTAACTGGCCGTCGAGCGGTTTGCCGGCGCGAAGTTGATCGGCCAGAATCTCGCGAGCTGAGAGCAATGCCTCTTGATGAGCAGCCGGCAGGTCTGGCAAGTCCATCCCCGTCTCGTCTGGGATGTGGTCATCGCCATCGCGAAGATGGAAGTAATATATGGGCACAGCGGAAGAAATGCTGGTGCGTGGACGCGGTTGCATGACACTGCGCCCGCGCCGTCAACAGGGCTGGTTGGATGTGTACGGGTCTTCGACGATTTCGCTGGCGACGCTTGCACTCCAGTCAAAGCGAGCTTCCCGCAGCCGGATGTAGAGGCCATTCGATGAAGAATTGACCGCATCGATGCCTCCGACGGCTGAATTTCCCCCGACGCCAGAGTCGAACGAGAAGGGAACTTCAAGCAAGCGGAGTCTGGCCTTGCGACTGATCACACTGCTCAGTCTTGCGCCTGTGGCTTGCTGGGCCGCAGCAGACCCTCGCGCTCAAATTCCGCCCATCCACGCAATTTGAAGCGGGTGTGGTCGTCATCGGCCTGGGCCGTCGCAGGCTCACCAACGGGCTGTTGCGAACGCACCAATTTGCGCTTCCAGGCAGCACGACGTCTTTTCTCTTCAGCCTTCTCAGCGTCATCAGCACGCCAAGCATCGACCAGGTCACCGTCGAGAATTTCCTGGACTGACCGAGGATCGAACACGTGGAACGTGATGGTTCCACGACCGCGCAGTTTCACGGTGTGGGTTCCAGCGCTGGGCAGCCGGCCGTCAGCGAGCCATCTGCGCCGCTCGGTCGTCGTAATTCCCAGAATGTCTTCGATCTCGCGCGGGATCACCGGACGGCTGGCAATGCCCTCTAGAGCCTTTGATACGATGGCGCAGGAACTGGCGAACGACGCCGCCTCGTTCGCAGGCAGCCGAAGCGTAAGTTCGCCGGCCTTCACGGTCAGTGCCTTTTGCAGGGACTTCGGCAGGTTCACGCGGACTTCGAGATAGAGCCCCTGGGAGCGCACTGAAGACCCCAGTCTCGCGGCATAGGGCAGCGACCAGGTCGCTACGAGATCGTCAGATTTGGGAGGGGCGATGGGCACGCAATTGATGTGGGTATTCTGTCCCCTGCGTGCAACGAAGGGCCCCATCGAAGGACTGGTCCGTCTCCGCGTTATCTAGGACAAGCTCGGCTCTTTCGGCGGCAGGGCGTTCAGCCGCAGCGGATCACCGCTCGGGATGCCGTCGACTCCCGGCAGGTACCTTAGCGCTGTGCGATGCACGATTTCAAGCTCGCCATCCGGGAGGGGGCGCTGCAACTTCCGTGCTTCGCTCCAGGGCGCCGTTAGCCATTGGGCCTGCTCCTCGCCGCTGGTCAGGATCACCGGCATGGCCTTGGGATGGACTGCCCCCACCACGTCGTTGGGTGCTGTCGTGAAGAAGGCGAAGACCAGATGGGTGTGAGGGCCTTCGTCCTTGCGCCGAGTTCCCTTCCACTCGGTCCACAGGCCGGCAAAGAATGTCAGCGGCTCGTCCTTGTTGAGCGCGAACCAGGCGTTGCCGCTGCTTCCGTCATCGAGCTTGCAGGGCTCTGCGAAGCGGTTGAGCGGCACGAGGCAGCGGTGCTCGACGCCGAGATAGCCCTCCCATCGCGCTAAGACGATTTCTCGCTCGCCATCCGCGTTCAGGCGGACAATCGGCGCCAGATAGTCGGGGTAGATCCCGGGAAGCGGCGGCAGATTGCCGAGGCTCTGGTTGAAGGCCTTTGCCAGTTGCTGGATCGCGTCGCGGTTGGAGGTCATCGAGTAGAGATTGCACATCGGCAGAGGGTAGCGGCTCTATGGCGCTGCGGCCACTATCCCTAGTAGCTTGTTCACGTTCTGTTCTCGGTGTACGAGTCAGCACCTCGTGGTGAGAGGTGAGCCATGTTAAATTGGTCGAAAGTGACGCTGGCCGGTGCCGATCAGGTCGAAAATCTGGTGCGGCGGGCCCGCGAGGACGTGCGCCGCGGGGCGCCGGACGGCGTCGGCGTGTTCCGCGCGCGCCAGGGCCTAGCGCTGTTCTTCTCCCCGGTGGCGACCGACGCAATCCGGCTGTCCAGCGCGCTGGCGCTTGAGGACTGCCCGAGGCCGGACCCGATGAACGTCGAGGTGGTCGTTGGGCCGTCCGACGAGCCGGCCTGGTACGATCAGCCGGCCGGTGAAATCACCGACCAGTTGGACCTCGCGCAGGCCGACGATATGGGGATGCTTGGGCCCGATACCGAAATCGACGAGCTTTTGACGGAAATGCGGCTGGCTCGCGGGTAGGGCGCCGCCATGCCCGAGAGCATCAACAAGCGCGAATCCTACCCCAGCCCGCACGACTACTGGCTCGACAAGGCAGCGGCGGAGAACCAGCTCATTGTCTGCCGCTGCCGCACCTGCGGCCGCCTTGTGCGCTACCTTGCGGCCGATCTGTTGCCGATCCTCGGGCCGGCACATCGGGTGCGAGAGGACGCGCCATTTCCCTGCCGCTGCGGAGAACGATACTATTTCGAGGTGAGGCTCATGGTGCCATCGCCGGGAGACTACGGCCATCTCACCGTACGGCGCCCGGCTGGAATCCGGCAAACTCAGACCTGGCGCACGGTGAAGCTGGGCGATGAGCTCCGTAACGAGTTGCACCCTTTGCCCGATCGAACTGCGTGGTTTGTGCCAGCAGGGATACGGCCGCGGCGGGCCAGATAGAGCTAAAGCCTAGTTGGCGCTCAGGGGGTGCGCAAAGGTGGGTCTGGTCACGCTGGAGATTAAGTAGTGTCTTCTTGAACGCCCAAAAATCCGTTTGCCCTGCGCGCAATAGGCGCAGCAAGTGGGCTGCGGTCTGTGTGTCGCACCAAAAAAGGGAGCCGAAAGAGCTCGACCTGATGCGCCGATACACTGCAGCTTCTGGAGCATTTCACGAGCTACCTGCCGAATTACCGCGATATCCTTGCGTGAAGCTGCTGTCGGCTCGTCGCAACGAGATTGTTCGCAGGGCGAACCGGCAGCGCTACTTCGGCGGGCACTATCGGAAAGGCTGTTGCGCGCGCCGATTGTTTTGTGACCCTATCCACTACGCGAAATAGCGAAGCAGCGGTGCAACGACGGCGAGTACCGCGGCCATCAGGGCAATTGGGTTTGCATCCATCCCGACCTCCCTTCTTCCACATATGAAGGGCTAGGTGGCCAACAGTTGGGGCGGCAAATCGCCTAGCGTGGCTCCGATATAGCGGCGGTGCGGTGGAACCCCCCGATCCCGGGCGGATCTATCGGGTATCCGTGTGCTCGTAACCACCATGCGGGCCAATGGATGGCCGCGCCGACAGTTCTGCACCGACGATATTGCTTGCTTGGCCCCGGGCCTCTTCGGTCAGCCGTCGTGGCGAATAGTCATCTGCTCGAGAAGAGGCACCGTTCCGACCAACCGTCCGTCCTGGGTCACAATCTCCATCACCTGATGAGCAATGTCGTCGCCATCCAGAGCCGCGTCGTTGATCAGGTCACGGGCGCCGGCTTTGGCCTCGGCGAGAGCTTCAGTGTCGGTCGGCAGCTCAAGCCCATCCTCGTCGAGGATCAAGCGGCCGTGATCGCGGATGTGGAAGTAGTATCGAGCCATGTCGGGAAGGTAGTCGAATCCTCAAACGGTTGCTCACATTTCGGAATGGGACAAGTCCGCTCATTACTCATTGCGAATTTTGCTGCTCCCATACGGCGTGAGGTATACTGTCAAGGATAGACCGAAGGGGCCCCCGGCTTGCGTCCGGGATTGGCACTCGCCCTTCAGGCGTTTCCTGCGCAATCGAATTGGGACCTAGCCGGTGTGCACCCGCACGTCGGTCCTCGAGCCGCAGAAGGACTTCAATGTCCACCTCCAAACATATCCTCATCGTCGAAGACGAAGCTCTGATCGCTCTCGACATCCAGAGCACCCTTGAAGACTTGGGCCACACGACCGCTATTGCGAGTGACACTGCCGCGGCGGAGGCGGCGATCGGCGCCGGCGGCATCGATCTGGTAATCCTTGATTACCACCTGAAGAACGGCACGACCGAGAGGCTGGCAAAGCAACTCCATGCGGGCGGCATCCCGTTTGTCGTCTGCTCAGGCACTGCCGGCATGGCCGAGCTGAGCGAGGTTTTTCAGGACACGACTTTTCTTCCCAAGCCGTTCACATCTGATGGCCTGCTGAAGGCGGTTTCCTCAGTCGCAAGAAACCGCATCCAGTGACGACCGAAATATTCTCGCCCAAAGAGCGGCTTCAACGCGCCAAGTCGCTGGACAGCATTGATCGGACGGCGGTGCGGGCCGCGCTATCTCCGGTGAGGGAACTCCTTGCCTCGCTGCAACAGAGAGTTGCGATACTGAGCGCCGAAGCCTCCCATTTGGGTGACACACGACCGTTGGCGCCTAAGGTCGCTGATCTGAGCGTCGAGATCGAAAACGCCAGCGCCAGGTTCAATCTCATCGTTTCTTCGCTTCCCCCTGAGCAGCGCAGCCATGGGCAAGTGATCGATCTCCAACGCGCGCTGGCGCGGATCAGGCAATCAGTCCCCACATCACCTGCCTAAAGGTCGGGGATCGATCGGCGGCAAACGTGGTCAGAGGACCGTTCCAGCAGCGTCAAATTTGCTGGTCGATCGGCCCGGAAAATGGGCCGCTGTTAAGGCTGTGTCGAGCCAACAAGGAGCCGAACCAGATCGACTTGTCCGGGTACGCGCACCTTTCTGCAGTCCTTCGCGTCAGCCGCTCGCCGAACACCGCTATGGGGCAGAACGAACCTGAAGGCATTCGTCTGTCCGGCCGTCTGTCCGGCGACCCCACAGCCGGGTAAGCCGCACAAACCGCGGAAAAGGACCTGACTCCCTCTCCGCCTAACCGGCGAACTGAACCCTGCGTCAACTTAGCCACGAGAATCCGCTCCGCCTCCCATGCGGCTCTGTATGCAGTCCTACACCGTTGTGGAAACGAAAATCTCCCAATGACTACAGTGCCCATCTTTGTCGCAACGGGTGCGCCATCCTTTCCTGAGTAATATCAAGATATTAGCTGAATAGAGCGGCAGTATA
>JBDZVC010000363.1:0-4417 GCA_040255475.1 Phyllobacteriaceae bacterium | reverse complement strand
AGATATTCGGGCAGGTAGAGCACCGGCGCCCGTATCTCGTCATTGACCGGGTGGGTCTTCTTGTCCGTCGGATGGCGCAGCGAGATGAGCGTCAGGTCGAATCCCGCGCTCTCCAGCGCATGGATTTCCTGCGCGATGAACGTTTCGGAAAGGCGCGGATAGCACTTCAGCACCACCGCGATCGAATTCTTCATATCTGCGCGGCTTTGGGCAGGTGTCCGGCTGCTTCGGCCTCGAAACGGTCGAACAGGATTTCGGTCAGCGCGCAGACGCGGTTGAGCCCTTCGAGGTCGGGCCGCGCTACCGCTTCGGACGGAAGCGGGCTCTGCATGAGCCGGTTGACGGCCGCGCGGAAGGCCGAGCCGCGTTTGGCGTCCTCGATATCGAGCACATTCACCCAGCCGAACTCCTCGGCGCGATAGGCGCGGATGCTCTGCTCGCGGCGCGGTGCGGTGCGCGGCACGAAAAGCGCGCGCTTGTTGAACGACATCACTTCGCAGAAGGTGTTGTAGCCGCACATGCCGACGACGGCACGCGCATTGGCCACCAATGTTTCCAGATTGGCGAGGAAATCGACGATCTCGATATTCGGCACGCTTTCGGCACGCGCCGCGATCTCGAAGCGCTGCCGGTCCGTCATGAAGGGGCCGAGCACGAAAAGGTAGCGTGTTTCTCGGTCCGGCCCCTGCTTGATGGCCGCGAGCGCCGCCGCCATGAGGTCGTGCCCGTCGCCGCCCCCGCCTGCCGTTACCAGCACGAAATCCTTGCCGTAGCGTGCCGCCGTTCCATCATCGAAATCGGGAAGCGAACGGCGCAGGAAGCCCGTATAGCGGGTGCGCGAAAGCACCGGCTCGTGCAGATCGATGCCTGCGAGAGGGTTGTAGAAGCTGCCCGGCCCGTAGATCCATATCTCGTCATAGAGTTCTTCGAGATAGTCGGTGATGTGCTTGCGTTCCCACTCCTCGTTGAGGAGTTCGGGTGCATCGAGCACGTCGCGCAGGCCGAGCACGCAAATGGCGCCGCGCTCTTTCAGCATGCGCAATGTCGGCAGCATCTCGCGAGCCAGGCCGAGCGGTTCCTTGTCGACGATGACCATGTCGGGCCGCAGCCTTTCGGCCGCCTCCCGGATGATCGTCTCGCGCGCGGCGATCGTCTGTTCGAACGACTGGGCATCGCTGCCGGACGTGTAATCCCCGTTCGACAGCTTCTTGGCGGCCGGCATCTGCACATAGGTCACGCGCGGCTCGAAGGAGAACGCGTCGACCACCGGCGAGCCGGATATGATCGAAACTTCGACGTTCGGGAAATGCCCAACCAGCGCATGCGCGATCGTGCGGCTGCGGCGCAGATGCCCCAGCCCGAACGTGTCATGGCTGTACATGAGGATCTTGAAATTAGCAGTCGGGTCCATACGCGTCTGGCATGACTGTTCAAGCAAAGGCGAGCGCGGCTTGATAGGCGAAATCACGAAAGAGCGCAACGAAAGGTCGCCGCGCAGAGATAGAGCCGCTGTGAGGGAAGTAAAGCGGAGGCGGGCGGAAGGCCGGATTTCCGGCCAGCGGCATCGGATTGATGGGCCAGCCGAAAACGACGATCACCTGTCGGAAAGGATATGCTATCCAGCGGGAAATGACGGCATGGTGGGGGAATGAACGAACGAAGTTCGCCAACGTCAGCAGCCATGCCGGCCGCCTCGGGCGCTGCCCCGCGCGAGGAGCGTCTCGGCGTCATCCTCGTCTTCCTTTCGGCCCTTTTGTGGAGCCTCGGCGGCACCATCGCGCGCTTCATCGAGACACCGGACCATTGGGCGGTGGTGTTCTGGCGCTCGATGTGGGCCATAGCGTTTCTTGTCGCCTTCATGCTGTGGCGCGACGGGTTGCGACGCAGCCTTTCCCTTTTTCGCGAAATGGGTGCTCCGGGCATCGCAGTCGCGCTATGCTTCGCGACCGCGTCCACGGCCTTCATCGTCGCGCTCGGCTATACGACCGTGGCGAATATCCTGCTGATGCAGGCCGGCGCCCCTCTGATCGCGGCCTTGTTGGGATGGCTGGCGTTCCGCGAACCCGTCAGCCGGGCGACGTGGCTGGCGATTGCCGCCGTCATCTTCGGCATCGTCGTCATGGTGTCGGATTCGCTCGACGGAGGAATTTCGCCGATCGGCGACGGCCTGGCGCTCATGATCGCCGTCTCGCTCGCCGTCGCCACCGTCCTGACGCGGCGCTACGCTCATGTCAGGATGACGCCGGCCGTCTGCCTCGGCACGATTATCGCGGGAGTGCTGGCGGCGACGCAGACGGCTAATTTCGCTGTGACCGGGGCCGATATGGGGTTCCTGTTCGCTTTCGGCGCTATCAATCTGGGGCTAGGACTTGCCCTCTTCGCCTCCGGCGCGCGGCTCATCCCGGCGGCGCTCGCGGCGCTTCTCGGCACGTTCGAGCCCATCCTCGGGCCGATCTGGGTCTGGCTTGTCCATGGCGAGGAGCCGTCCGAGCGCACCCTGATTGGCGGCGCCATCGTCTTCGCTGCCGTCCTCGCCCATATCGCGCTCGAATTCAGGCGTCGCGCGCGCCCGCGCAAGCCGGGCGTCTCCGGCCTGCCGACGCCGCATTGAGCGAAGCCGATCCCGGTTGCGGATGACCGCGATTCGACGCTTGTCGGGCGGAAAAAACGCAAATAGGTTTCATCGCGAAGAGGGGCCCTTTAAGTACCGGATCGGCCGGCGGGCAACAGGGAGGACTTGATGATCCGCAAAGCATTGCTGGCCGCAGCCATTGCCTCGGCTGCCATCTGGACGGGCCCGGCTCAGGCGGAGGACCGCGTCGTCAACGTCTATAACTGGTCGGACTATATCGACGATTCGATCCTGAAGGATTTCACCAGGGAAACCGGCATCAAGGTCACCTACGACACCTTCGATTCCAACGAGATTCTCGAGACCAAGCTGCTTGCCGGGGGCACTGGCTACGACGTGGTGGTCCCGACGGCGAGTTTCCTCCAGCGCCAGGTCCAGGCCGGCGTCTTCCAGAAGCTCGACAAGTCGAAATTGCCCAACCTGAAGAACATGTGGGATTTCATTTCAAAGCAGACGGCCCGTTACGACCCCGGCAACGAATATTCCGTCAACTACATGTGGGGAACGGTCGGCATCGGCTACAACAAGAAGATGATCAAGGCGGCGCTCGGCACCGATACGATCGATAGCTGGAAGGCCGTCTTCGATCCCGAAACCATGGCCAAGCTCAAGGATTGCGGCGTGCATTTCCTCGATTCGCCGACGGATATCGTGCCAGCTGCGCTGCAATATCTCGGTCTCGACCCGGACAGCCACAACAAGGACGACCTCGACAAGGCCGAGGAACTGCTGATGAAGATCAGGCCTTATGTGCGCAAGTTCCATTCATCGGAATACATCAACGCGCTGGCGAACGGCGATATCTGCGTGGCGATCGGCTATTCCGGCGACGTATTGCAGGCGCGCGACCGCGCCGACGAGGCCAAGCAGGGTGTCGAGATCGGCTATGCAATTCCCAAGGAAGGCGCGCAGATGTGGTTCGACCAGTTGGCGGTGCCGGCCGACGCCCCGCATGTCGCAGAGGCCTATGAATTCATCAATTATCTGATGAAGCCGGAGGTGATCGCCAAGTCGTCCAACTACGTCTATTACGCCAACGGCAACAAGGCTTCGCAGCAATTCATCAATAAGGACGTTCTCGACGATCCCAACATCTATCCGACCGAGGAGGTGTTGCAAAAGCTCTATACGACCTCGCCGCTCGATCCGAAGACCCAGCGGCTCATGACCCGCATGTGGACCAAGGTCGTCACGGGCCACTGATCGCTTTCGCGCGCGCCGGTGGACAGCCTGCCGGGCGCGCTGATGACGAACGGCGAACAGGCGGAGGGGCCATGCCATCGTTAGGAAGCATCCGCCGCAGCTTCGCTCCGTGGAACGATCCCGCCGCGAAGCCCTATATCGCTTTCGAGAACGTCTCCAAGAAGTTCGGCGACTTCACCGCCGTCGACAACCTCTCGCTCACCATCTACGAACGCGAGTTCTTCGCGCTGCTGGGCGCCTCCGGCTGCGGGAAATCGACTCTCCTGCGCATGCTCGCCGGCTTCGAGGAGCCGACGGCCGGGCGTATCCTGCTCGATGGCCAGGATTTGCGCGGCATCCCGCCCTATCGCCGGCCGGTCAACATGATGTTCCAGTCCTACGCGCTTTTCCCGCATATGACGGTCGAGCAGAACATCGCCTTCGGCTTGAAGCAGGACCGCATGCCGAAGGCCGGGATCGCCGAACGCGTCGCCTCCATGCTGAAGCTTGTAAGACTGGAGCAATTCGCGCGGCGCAAGCCGCACCAACTTTCCGGCGGCCAGCGCCAGCGCGTGGCGCTCGCCCGCTCGCTCGCCAAGCGGC
>JBDZVC010000362.1:0-4419 GCA_040255475.1 Phyllobacteriaceae bacterium | reverse complement strand
ACGACATCGCCGAAATCCGCATCGCCGTTCTTCCGCGACATGGCGTTCAACTCGCCGGCTTCTCGACTGTCTTGCCGCCGACATACCAGTCAGGCGCGGTCACGTCCTCGAAGACGACCCAGATAGCCTCTTTCGGAAGCTCTGCCACCTCGCTGACGGCTTCGGTGACGCGCCGGGCGATCTCGTCCTTTCGCTGCTGCGAATGGCCCTTCAGTATCCGTATGTTGACGAACGGCATGGACGCCCTCCCGGATTGTTCTTGTTATTCGGGAAAGCTAGGCCCGCTGCGCGTAGCCGAATAGGTGGGTAAGCGCACCTTCGACTGTGCTTTCGCACACTTCATTCGCCGGCTGGTCAATCGTCTTCGGAGTGTTGGGCATCATCGCCGAGCCATGCATCCAGCCGCCGCTGCTCGCGTCTGAGCGCATCGACATTGACGAGGCCGCGAGCCAGCGCCAGATAGATCGCCCGCGTGCGCGAATTGAAGATTGAAGCCGCGTCCGCGCCGTCCTCGCCGGCCGCGATGCCAAGCTTCTCGTAGAGATGCCGTATGCGAGCCTGCGCGCCGCGCGTCGAGAGACCGCGGCGCATGGCGATCGCCTTGTCCGTCAGCCCCAGCGCGATATCGATAAGGCTCTCATACTCGCCGTCCGTGATGCCTTCGAGCCGGTCCTGCACCCGGTGCTGGATGCCGCGCACCTCGCGGTCGATGATGCAGTGGCCTTCGCTGAAGACGCCGCGCAAGGCCGAACGCATGCCTTCTTCCGAAGCCGATTTCAGGACATAGCCGTAGACCGAGCCTGGCGGGACGATCCGCGCCACGCCGCGTACATAGGATTCGTCGGCGAAGTTCGACCAGAAAAGGATATGGGTTTCCGCGCGCCGGCTCCAGATGGAGCGTGCCACGTCGATGCCTGTAGCCTTCGGAAGCTGCAGGTCGAGAACGACGAAAGGCGGCTTCAGTCGCGCGGCGATTTCGATTGCCTCGTCCCCGTCGCCGGCCTCGATCACCTCGGCCTCGCCGGGCCAGATCTGCTCGATCGTCGAGCGCGCGAAGGCACGATGCAGCCCGTCATCCTCGGCGACCATGACCAGCATCAGACTTGCTCCATGACATTCGCCTCGAGGGAGATCGGCGCGGTGCCTTCAAGTGCGATCTCCACGGATACGCGGGTGCCGTTCTCCTTTCCGGGCTCGACCCGCAGATTGGCGCCGATGAGCGCAGCGCGCGTATGCATATGGCCTATCCCGCCACCCTCGTCGGCCTCCGTCGGGCGATAGCCGAAGCCGTCGTCGGTGACCGTAATCCGGAGCGTCGAGCCCACGGTGAGAAGCGCGACGTCGATCCGCCCGGGCGCGGCGTGCCGCACTGCATTGTTGATCGCCTCCTGCGCGATCCGGTAGAGGGCGGTGCGAATACGCTCCGGCAGCATGTCGGCGGTTCCGTCGCTCTGGTCCCGCATATGGACGGCGATCGGCGGTGTCGCGCGGCTGACGCTGCGGTTCAGGTGCGCCTCGATGGCATCGCGCAGGCCGAACAGCTCGAGTACGCCCGGCCGCATGTCGTCCACGATATGGCGCAGTTCGGTCAGGCAGTTGACGATCTCGTGTTCGAGTTCCGCGAGTTGGGCGGCGCGCGCCACGCCCTGATGATGAAGCGCCGAGACCTGACGGACGATGCGCGACAGATCGGCCAGCGTCTGGTCATGGATATCCATGGCGATGCGGCGTCTTTCGCGCTCCATGCCTTCGGTCAGCCGCGCGGCACGGACACGCAGGAGCTCCTTGCGATTGCGTGCCTCGTTTTCCGCAAGCATTGCCCGACGCGCCTGTTCGCTCTGAATGAGGGCGTAGATATAAGGCGCGATGAAATCGGCGCAGTATTGGGCGACCTCCACATCATGGGCCGTGTAGCAGTGGGGCGTATGCCTGCTGATGTTGAGCGCGCCGACGATCGCGCCGCGCGCCTTCAGAGGCACGATGATGCGGCTGCGCAAGCCAGCCGAATAGATCGGCTCGTCGATGGCGCCGTCGAAATGGAAGCGCGGATCTTCCAGCGCATCCGCCGTCAGGAGAAAAGGTGTTTCTCCGCGCAGCACCGAACGGACGGGGCTGACATCGATCGGCAGCGGTGTCTGGGCGAGTGTGCTCCAGCTCGTGTGGAAGCCGGCCTCGTAACAGACGTGCTGCTGTCCGTCATGGAGGAGGATCGCCACGTCCATATGATCGTGCGGGATGATCGTGCCGATCTCGGCCGCGGTCGCCCCGAACGCTTCGCCGGGATCGATATGTCCGGCAAGCGCGTGGGATATGGCAAGCAGGCGTTCAACGAGAGTGGCGGCTATCTTCGCCATCGCATGAAACTCCTCCGGCGCCGCCGCGCGACAGCGCTCCGACGCTTCCGCTTCTCAAAGCGGTATACCCAGACGCAGTATCCAGCCAAGGCCGTCGTCGGTATCCGCGCGCGGCTTGTATTCAGCGCCGACCCAGCACTCGTAGCCGAGCCTGTCGAGTTCGGCGAAGACGGCCCGATAGTCGATCTCGCCCTCGTCGGGCTCGGCACGGCTTGGAACAGCGGCGATCTGCACGTGGCCGATCACGGGCATGAAATGCATCAGCTTGCGCAGGACGTCACCCTCGCTCACGCCGACATGATAGACATCGAACATCAGCTTCACGTTGGGCCGGCCGACTTCCTCGCGAATGCGCGCGGCTTCGGCCTGCGTGGAATAGAAGTAGCCCGGCGCGTCGCGCGGATTGAGTGCTTCCAGAAGGAGCGTCAGGCCGTGCGGGGCCGCCTTGTCCGATGCCTCGCGCAAATTCTTCACAAAAACGCGGCCGGCCTCTTCCCTTGCCTCGGGTGGGACGAACCCCGCCATGCAGTGGACGGACGTTCCGCCTGCCTCCCGGCAATAGGCGATCGACTGGTCCATCGCCGCCTGGAACTCCGCTTCGCGGCCGGCGAGCGCGCCGAGGCCGTTTTCGCCGGGCTTGCCGCGCACCGTATTGATACCGAGAAGTTGCAGGCCATGGCGTTCGCAGCGTGCCCGAACCTCCTCTGCCGGGGTGTCATAGGGCCAGTGCAGTTCGATGGCCTTGAAGCCTGCGGCAGCGGCAGCATCGATGCGGTCGAGGATCGGGCGGTCCGGCCAGAGAAAGCCGAGATTGGCGGAAAGGCGAGGGGTCATTTCAGCTTGAACCTCGTGTTGAGGGTCGCGATCTGGGTCGGATCTAGGTGACGCACGTTGAGCCCGCGCGTCAGGATGAGGAGCCTTGCCGTTTCCTCCAGTTCTTCCGCGGCGAAGACGGCGCTTTCGAGCGACGTGCCGGCAACCACCGGCCCATGATTGGCAAGCAGGACAGCGGCATGGTCGGCGGCTCGGGCCCGCACGAACGGCGCGACGTCCGCCGAACCCGGCATCGTATAGGGAAGCACCGGCACGCGCCCGACCCGCATCACAACATAAGGCGTGATCGGCGCGATCGCGTCTTCGGGATCGACATCCGCGAGGCAGGAAAGCGCGGTGGCGAAGGTCGAATGCAGGTGTACGACCGCGCCGGTCTGCGGCCGGCCCTCGTAGAAGGCCCGATGGAGCGGTACTTCCTTCGTCGGCGCATCTCCCGATACGAGGTTCCACTCGGTATCGAGTTTCGTGATCCGTGCCGCGTCGAGGAAGCCCATGCAGGAATTGGTCGGTGTCACCAGGAACCCGTCGCCGCAGCGCACCGAAATGTTGCCGGAGGAGCCGACGGTGAAACCCCGCTCGAAGAGTGAGCGGCCCCATTTGACCGTGCGTTCGCGGAGATCGGCTTCGTCCATGATCGTCCTCATGTCTTCGCCATGACGCTGAGCGCCTTGTCGTAGAAATCGACGGCGCCGAAATTGCCGCTCTTGAGCGCGATACGGATCGGCTTGCCGGCGACCGTTCCCGCAAGCGCCGGCACGCCGGGATCGATCTCCGGGCCGATGGCGAGGCGGTCGAGGCCGAGCGCGGCGACGACAGCGCCCGAAGTCTCCCCGCCGCCGATGGCGAGCCGGGTGATGCCTGCCGCGACCAATTCCCTGGAGAGCTCGCCGAAGAAGCGTTCGATGGCGTCCGCTACCTTTTCGCGGCCGAAACGCCGCTGCGCGTCGGCGACCGCCTCGGGTGCCGCGGTGGAATAGACGATCGGTGCGTCGTCACGATGCGACATGACGAAATCGCGGGCGGCCGCGGCCGGGAAATCGCCGCTGAGCACCGCCTCCGGCGCGACTGCAAGTCCCGGATGGCGGGAGAGATGTTTGGCAAGCTGTGCCTGCGAGGCGCGCGAGCAGGAGCCCGAGATGACCGCGCCCGGTCCGTCGATGCCGGTAAAAGCCGATCCGGCCTTGCCGAGCTTGCCGGCGCGGCGGAAATTCTCCGGCAGGCCGAGCGCGAT
>JBDZVC010000361.1:0-4435 GCA_040255475.1 Phyllobacteriaceae bacterium | reverse complement strand
TCGCCTTTGCGCTGTGGAACGCCGAGATGCGCGACAGGATCAGCGCGCTGATCGACGAGCTTTTCAGCGAGATGCATCCGACGGAGCGCCAGAAGGCTACCGGCTGAAGGTGCATGCACCGCCGTCATCCTCGGGCTTGTCCCGAGGATCTGCTTCAAACGGTGCGATTATGGAAGCTCCATTCAAGGGTCGAACAAGAGCGAAGCGTCGGCACCATCGGCATCAACCATTCTTCGCAATTGCTCTTACCGCTGGACCTTGACGCCGAGGAATACGCTTTCGGCCTTATAGTCGCGATCGGGCAGGTTGCTGACCAGTTGCTCGTGGCGCAGGCGGCCGGTGAGGCCGAAATAGCGGTTCAGCCAATAGGTGAAGCCGAGCGTGGCGTTCCAGCCGACGTCGTGGCCGTCGATGCCGATATAATCGCGGTAGAAGCCGCCGACCGAGGCGGTGCCGATTAGGTTGGCGCGCATCTGGCGTTCGATCGAAAGGTCGGCCGAATAGAGCAGCGACCCGCTTTCACCGGCGGTGGTGGCGCCCTCGACGGTCGTCGAACCGTTGAGTGCCACTGTGGTGCCCCGTACCGGCGACCAGTTGAGCGCGGTCGCGATAGACGGGCCGGCGATAGCCGGAAGGCGCGGGTCGTCGGCCTTTTCCCGGAGATAGCCGGCCGAGAGCTCGCCGCGCAGCTTGTCGCCGAGATCGAGCGCGATGCCCGCGCGTAACCCGATCCGGTCGGCGGAGCGGCGGTAGCCGGCAGTGTCGGTCGTGAGATCGTAATAGCGGCGCCCGATTTCGCCTTCCACGAATGGCACGAGTGTGGGTGAAATCTCATAACCCGCGCGCAGCGTCGTGGAGATCAGCGTCGAATCCCGGTCGTGCTGGGAAACGGTGCCGCCGCCGACGACGTCGGCATCGCCATAGGTCTCGCGCTCCACATTGCCGGTCAGGCCGAGCCGTAGTTTCCCCGCCTGTTTCTCCAGGCCGAGGCTGCCGGTGATCGTCTGGGTAAGCGGTTCACCGACAGTTCCAACGAGGAAGCCCGGCGAGGAAGAACTCTCGGGGAGCAGGCTGTAGCCGAGGGTGCCGCGCGCAACGAAGTCGTTGCCGAGCGGTACTTCGAGGCTCGCATTGATGCCGACCGACGGTTCCGAGACGTCCTGTCCGGAAATCGATTTCCGCCAGGTTCCATAGGCTTCGATCGTGGCTGTCTTGTCCGACCAGTCGGAGGTCGCGTTGAGCCGCAGCGTGCTTTCCGACAGGACGGCGCCTTTGCCGCCGGCGCTGGAATTGGCATTGGTCGTCGCCGTCAACCCGGTCTCGAGGGACGGTCGGAGGATGAAGCCGCCGCCCCGGATGCCGAGAGGCGCATAGGGATCGTCTTCCGGCCGTCGCCTGAGGCCCTCGATCGCCGACGCCCGCTGGTTGACCCTTTCGGCGCGGCTGTTGCGGTCTTGGTCGTTCAGGTCGATCGAGCGGACAGGGGGCGTGCCGGTGGTGTCGGCGTCGTCCTGCCGTGCAAGGTTGGGGACCGATGCGGCTGCGGGCTTTGCCGGTGTGGCCAGATCATCCGGGTTCGCGACGCCGCCATCGGTATCCATATCCGGATCGGGCGGGGTTGCTGTCGCCGCTCCCGAAGAGCCGTCCGGTTCTTCGTTCGTGTCGTTTGCGGTGTCGGTCGAGGCGGCCGTCCGACTGGCCGCGGTGAACGGGTCCTGTTCGGCGTTGGCGGCAGCGCCGGAAGCGGTGTCCAGCGTGGTGCGCAGGCCAGTCTGGACACCATCAGATTGCTGCGAAGTGCCGGTGCCGCTTGCGGTATATCCGCCGGTGTCGTCGAAGCGCGTTGCCAGCGGGTCGTCTTCGAAGGGACCAGCAACGGAAAATCGATTACTCGCCTGGTCCGGGGAATCGGTGCCGCGGAGCGCTAGCGCCTGCCCCACCGCCGCGTCCGGCGCCGTGGCGACGCTTGCGCACGCCATGGCGAGCACCGCCGCCAGGCGCGTGCCGCACACGCTCGCTCGAATGACCCTTCCTGGACGCGACATGGTTTCCGGCAGACCGATTTCGCGGGGTGCGAAAGCTTTACCGAACCGTAAATGCGGATGGTTAATGGAGCGTTGAGGCAGGGCTTCGCGACCAGCATCCGGGACCGAACTCTATATTGGACAGCGCGGACCGAAGCGGGTAGAGCAAGCCATGCACGGAATTCTCATGCTGAAGCCCGACGACAAGCGTGCCGCCATCCTCTCCGCGGTAAGAACTGTAAACACCGAACAGGCCGGCGTTGCCGCGCTTGCGGAGGCACTTGACAACGGGCTGGCTGAGCCGTTCGCGGGTGCGGTGGAATGCATTGCCGGCATTGCGGGAAGGGTGATCGTCACCGGCGTCGGCAAGAGCGGCCATATCGGTTCGAAGCTTGCTGCAACGCTTGCCTCGACCGGCACGCCGGCCTTCTTCGTCCACTCGGCGGAAGCCAATCACGGCGATCTCGGAATGATCGCTCAGGACGACGCCATCATTGCCATGTCATGGTCAGGGGAAACGGTCGAGTTGAACGGGATCATCGCCTATTCGCGGCGCTTCTCGATCCCGCTGATCGCGATCACGTCGGGCGCGGAATCAGCGCTGGCGCGCGCAGCCGACATCATCCTTCTCTTGCCTCGTGTTCGCGAGGCCTGCCCGCATGGGCTCGCCCCGACGACATCAACCCTCATGCAACTTGTCATCGGTGACGCGCTCGCCATCGCACTGCTTGAGGCGCGGGGCTTCACCTCCGATCATTTCCATACGTTTCACCCCGGCGGGCGTCTTGGTGCGAACCTCCTCAAGGTCAGCGAGATCATGCACACCGGCGAGCGGCTTCCTTTGGTGCCTTCGGGGGCAGGGATGCGCGAGGCCATTCTGGAGATTTCGCGAAAGGGATTTGGCTGTGTCGGCGTCGTCGGGCCGGAAGGGACGCTCTCCGGCATCATTACCGACGGCGATTTGCGCCGCCATGTTGAAGGCGACCTGCTCTCGATGACGGTCGATCAGGTGATGACGCACGAACCGAAGACGGTCGCCCGCGACACGCTTGCCGCCACGGCACTGCAGATCATCAATTCGTCCTCTATCACGGCCCTTATCGTCGCCGACGGGAAGAAGCCGCTCGGCATCGTGCACCTGCACGATCTGCTGCGCATCGGGACCGCCTGACCGTCAGGCCGCTTCCACGACCAGTTGGCCATTTTCCACTGCCTTGACGCGTACATGCGTGCCTGCAGGCAAGTCGGGTCCGCTGACGCGCCATAGCGTGTCGCCGAGGCGGATGCGGCCGTGGCCATTGACAATCGCCGCTTCCAGCGTGGCCGTGCGGCCGACGAGTTGCTCGGCGCGGCGGTTGAGCAGCGGTTCGTCGGTGTCGGAGCCGTCCGATTTCCCCATGATGCGGGCGCCGATATAAGCCGAGACCAGCGACAGCGCCAGGAAGACGAGTACCTGCACCTGCCAGCCCCAGACATCGAGCCAGAGGAGTTGCAGCGACAGCGCGCCGGTCAGGATGGCGGCGATGCCGATCCATAGCAGGAAGACGCCGGGAACGAGGATTTCGAGCACCAGCAAGACGACGCCCAGAACGATCCAGTTCCATTCGCCGAGATCGGCAAGGGCTTGTGTCAGCATGGCTGTCTAGGCCTTGTCGGGACCGGTTACCGGCGGTCTGCCCGAAGACGCCCGGCGCGGCGGGGTCTGCTCCGCGCCATTGCCGAATACTTCCCTGGCGATAGCGCCGATGCCGCCCAACGAGCCGATGAGGGAGGATGCCTCCATCGGCATCAACACCACCTTGTTGTTGCTCGATGAGCCGATTTTGGCGAGCGCGTCGGTGTATTTCTGCGCAACGAAGTAGTTCACCGCCTGCACGTCGCCCTTGGCGATCGCCTCGGAAACGACCTGCGTGGCCTTCGCCTCGGCTTCCGCCGCGCGCTCTCGCGCCTCCGCGTCGCGGAAGGCGGCTTCGCGCCGCCCCTCGGCCTCGAGGATCTGTGCCTGCTTCAGGCCTTCCGCCTCGAGGATCTGTGCGCGCTTGTTGCGTTCCGCCATCATCTGCCGGGCCATGGATTCCACGAGATTGGCCGGTGGGTTGATGTCCTTGATCTCGACGCGGGTCATCTTGATGCCCCACGGATTGGCCGCCTCGTCGACGATATGGAGCAGCCTGTCGTTGATGGCGTCGCGGTTCGACAGGAGTTCGTCCAGAACCATCGAGCCCATCACCGAACGGATGTTGGTCATGGTCAGGTTGAGGATCGCGTTTTGCAGCCCCGACACCTGATAGGCCGCCTGCGGCGCGTTGAGCACCTGATAGAATGCGACCCCATCTACCGCCACGGTGGCGTTGTCGCGGGTGATCACCTCCTGCGTCGGGACGTCGAGCACCTGCTCCATCATGTTCATC
>JBDZVC010000041.1:0-24712 GCA_040255475.1 Phyllobacteriaceae bacterium | reverse complement strand
CAGGGCAAAGACAAGGAGTTCGATCAACGTCGCTGCCGTCGGGTTCGAGTAGAACATTGATATTGTCGCGCCCGCCAAGGCGAAAACCGTCACGATGCCCCGGAGATCGGAGTCGCCCTGCGGGAAAGTCTACTCGCCAGAAATCCCCTACGGTTCGCTTGGGTTCGAGCACATGACTGGCGTTCACCACCGCCCAAGAACTCGTCTTCGACAATGTAATGCGGTTGTCGAGGCTCACGTTTAGCCGCCTCCTCGTTTCCGCCGCGACAGGCCAGTTCGGCCCAAAAGTACGAATTCGCTGGAGACAAGATAGCTTCGTCGTCGACAGTTCTCAACGTCTGCGCTGGGCCAAGAGCGGCAGTTAACCCAAAAGACATTTGAGGCCACGACTTCAGCGTCGCTGGGCCACCGTCGCATGGTTAACGTCCGCTTCGCGCCAAAAGCGGAAGTTGAGTAACTGAACTTTGAGCGAACATCAGAGATCGCGCACTTTGTGCCGTTGGCGAAGCGTCGTGTTGACACGACGAAGTTCTAAGCGGCCAAAGGGGAGCTTGGGCGCGATATCCGCCTGGATCATTTTGTGCCAGCGGCTCTAAGGTTTTGTGATGACAGCCACGGCACCTATGTCCCGCCGTTCAATACCTGATTCGTTTTCAATAGGATAGCGTTCTACATCACAGACTCCGTAGAATGTGTCATTCGGACCGCCGCGTCGGCAGCGCGCTAGCCGGCTGCTCTCCCACAGGCCTGCTGGACTACGCGATTGCCCTGTACGGGCTACCCTCGTCGTCGAATGTTACTTCTACACGGCCAGCCGGCTTGGGCGGAAAGTGGAGGTTAGTCAGCCAAAGCACGCCGCCCACGCCGAACTCGACAATCCCGTTGTCAACGAAGATTTCGATGTTGATTGGCCCGCTGAGAACAACGTCAACCGCGTAATCATGTGCGAATTGCGAGATTTGACCAACGGACTCTCTCAGCGTTCTGATCCGCACCTTTCCCTCCCCTAAAGGGGTGATCGTGACGATCGGCGTCGGCTCGTCGAAGAGCGTAACGGACATCACCTTGGTCGCGCCGGGGTCATACTGTGTTAGCAAGCAATATGTGCCGCTTGTTGGGTTCTCCCCCGATCGCACAATCTCGAAAGCCGCCGCCACTGTTGGGGCAATGCGCTGTCTTAGCCGCAGCCCTTCCTGCATGCGAACTAACGTCAGTTCGCGTGGCAGGCTCATCACCCCCCGAAACTCCCGTGTTGGCGTCTGGTTTGCGTACTGCCAATTGCTCACCCAGGCGATAGTGACAGTTTCGGAGGCGCCAGAGAACGACTGTGCCGCGTAGTAGTCTCGCCCCAAGTCGGCCCAGAGCACGACATCGGGGGCGTTCTCGTTGATGAAGCGGCGCCCGTCGAATTCACCTACGAAGTATTGGGTACCCGAGCCCCCGCCGGGACCATCGGTCCCTATGCCGACCATCAATACCCACCGGCTTACGCCATTCGTGGTCCTCAGCTGGAAGAGATCGGGGCATTCCCATGGGCCTTCACCATGCCGCCCCTCGCTCGCGCCAAACTCACTCTCGAATCGCCAGTCGACGAGATCGGATGACGATCGAATTCCAACTGATTGGCCATGTGTGAGAACCATAATCCATCGGCGCGTGGGCCCGTGCCAGAAGACCTTTGGATCTCGGAAGGCGGCCAACCCTGGGTTGGTAACGATTGGGTTGGAACTCTCCCGCTCGAAGCTCGTCAGTTGCCGATCTGCGTGCACCAGGCACTGGACCTGGAGGTCCTGACCCTGATCGTCCGTTCGGTGGGCCGTGTAGAGCAGCTTAATGTCGCCGCTCTGCGTTTCGACGGCGCTTCCAGAAAAGCAGGTGCCGAGGGCATCTGGGTAAAGCGCAACGGGATGCTCATTCCAGTGCACGAGGTCGTGGCTGCTTGCGTGTCCCCAATGCATCGGGCCGTGGACGGTTGAATGCGGTTCGTGCTGATAGAACAGGTGCCACTCGTCGTCGATTTTGATCAGACCATTAGGGTCATTGATCCACCCGGCCTTGGCAGTGAAATGCAACCGGGGACGAAACGGCTCGTCGCTGGTCACTTCGCGGTTCCGCGGTGGCTTGAGAGACTAGCTCTCACATTGGCCGTGCCGTCTTCGACATAGACGATGGGATTGAGAGGTTCGGAGCTGTACGAGCGGTGGGTGAGTGCCACTTGGCGGTCGACAAAGACCTCAAGGACGTCACCGCGAAGATAGACGTCGATCCGGATGTCTCCGGTCGATCGAGGTGCGATCCAATTGGTCACCAGTGGCTCAGGTGAACGATCGGCTTCGCGACCAGCAACAATGTCAGTGAGCGACACTCGACCAGACTCCGAGTCGACGAAGATCGCGACCCCATGCGTCAACGACTGGTCGGAGTGGAGTGCAAGCCCTACCCCACCCCGCAGATTTTCGAGTGAGGCAATCACCGTCAGACGACGCAGTTCAGGCGTTGGGTCTGGCATCTCGAGAGATGCCGATGCAAAGCCACTTAAGGCAATGGCCCTTCCGGCATCCCAGCACCCTTCAACGGGGAGGATACCAAGCTCACGTTCTTGGTTCAGCCAGCCCTCGATCTCGTCCGGTACCCTGACATAGAGGCGATTACCTTGAGGATAGATTTCGCGTGGGAGGCACATATCACCGCCCCAGAGCCACTCACCTTCGTCTGAAAAGCCGCGACGGTCATGCACCCAGCCGAACGCAATTCGGCGACCAAGATCGTCGGTCAATGACTTGGCCGCGTACCATCGAGCTCCATCAAGCGCGGGGTGAGAGGGGGTGCGCCATGGCCCCGTCAGGGAATCGGCGTCGCGATAGATCGTCGCCGCTTGCTCGGAAAACCGGGAGAACAATAGCCGCCACTTGCCCCCAAGCTCGAAGAGCTCGGGACACTCCATGCAGTAGGTGTTGCCGGGTGCGTAGAATGGCTCCTCCTGAACAGACCACTGCCTGAGATCGGGCGATGTGCACAGAACAATGACGCCACGCCGGCCAGGGGCGCCTTCCGTTACGCGTCCCGATAGAAGCATCCAATATTGTTGCTCCGTCGGGTTCCAGAACACGAATGGGTCGCGCCAGTCTCGCGCCTCGAAACAGCGTTGATCCGGACCAAAGAGCGGGTTGGACGCATCTTTGACGAAGGTGATGCCATCGTGGCTTGTCGCATGGCAGATCGTTTGCGGCGTTTCGCGCGGACGATTGCCACCCGTATAAAAGATGTGGACTATACCGTTGGCGACGACGACCGATCCTGTCCAGATTCCGTCGATGTCCGGGTCATCGTCGATCCCGAGCGGCAGCGCGATGCCGAGATCGTCCCAATGCACCAAGTCGTCACTGACAACATGACGCCATGGTGTTCGGCCCCGGTCGGGTTGGTCCAGTTTCCCGGTCGGAGCCTCAAGGTAATAGAGATGGTATCGCCCTTCGTGAAAGAACGGAATCGCGTCGCCCTGCGGTCCATCGGTTCGTGGATCGCGAACGTCAGCAAAGTTCATGGCAACGGCGGATTTTCTTTCGGTAGTCAACGTCATGGTCCTATTTGCGATCAGCCTTTGGTCGCGCCGCCCTGAATGCCGTAGATGATGGCGCGATTGAGCACGAGAAGCGCGAGTAGCAGCGGTGTGAGGGTCACGCAGACGGCGGCGAAAGTTGCGGTCCAGTCAATCGAGCCCATCGCCCCCATGTAGCTTTGAAGCCCAAGAGGAACAGTCTTCATGTCGCGATCGAGAACGAAGGTGTTGGCGAAGATGAAGTCGTTCCAAATGAAGATAGTGTTCACGAACACGACTGTTACGATGGTGTTCACCGACATCGGAACGGTGATCCAGAAAAACGTGCGATAAGGCCCGGCGCCGTCCACCGTTGCCGCGTCATAGAGTTCACGTGGGATGTAGCTATAGAAGCTCTGGAACAGGTAGACCGACATCGGTAGCGAGAAGCCGACAAGCGGTACGATGATCGACCAATAGCTGTTGAGCAGGCCGAGGTTTCGGTAGTTGAGAAAGAGTGGCACCAACGTGACGTGGGCGGGTACGATGATGCCCACGACGAAAAGGCCGAGGACCGCGCGGCTGTATTTGAAGCCGATTACCTGGATGGCATAGGCGGCCATCATACCCAGCGCAACGATTAGGGCGTCGGCGGTGACCGTCACGACGAAGCTGTTGAACAGGTATCGTCCGAGGTTCCCTTCTGCGAACGCCCGCTGGAAGTTCTCGAGTGTGATCTTGCTCGGCAGGGCGAAGGGCGATCCCGCCGCAAACTCCTGCGCGGGCCTCAGGGCCGTCAGCAGAATCCAGAGCAATGGATAGACCTGCACAATCACGACCAGAGCGATGATTACCTGCGAAATCGCATGCTGGAGGTTGAGCCGGGCGAGCCAGCCCTGTCGTATTGGGCGAATGGAGGTCTGATCTGTCAGCACGCCGGACATCATAGGGTGAACCCTTTTCGCCGAACCATGAGGAGAATGAGCGCGACGGCAATCAGGCACTCGACCACGATCGCAACTGACAGCGCACTGGCGTATCCGAAGTCAGTGTGCGCAAACGCGGTCTTGTACATGTACGTCGTCAACAGCTCCGATGACTCTCCAGGACCGCCATTGGTCAGAAGGTAAGGGATGTCGAACCCACGCAGAGCGTTGGTCGTCGCCATAACCATTGTCGTGATCCAGACCGGGCGAAGGTAGGGAAAGCGCACAAAGGCAAAGATCTGCCATTCGGACGCGCCGTCGAGCTTGGCGGCTTCCTCGAGATCCTTGGGGACCGCCAGCAGTCCACCATAGAGGATCAACATGTAGACCCCAAAGAACCTCCAGCCTTCGGGAACGGAAACTGCCGTAAGCACCGTCGACAGGTCCGAGAGCCACGGGCGCGCCAGGCCGCCTAGGCCGAACCAAGCGAGAAGCTGATTGATGAGGCCCGGCGGATCGAAGGAGTACAGGCGTCGAAACAGGAGTGCGATCGCAACAGTCGACACGATTGCCGGCAGGACCGTCAGCGTCTTTATCAGTTCGCGACCCTTGGTTGCATACGTCAGAAGGTTGGCAATCAGGAGCGCAACGCCGAGTTGAAAGATCAGCGTCACCGCGACGTAGATCAGCGATCGACCGAACGAGCCCCAAAAGGACGCATCGGCGGTTAGCATGTGCACGTAGTTGCCGAGGCCAACGAACTCCGGGTCGAAGATGCCGTCCCAGGAGAAGAGGCTCAGGTAGAGCGACTGGAAGATAGGAAGGACGACCGCAACGAAATAGGCCAGCAGCGGTGGCGTTAGGAAGACGAGGACCGCGATGCGTGATTTGTACGAGAGCATTTCGTCCCCTTGGAGTTGATGGCCGGACCAGCGCCCGGCCATCACGATCGCACGTCTGGGAGGCAGGGAGCTACTTGAAGAACTTTGGTGCGTTCTCGGCGATCGCAGCGTCCACGGTGTCCTGGAACTGCTTGGCCGTGATGTTGCCCTGAAGGAGCAGCGTAAGCTGTTGCTGCATCACTGTGTTCGACTTGGGATCAAGCTGAGTATCCCAGGGAACGGAGTAGTTGGCGCCGAGCTTAGGAATCTCGTCGACGATACGCGCATAGAGCGGCGAGTCGTTGGGCAGTTTGGCGGGAGTTCCCGTCATGGGAGAGAGTGCACCAGTCTGTGGGTAGAGCTCGCCGTAGCGGGTCAGCAGAAACTTGACGAAGTCATAGACGAGCGGGTCAAACGCAGTGGCACTCACGCCCATACCGATGCCCGAGTTGACGAAGAACTCATTGGCGCCGGTCTTGGCATCGGGTGTCAGAGGCAACGTGAAGTAATCGATATTGCCGCGCACCGACTCGGCCTGCGATGCCTGATTGATCATCGCCTCGGTTTCCCAAGTGCCCATGTAGTAGATGGCAGCCTTGCCCTGCGTGAACTGGTCGCGCGCGTCGGTGTAGCCCTGAGCTGAGAAGTCTTTCGCGAAGCAGCCGTTCTTTGCGAAGCTCTCGAGCCATTCGGTCGTTTTCACGCCGATCGGATCGGAGAGCTTGGCTTCACCCTTCTTGAGCTTGCCGAGATAGTCGCCACCGGCGAGACGGAATGGGTACCAGGCAATCATTCGCTGTGGCGGCCATCCATCAACGCCATCAAGTGCAATCGGGAGAACGCCTGTCGCCGCAAGCTTGGGGCAGAGTGCCGGCAGGTCATCGAGAGACTTCGGAGGCGTCACGCCGGCAGCCGTGAACATCGCCTTGTTGTACCAGAAGACCTCCATGCCGAACTCGAGCGGAATGAGGTAGAGGCTGCCGTCGCCGAAGCGATCATAGTTGAGGGCGACCGGGCGGAACTGGCTCGTAATTCCATAGCTGTCGAGCAACGCGGCTGTGTCAACCATCAGACCCTGCTGCTGCAGTTTCTGAGCAAACGGGGTCGCATCGGTGTCGAAGAATTCGGGCAGCTGTCGAGCAGCGGCCAAGGTCTCGAGCTTTTGCAGATACGACGGACGATCGGGCGTCTCGATGATATCGAGTTTGAAGCCCGGGTGAGCCGCGGCGTACTCGTCGGCGATCTTGCGGACGGTGCTCAACACTGGGCCATCGCTGGGACGCGAGGCGAGCCAGCTGATCTCGCGCGGTACGATATCGCCCTTCGGCGGAATAGTAGGGCCGGCAGCCAGTACGGCGCTGCTGACAAAGGCGGCCGCGAGCGCGGCCACAATGGCAAGTTTCATCTGATCCTCCCGTTGCGTGACTGAAGCCGGGCGACCCCAAAGGAACGCCTCGTCATCACGATTTCATCATCTGATCTTATTGTCTCACGTTGTCAATTGGCACTTTGGCTCATTTTTTGGAGTTTGTGACCGGTGAATACTCTTTCCAGGTTGGGTGAAACGCAATCTTGCCGCTTGCAAGGGATGCCTGCCGGTCGCGATATGTCTCTCGTTGACAGGGGTAAGTGTTGGCCAGTCAGAAAGAAATCGCCGAACGAGCTCGAACGTCTGTGAAGACGGTATCGCGTGTCATCAATCGTGACCCTCTGGTCAACGAAAAGACCCGTGCCCGGATCGAAGCGATCATTGCTGAGATTGGTTACGAGCCCAGCCAGGCAGCGCTAATGATGCGCAGCCAGCGCAGCAACGTCATCGGGTTTCTCGCCGACCGAGTTGCGACGACCTCATCGTCCATCGAACTCGTTCGCGGTGCCCAGGACGCCGCGTGGGAGCGCGGCAAGCAGATGATGCTGTTCAACATCGAGCAAGACGGTCCTAGCCACCACCTCGCCGACTCTCAACTCACGGCGTTTCGCGCGGAAGCGGTGATCTATGCCACTCGCTATCATCAACCGGTACTGCTGCCACCGTCGTCGATCCCTAGAGTACTGTTGAACTGTTTTGATCCTGAAGGCCGACACAAAGCAGTCGTGCCTGACGACTATTCCCTCGCGCGCGGGCTCGCCGACATCGTATTCGCCCGAGGCTTCAAGAGGCCCGTCTTTCTCAACTTGCCAAAGACGATCATCGCGGCTGGTTTACGCGCCTCCGGTATAGCCGACGTTGCGCGCGAGCGCGGCATCGACATGAGCGAGCGCACCTTTACAGCAGTTGAAGAGAACGGCGGCCGCGTCACGTTCGTCGCCAGCAAGCTCCTTGAGAAGCTAATGGCGGAGCCAGTGAAGTCCCGTCCCGATGTGATCATATGCGGGCAGGACGTCCTAGCGATGGACGTCTACTTCGATCTCGCAGGACTTGGATTAAGGGTCGGACGCGACGTTGCCGTGGTAAGCTTTGACAACCTCGAACCTATCGCGAGCTTGTTAAAGCCTGGCCTGTCGACTATGGAGCTGCCCTACTACCAAATGGGTAGGGCCGCGATGCTTGCGGCGATAGATGACATCGACGGCGTAGCGACGATGATCCGTTTGCCGGGCAGATTCGTCGATCGAGCGTCCTTAATGATCGAGCTCTGATCACCGCCTTGTTGGCATCGCGACACAAAAGCTTCAGCTAGGTAGGCCATCGTTCTAGAAGGGCGGTGGCTAGGTTGGGCCCGGAGGTCGTCGAGGGTAGCCCAACGAGGCGCCACACAATTCGAGCACGTTGCCCGAGGGGAAGCGGCGAAGAGAAATCGTCCAGCAGCCATGCTAGGGCAGCCGAATAAGTTTCCTCGCGCGCAGCGCGGGCCACTCGCTCGAGAAAGGTTAGTTCGGTGTAACTGACGCTTTGGGCCAAAGATGTTTCTCATTTCATTGCACAGAAAATATTGTGACAACTATGCATTCAAAATGAGTGCGAACAAGAGCTCTGTGTGCCGCAAATTCTCGATGCGAAGGAGCGTCGGGCAATAAGGTGCCGTTGCGGCCTACATCGGGAAGTCCGGTCGCTGCCGGAAGATGTGTGCGCGCAGTGCGTTTACCGCGCGGGATCGGTCGCCCGACACCAAGTCGGCCTTCAGTTCTTCGTGCTCTTCGACAAAGGTAGCTAGGGCGCTCTCCGTCAGAATCTCGTGTCCGAACACAATCCAAACGTGGCGGGACAGCGCCTGCCAAAGGGTCCAAACGATCTTATTGCGTGACGTCAGGCAGAGATCGGAATGAAACCCCAGGTCGGCACGGTTGACCGCCGTCAAATCCTGCCGACGGACTTCCGTCGCCATCTGCGCAATGCGCAGGTCGAGTATGGCTTCAAGCTCGGGCAGGTGGTCTGGCGTCTCCAAAAGCGTATGGACTGCGATTGACTCGATCGCGAGCCTGGCCTCGCAGATGCGGCCGATCATTGTGTCGTCGATCGCCATGACCCGCAGCCCACGATGTGGCTCGCCCTCAAGGATCCCTTGGGTCACCAAGATCTTCAAAGCCTCGCGTACCGGAACGCGGCTGACTTTGAAGCGAGTGGCGATGTCGGCTTCCATGAGTCGCTCGCCAGGCCGCAGTACGCCTAATCCGATGGCCTCGACCAGCGTGTCGGAAATCTGTTCAGCGAGACTCTTGCGGCGCTCGAGCGTCAGCTCTCGGGGTTGGTCGATGGTCATCATGTCAGTTTGAAGCCCGAGTCGATGGGAGCGATGGCGGCTGACTACTCGGCGCCGCGGGGAAAAGCTACCCGTCTTGCCAATTGTATACAACTAGCGAAACGACAATTAGCTAAGCTTATTGACTAACGATAAGGACGGGTGCAGCAATTGTGGCGTGCCACGCGCGCCCCGCTGTCGTCGGGGGAGGGCACAGTCCCTCACGCCGAGGGCAAAAGGAGGTAGGAGATGACTTCAAGGGTTGTGGGTGGCCTGCTCGCCGGGCTCATCGGAATTGGCGCGATGCTGACGACCAGCGTCGTGATTGCCGCGGACACTGACGTTCCGGCGGCTGGCGTCAGCAAGCGTGTCGACGAAATCAAGGCGCGCGGCACATTGAAGGTCGCCGTGCTTGGCGAGATGCCATGGCTTGTCGAAAACACCAGCGGGACTGGGGAGCCCTTCAGCGGGCCTTCTTGGCTGCTCGCCAACGAATACGCCAAGCGCCTAGGGGTGAAACTCGAGACCGTACCGGTCAGCCACGAGACTAAGATTCCAATCCTTGCCACGGGCCAGGTTGATATCACTATTGCGCCGCTCTCGATCACACCGGAGCGCGAAAAGGTCGTCGACTTCGTTGTGTATTCGAAGTCGAGCATCTGTCTCATCGGCATGGCATCGGACCCCAAGCTGAAGAACGTGAAGACGGTGGACGACCTGAATAACCCCGACATCACGATGGCATTCTTCGTGGGTACGCCGGTCGAACCGTGGGCCAAGGAGAAACTGCCAAAGATGCAGCTGCGCGGGGTCAGTGGCACCGGTTCGACGGCGCCGATCGAGGAACTGCAGTCGCAGCGTGCTGATGTCGCGCCGCTCGACAACACCAAATGGCCCGAAGTGCAGAAGGCAGTGCCAGGTCTGGTTGTCTTCCCGTCTGACTGCTTGGCGAGCCAGGAGATGGCAACGCCGGTAGGCCATGCCATTGACAAGGGGCAACCCGAATTCCTCGCATGGCTGCGCGCTGTCGCCGCGGAGGTCCAGCCGCAAGTGACCGCCGAGGAAGTTCGAGTCGTCAGCGGCGGCTGATCGTTGCTTAGTGCCTCTCGACGGCCCGTGGCAGCGGGCCGTCTCTGCGCCCCGGGTGACGCTTGACTTTCGATTTCACTTTCTTGCTTGGCTATTGGCGCTTCCTACTGGGCGGCGTCGTCGTCACCGTCTGGCTCAGCCTTGCTTCGATCGGCGTCGGCTTCGCGATCGGGCTGGTCGTTGGAATCCTGAGAACCTACGGCGGCCGGCTGATCGACGTGGTGCTCTCGCTTTACGTCGATACCATGCGTGCGATCCCGCAACTGGTGATCCTGGTTTGGGTATTCTTCGCCATGCCATTGGTCACCGGACAGTCCCTGTCTCCAATGGCGGCCGGCATCATCGGCCTCGGACTGCATCTGGGCGCCTTTGTCGCTGAGCTTGTGCGCGCGGGGCTTACATCCGTCCGTCCGGGCCAGACACGCGCTGCGCTCGCACTTGGCATGAGCATGACACAAGCCATCCGCATTGTGATTCTGCCGCAGGCCCTGATCCGCATGTTGCCAACATTCGGCTCGCTACTGGTCATCACCATCAAGGACAGCGCCATTGCATCCGTGATCGCGGTCCCCGAACTGCTGCATCAAAGCCAGGTCGTGGTTGGCAAAACCTATCATCCGTTCGAAACCTTTACCGTCGTTCTGGTGGTCTATTTCCTGCTTAGCTGGCCCGTGGCGAGGGCGGTCGATCACCTCTACCAGCGCGTGGCGCATCTAGGTGCGTCGTGACCTTCGACTGGAGCGTGATTACACAGAACTGGCCGTTGCTGCTAAAGGGCGCAGGCGTGACAATAGCCTTGGCCGTGACCACCATGGCCGTCGCCATTCCAGGCGGGTTGTTGCTAACGATGATGCGACTGTCGCCGTTTGCGGTGGTGCGCGGTGCTGCAACTGCCTTCGTCGAATTCTTTCGCACGACGCCCGTGATGCTCCAGGTCTACTGGGTATTCTACGTGTTGCCGGTACTGGTCGATCTTCGCGTCGACGCGTTCACCGCGGGCCTGACTGCCTTGGCATGCAATGTCTCGGCCTTCAATTCCGAGACGTTCCGCTCAGGTATCAATTCCATTCGCCCAGGCCAGCGCCAGGCGGCGCTTGCGCTCGGCATGACCGGCTCGCAGGCAATGCGGATCGTGATCCTCCCGCAGGCGCTGCACCGCGTGCTGCCGGCGCTGGCGAGCACCTGGGTATCCCTTTTCAAGGATACCTCACTGGTCTCAATCATCGCCGTGTCGGAACTTTCGTACGTCGGCTTGCAGTTGCGCTCTCAAACCTTTCGCGTCCTCGAAGTACTGACAGCCATGGCCGTTCTCTACTGGTTGATGGGCTATCCGCAGGCAAAGCTCACCGACTGGATTCACCGCAAGTTCAAGGTAATGGAATGACGACGCCGGAAAACTCGCGTCCGATCCTTAGCGTCACCGACGTGCGCAAACGCTACGGGCAGGTTCAAGCTCTCAACGGCGTGTCGCTTGAGGTTCACCGCGGTGAGGTCGTTTGCCTGATCGGTCCTAGCGGTTCGGGCAAATCCACGCTGCTACGCACGATCAATGCCCTCGAGCCAATCGACGACGGAAAGGTGATGTTCGATGGGACTGATGTCCACGCACGCCAAACCGATTTGCGCCGCGTCCGCCAACGTATGGGAATGGTGTTTCAGAATTTCGAGCTCTTTCCACATATGACCGCGCTGGCCAATGTTGCCGTAGGGCCGCGCAAGATTCTGATGCTGCCGGCAGAAGAGGCGAATGAGCGTGCCCGGGCCTTGCTGGAAAAGGTTGGGCTCGCCGACAAAGTGCGAATTCGACCGGCCGAATTGTCCGGCGGCCAGCAGCAGCGTGTCGCCATCGCCCGCGCCCTAGCCATGCAGCCCGACATGATGTTGTTCGATGAACCGACATCAGCCCTCGACCCTGAAACAATCGGCGAGGTGCTCTCGGTAATGAAGGGACTGGCCGACGAGGGCATGACGATGGTCGTCGTCACCCACGAGATGACATTCGCTGCGCGGGTGGCACAACGCGTCGCCGTGTTCGACCAGGGCGCCATGGTCGAGATCGGACCTCCGAAGCAAATCTTCGAGGCACCTACCGCCGCCCGAACCCACGATTTCCTCAAGCATTTGGGCTGGGATGGCGCTTCTGCACCTGGGGTCCGCTAGTTCTTCACCAACAAGGAGCGATCATGAAGATCGTAGATATCGAATGCCACGTCCTCCTGGCTCCAAATATGAATCCTGGCAGTACCTCGTCGGCGCAGGACAGCTTCATCGTGGTGGTGCGCACCGATGAGGGCCTGAGTGGCATCGGGGAGTCCGACGTCAATCCGTGGATCGCCAAGGCATGCGTTGAAGCGCCGGGCACCCACACCATGGCACTGAGTTTACGGGACATGCTGATTGGAGCCGATCCACTCGATATCGAGTCCTTGTGGCGCAAGCTCTACATTGGGTCGGCGATGTCCGGCCGGCGTGGAGCGGTAATACATGCGATGGGAGCCATCGACATGGCGCTCTGGGACATCAAGGGAAAGGCCGAGGGAAAGCCGATATTTGAACTCCTGGGCGGCGCCCGGCAGGAAAAGGTAGTGCCCTACGCCTCGCTGCAGCCAAGCGGCAGTCGCTGGGAGGAGTATCGGGATTCACTATGCGAATGGGCCGAACGCGCCCGCAATCTAGGGTTCAAGGCAGTTAAGGCCGAGGTCACCATGAATGGACCCTACGCGCACGACGGGATGAATGAGCCCTACGAGCACCACACCCGCGTCGTTGAGGCGGTGCGCAAGACGTTGGGGCCAGACATCGCCCTGATGGTCGATGTACAGTATATGTGGCCTGATGCCGAAACGGCGCTGCGCACGGTTCGGGAGTGGGCGGAGTTCGATCTCTTCTTCCTCGAGACACCGATCTGGATCGATAAGCTTGACGACTATGCGCGCCTTCATGAAGAAGCGCCGATGAAGATCGCGGCTGGAGAATGGCAGGCAACCCGCTTCGAGTTCGAAGAGTTGATCGATCGCGGCCGCGTTGATGTGGCGCAGCCAGACGTCGGACGTGTGGGCGGCTTTGGCGAAGCAAAGGCGGTCTGTGACATGGCCGCCGATCGCGGTCGCATCATCGTGCCGCACTGTTGGAAAACAGGTGTGTCAGTAACCGCGACAGCGCACCTCGCGTTCAATACGCCGCATTGCCGCTTCATCGAGTACCTGCCGCCGGCACTGTGTGTCGACACGTTGCGAAAGGAGCTCGCTGTTGATGGCTTTAGCTTTGTCGATGGCATGGTCGAAAAGCCGACCGCCCCTGGTCTGGGTGCGACGCTCAACGAGGACGCACTACGCGCCTTCAAGGTCGCCTAGCCACCTAGTAGGAGAATGCGATGAGCGAGGATGTCGACCTGTTGACCATCGTTCGCACGCAACTGAGTACGGCGCTCCTTGGCGACGTGCTGGACGCTATGGGGCACACGCACCAGTTCCTGCCGCCGGGGCTACAGCCTCTTGAGGATTCCCATATGCTGGCGGGCTACGCCCTTACCGTGCTCGAAGCAGACTGCGTGGGAGGTAGTGGCGTGAAAGCGGAATCGGCTGCATTTGGATTGATGTTTCAAGCTCTCGACGATCTTAAGCCGGACGAGGTTTATCTTTGTACCGGAGGATCGCCACGTTACGCGCTCTGGGGAGAACTGATGACCGCGCGCGCACGCGAACTCAAGGCGGCGGGCGCGGTGCTGGACGGCTTCCATCGCGACACACGCGGAATACAAGGGCAGTCATTCCCGGTGTTCTCTCGGGGCGCCTACGCGCAGGACCAGCGCGTGCGCGGGCGCGTGATCGACTATCGTTGCGCCATAGAATTCAGCAATGGCACGCGTGTTGACAATGGCGACCTCATTGTTGGTGATCTCGACGGCGTGTTGGCCGTCCCGCGCGCCCATGCTCGCGAAGCAATCGAAAATGCTCTGGTCAAGCTCAAGGGGGAGGGCGATGTGCGTGACATGATCGAGGCTGGGCAATCGACGGCGGGCATCTTTGCACGAACCGGCATCATGTGACCTACCGACTTTCGATACTGAGTGAGAATGTACCCAGCGCCCGATCGGATAGTACGCGAGTAGCATCGCCCTCTTCGCGTTTTTGAGTGCCATTTGCAGCGACCAGCGCTTAGTTTGGTGAGGTAGCAGACCTCTCGAGGCTATGTGGCATGCCGATCAAACGAACTGCTCAGCATCTAGCGGCACTACGCAAGGGGCTACATTCGTCACCCAAGTCCGGACCGTTTGCAACTCACTCGCGGGCGAAGCTTTGGATCCTGACCGGGCCAGATGGCACGCTGCATCAATTTCGCAATCTCGCCCTGTTCGTCCGGGAGCACGCAGCTGAATTCGACGCTACCCTGCCCAACGGGGTGGCAATGGCCTATCCAGGCCTTCTGAGACTGCGGCCAGGTCATATGCATGAGACGGCGGAATTTTACGGATGGCGCTGGAGCGGCGCCCCGGCCGCCGGCGGCGGCAAACCGGACCGGCAGTATTGCCTCAGAGCGCCTAACGGCACGGAGCATCGGTTCCGCAATTTGCGCCGCTTCATCGCTGAGCACCCCGAGCTATTCACGGACGAGGACCTTGAGCGGTACCCGAGCGGGCCCTCCAGGGCGCTTGTCGGGCTGAGCCAATTGAGGCCAAAGCTGGGGAGACGCCATCGGTCCTGGAAAGGCTGGACCTGGATTGAGGACTAGGCGCTTTCGAGTGGAGACCGGGCTAACTCGACGGTCGGCTCATTCCGATAGTCCTGCGATCTTAGCGCGGCTGTTGCCCACATGCACCGGCGAACGGCGCCGCCTGGTTCGCAGACAGCCGAAGCGTGAGTTCGCCGGCCTTCACCGTCAGTGCCTTTTGCAGGGACTGCGGCAGGTGCGCGCGGACTTCGAGATAGAGCCCCTGGGAGCGCACGGAAGACCCTAGTCGCGCGGCATAGTGCAGCGATCAAGTCGCGATGAGATCGTCAGATTTGGGAGGGGCGATGGGCACGCAATTGATGTGGGTATCAGGTCGCCTACGTGCTACGAGAGGCCGGCGGCCGACCGGCACATCGCCGGCACGTCTAGAACAGGCTCGGCTCTTTCGGCGGCAGGGCGTTTACGCGAGGACCCACCATTCCCGTGCCGATGCGGAGAGCGGTACTATTTCGAGGTCAAACTCATGGTGCCGACACCGGGCGACTACGGCCACCTCACCGTACGGCGCCCGGCCGGCATCCGGCAGACCCAGACCTGGCGCACGGTTAAGCTCGGCGACGAGCTCCGTAACGAGTTGCACCCTTTGCCCGATCGAACTGCGTGGTTTGTGCCAGCAGGGACACGGCCGCCGCGGGCCAAATAGAGCTAGACCGCTAGTTGGGCTCGCCCGCCGGCTTCAAATAGCCTTGGCCGGTCAGCCAGTCACGCAAGGCGAACCCGACTGTTTCCGCCGGGTCTAGTCGCTCGAGCGCATTTTGCGCGTCATGCAGTGCGTCGACAATGTCCCAGGGCAACTCGATCACGAACGAGGCACCTCTTGCAGACATCTCGACCGCTCGATCTGGTGGTAGCGTCGATAAGTTGACTGTCGGAGATCGGCTAGTGAGATTTGGCGGGCGCGCCGGAGCTCCACTTTCCTCCATCTCACGCAACGCAGCGCGAGCGACGAGCACGCGTGGATCTTCGTCGTAGAGCCGGCCTGGCATCGCCACTTTAGCAATTCGCAGCAGGTCGCGGATGATCTTCCCCGTTTGATTTTGATCGATTGCCATTCTTGCTCTCGTACTGGCTGCGGCTGGTCCTCCATAATTGTCGATGATGCCAACCGACAGCGTACTTGAGAAGATACGTTAGCACTACACCCTCGCGCTGAGGACGTGAACGGCCCCGCAGGCATGTACCGCTTGCGAGCCAGACCGACAGTTTATGCGATCGAAGCAACTAGCCGCCAACGAGCACTCGCAACCGGCGTTGTTCGACCAGACGAGTGTCGCGAAACGTCCCCGCCAGGGCATTGTAGTGAATCACTCGGCCCTCAATGGGTGTTCCCAGATTGGCGAGCGCTTTGATCGCCTCCATGGCCATCAGGCTCCCGATCACCCCTGTGACCGCGCCGATGGTTCCAACTGCTTCGCAGGTCGCAGCCGCGCCAGTATCGGGGAAAAGCTGGTCAAATCCTTGGAACGCTAAAGCGTCGCGCGGAAGAAATACGGCAATCTGCCCCTCGAGCTGGCCTACCGCGCCGGTCACCAGCGGACGCCTCATTGCAAGGCATGCCATTGCTACAGCGCGTCGAGTTTCAATATTGTCCGACGCGTCGACCACCAGGTCGACCTTGTGTACCTCCAATGGCATGTCCTCGGGCGCAAGCCTTCCACGTGTAGCGACTGCAATATGCTCGTTCAGTGCGCTAACTGCCTGGGCAGCTCTAGCGGCCTTGCGCAACCGAAATTCGGCCCTGAACGAGACTTCGTGCGGAGAGAGAACGAGATTCGATCGGTCTCATAGCGATGCCTAAGGTCTGATGGCATCTTAGCGCCCATCATCCCGCATGGATCCTGCAACGTGTCGTCATCCAACCCATGTTGCTCTGAAGGGCGCCGGGCGCACCACAAACCTCGCAGACATGGCCGGAGAGATGCTCGGCGGCCTCGATCGCTTGCTTGGCAAGGCCGGGAAGGTTGCCCGTCCAGTAGAAGCGCAGAGTGGCGAACTTCTCCTTGATCTGGACAGGCTGCCAGTCGGCCGCCGGTGCAATTTCGGTCAGCCAGGTGAACAGCGCATCGAGCAGATCGGCCCAGCCGTGGAAGCATTCGAAGCCGACCGTGGCGCGGACGTGGCGCGCATGGAGCACGAGCAGATCGTCATGGGTCGGCGGCACCAGCATATGTGTCGTCGGGTTGAAGCGGCGCCAGCGGATGCGCTGCATGCGCAGGACCAGCTCGATGAGCGTCTCACGTGCGAAGGGAGGCTGCGGCCCATATGTTGCGCCACCGATCGTATTGGCGGGGATGCCAGGAGCGATGGTTGCGGTCAAAGTCTTCAGCGTTTGCCCCGAGACCGCGAGCGAGGCCAGAGCCGGATCGCCGGCGAGTGCAGCTTCGATCAGGGTGCGGGTTTCAGTCGTGATGTCCATCGTCAGCTTCCTTCAGAATGTCATCGATGGCGGCAAGGCCCATCTCGATGAGGGCGGATTCGATCAGGTTCAGCCATTGGCTGCCGCGGCCGAGAATGAGCACGGCGCGGATGTTGGAGACGGTTGGCCGCTCCTCGGCGGCGAGCAGCGCCTCGCGCTCGGGACCCCTCGGCAGAGTGCGGATGCACAGGCTGAGCGCGTAGTCCCAGGCATGCGCAGCGAGGCGGGCGTGTGCGAGGTTCATGGTCATGCACCCCGCGGCATGGAGGAGGTGGCATCTGCGCCGTTGTCGTGCGCGACAGTCGCACTTTGCTCGAGCAGCTGCGCCAGCCCCTCGCCGGTCACCACCCGTTCGACGCGCAAGACCTCCACAAGTCGGAACACATCGTCGCGGCGGCGGCGGACGATCTCGCCGGCACGGCTGAGGGCCCGCTCGATCTCTTCGCCAATGGCGACGGACAGGCTGGTACCTGCCTTCGGCCAGTTGCGGGTATCGCTGTTGACGCCGGTGGTGAGTGGACCAAAAAGTCCGAACTCCAGCATGGCCGACCGCAGCAGCCGGTTGACGTTGTCGAGGTCGGCTGCGGCCCCAGCATGGGCGCCCTCCCCTAGCGCGATGTCGGCGGCGCGACCGCCCAGCATCACGGCGGCAAGGCGCTCCACCTTGTCCCTGGTGATCAACGGATCGTCGAGCTCGGTCTGCACCCAGCCGCCGGCTGCCCCGATCGAGAGGATGGAAACCTCCTTGACCGGCACGCCCAGATCCCAGGCGACGATGGCATGGCCAGCCTCATGCAACGCCACCGCGCGATCCGTCCGGTCCGAACGCTGCCCGCGGGGTGCGATCAACTCGACCAGGTCACGCAGCCCCAGGGGCCGTCCGGCGGCTTCGGCCGCGGCGATCGCCGATCTGCACCAGCTCTCGATCCGCGCCGGTGTCGCCAGCACGGAGAGGCGCGCGAGGCTCGAGAGCCCTTCCCTGCCGATCCTGCTCCCCAGGCACGAGGCAAACAGCGCCAGGCGCTCCTGCTCATTGGGCGGCAACACGCTGACGCGCCGCTCGATGCGGCCGGGACGGACCAGCGCGGCATCGAGATGGTCAAAATGGTTGGTCGCTGCCAGCAACAGGATGGGCCGGCCGGCTTTGCGCACCCGATCGATCTCGGTGAGGGTGAAGGTGATGACCGAGGCCCACCATTGCAGATCCTCCGAAGACAGCGTGGCACGATTGGGCAGGGCATCGATCTCGTCGAGCAGCCCAACGACCGGTCCCTTCGCCTTGGCCAGCTCGTTGAAGAATTTTCTGGCGGCGCGGATGACGTCGCCCAGATGGCCACCAGAACTGGCGAACCACTCGCCAACCGAGGTGGGCACAAACTCCCAGCCGGCCGAGCGCGCCAGCGATGCCGCGATGGTGGTCTTGCCGGTCCCAGGCGGCCCCTCGAGGCAGGCAAAGCGCAGCGCCGACGGCTCCAGCGTCTTGGCACCCACCCGGCGCATGAGGTCAAGCGTCCCATTGGCCCACGCCGCTACTTCCTGCGTCAGCGCCAACTGCTCGAGCGGGATCACGTTGCCAGAGCCCCCGAGCTTCTGCCGCTTGAAGCGCGCCGCCCGGCGCAGGGTCAGCACGCATTGATGGGCGGACAGACCCGGCCGGATGCAGGCGAGGAGGTCCCGAATGCCCAGACCGTCGATATCGGCCTGCACCAGCCCGCGTACCGTCCTGCCGGTGACCGCCCGGATCGTCCGGCGCACGACAGCGATTGTCGGGTTCGGCACGGCGATGAGGGCATCGGCCGCGGCCAGGGCCTCGGGGACAAGCACGCCCTCGGGATCCTGCGAGACCAGCACCACGCTGACGCCGTCCTCGAGCCGGGACAGTTCGCCATGCCCCACCGGCAGGAGCTGGCCGCCGCTCCGGGTCTGCTCGGTATGGCAAGCCACCTTGCTTGATACTTGACCGGGACCGCGAAGATAGCTCGCGAGCAGCAGCGCCGCAGCCTCGCCATCAACCCGGATCAGGACCAGGCGCGACGGGGTCTTCAGCAGGCGGCGATGCTGTGGGGCCAATGCGGCGTCGAGCATGAAGCGCGCCAGCGCGTCGGCGGTCTTCTCGGCGGTCTTGAGAGGAACCGCGCCGATCGCGTCATCGACGAGCGGATCACCGTCCCCCGGATCGTCGGAATGCGCGTCGCGGAGAGTGTTGAAAGCCATGGGAGAGCCTCCGGCGGCGGCGTGAGCCGCGCCTTGTGTGGTGGGAACTGGGAGTGAGAAGCGGCGCGGGGTGCCGGTTGGCCTACGCCGCCGGCATCGGCAGCTCGGCGTCGCTCTCGTCGAGAGGGCGCCAGGCAGACACGCCAAACCCCTTGGAGCCGGAGACGAAGTGCCCAACGGCGCTGCCCGAGCCGAACACCAGATCGCGCTTGACCACATAGCAGCTGCCGTCCTGCGCCAGTTCGATCAGCCCGGCATGAAGCCAGGCGGCGCGCAGGAAGGAGACGCTGGCATTGGCCGAGGTGACGGTCTCGACCCGCACATCGGACCCGCGCAGCAGCAGCCAGCTGCCATCCTCGCGCTCGGCCGCTATGGCGGTGAGCCCGCAATAGTCGAGCTCTCTCACCCGCCCCTCGGGCAGATCGTCGATGCGACGAGGTGTTCCGAGGCGCTCCGGCTCGGTGCGAGGCCCGGCCATGCGCTCCCGGACGGAGCCATGGAGGAACATCAGGCCGGCCTGGCGCAGCGCCAGCACGATCTCGGCGGCGAACAGGCTCAACTGGCCGTAGCGTTCGGGCGTGATCGGAGCGCCGTCAGGAACTTCATTGATCGGCTTGTAGTCATTGTCGGCAGCAACGTATGACCACAGCATGCGCTCGAAGCTTTGCGCATCGTCGACGGAGAGGCCGTTCGACGCATCGGTGATGGCGATGATTTGGTCCGGGCGATCGTTGCCCATCTGCCGGCCGCTGGCGATGCGGGCGCCGACGTCGGCGCCATAGCCGACATAGGCGGCACCATCATGCAGCAGGATATAGACACCCGGCTGGTCGAGACCCGGCACATGGCGGAAGCTCGAACGCTGCTTTCCACCGCCGACGATGATCCGCGGCCGGAGCGGGCTCGCCTGCAGCACCTGGAGGCCATCGGGAAGGACCGCCGCGGAGTTCATAGTGCAGGGGTGAGCAGCACCAATGTCTTTGGAGGCAGGCCCAACCAGACGCGCGTCCGCACAATCCAGCGGCTCACCAATGCCATCGGTCAGGGGATTTTGTGGACCGCCGGAGGCGATGCCGACGAGATCGCGCGAACCGCCATCACAGCGGGTACGCGCGACGATGCTGTTGGCATCGACGATCCCTCCGGAGCGAACCTCCAGCAGACCGGCCGCGACCAGCGCAAAGATCGCGCCCACGGGATCGTCGTGCTTCGGCAGTTCCGCGACAATGTCGGAGATCGTCGCCGTGCCGGTGGCGTCGACCACCGACAGGATCTGCACCTGCGCCGTGGGCGACAGCAGCGCGTGCTGCACCAGCCCATCGACCAAAGCCGGCGGATTGAGCGGGATGGAGTGTGCAGGGGACTTGTCCGCCACGACCGTGGCGGTAGAAGACAGGTTAGCCATGTCGACCTCTGTTAGCGCAGGGGTTGGGATGGTCAGGCTGGCGGGAGTGTTGGAAGCACTTCCGTCGGCCGCCTGTTGGAAGCAGGCGACTGGCCGACCATGCGATGCCGGACTCGGCACCGCCCGTTAACGCTGACTGATCCGCATGGGAAAAGTCACGGGCAAACCAAGAACTTGGTTAATCGCTTACTGCAGCCAGCCCAAATCACTGATCTTTATGGACTTTTTCTCATCAGTTGTCTGGGGAAAGAGCTGAGGGGTGCCTTTGTCTTTTTCCGCTTCCTGCGCAATCGTAGAATACTCGGCTTTCGCGATCAGACGGAGCGCACCCTCCGACCGGCCCGAATGACCACGTCAGGAACCCGGCTGTCCAGTGTGTCTAGCGCTACGATCACGCTGCCGCTCACGCGCACCGATCATCAGATGTTCGCGTTGTGCCGGAGGCTACTCTCGATCCAACCATGCCGCCCACTCGGTTGCAAGACAGCTCAACGCGATCCCATATGGCGCGTCTCGGCGGTGGGATGCCAAAGGGCAACACAAGCCCGGCGTTATGACGTTGGATGCCAGGAGCTGTCTGATGCACCCAACGTCAGATGGTCCAATGATCGAGCTTAGCTCCTCACGTAGACGGTGAGGGACGAGCCGCTCATGTTGTAGCCGAGGATGGTTGAACCAAAGTAGCCGGCACGCCGGATCGCGTCCTGCACGGTTGCGCTGGAATTCCATTTCGGCTCAGTCCAGTGGCGGACGCGCGATCCGCCGAGGCTTTCCACGCCGAAGACCATGACCGAGCTGTAGGAGCTGAGTGGGTCCGCTGCCGGCGCGTCCATCGGCGTGGCCTGGCGCGCTACCTCATGGTGGTGGTGAGGATGACGGTGAGACACCGCGCTCGCGGGAATCGTGGTGAGGGCGACTGCGCCGAGGCAGGTGCCGAGTAGTGCGATTGTCAGAAAGGAGGTCTTCATTTCTTCACTCCATAAAGCTGGATTGCCAGCGGCCGAACAATGAAGCTTCCACCTTACGACATTCTGTCGGCTGACATCATATCAGGCTATACTAGAACGATGATCTATCAGCATCTGTAGTCAAGATGTAAGGGTGGTGTGATTTGCCCACTGTAGTGGTTCGACGTCGCTGCGTATCGCCGCGACTGCGCAGAGTCGCGCGCCACTCAGTCAATGGATCTCATCCCCATGTTGCGGAAACTCACCATCGCTGCTCTTCTGACCCTTGTCGCCGCACTGCCTGCCACGGCGCAGCAAGCCGACAAGCATCGAGGTCACAACGACAACGACAACGGCCGTACGGTTTGGCCGTCGGACATTGTCACCAAACGGCATAAGGCTGACGGAACCTGCTATGTGGTCAGCCGCGATGGGTAAGTCGCGTATGCGCGCTGCTGATGAAAATCTCCATGCGCGCTCACTTAGAGCGATGTGCGATAGGGCCGCATCAATGAGGTAACAGCTCCCCCGGGAGCGCTGAAATCTTTCCTACCAGACCGCTTCCGTTTAGCTGGCACGGAGGCTCCGCCGCCGCTCCTGCGGCGGAGGCCTCGTGGAGCTACCTAGTCCATCGCTCCACCATCGGCCGGACTGCCGCCATCCTGCGGCGGTTGTCCGTCCTGCGTTGTGTCGGTCGGATTTGTCGTATCGGGCGCTGGCGGCGGCGCATCCGCCGGCGGCTCGGGCGCTCCGTCCGTGAGCCGGAGGGTCCAGTCGGCCAGGCCCTTCGTATCGACTTCGAAGAAGCCGGTTCGCTCGTAGCCTCGGGCGAGACAGTCCCCCACGCCGAAGATGGTGAAGGCTTCGTCGCGCGTGCACATGAAGTTCGTGCCGTCCCACGCACCGCCGCCGATATCGTCGGCCACGTAGAGATAGAAGAAACGGGAATGCAGATCGCCCTGGTAGACTACAGCGCACTTTTGCGGAGGCGCGACCCACCATCCCTCGGATTGCCAGCCCTTTTCCGCCCGGTATCCGAGGGCGATCGAGACCTGGTTGGTAGATTGATTGCACACCCGAAGCTCCGCCATTGCGGGCGTACTGAAGGTAGTGAGCGCCGCTGCCGCGATCAGCAACCCCATGCAGAAAATGGCAGGCCACTTCGTTATGGGCACGCTTCTCACCATGACCGGGTCCTTGAGAGGGCTGTATCTGGCCCGCCTTACAGCGATCTGTCGGGCCGCTTAATTTTTGTCGACACGACACGGCGCTGACCTGCATACGTGCAGTCGTCTGGGCGTAGGCGCCTACCGCGCGAGCGGACGTTCGTGCGTCCGATCAATCGACGAACGAACTCTCCTTTTGTCCGGACCATCGCGCTGGAGGAGCCGGCAGTCTGACGGTTGCTGGATCGAAGTACCTCTCGGCTCCGCAACCGCGCGACCCCTTGCACCCTCGACTTCTCTATTTCTATGTTGCCGACCACAATGCCACTGGCGGCAGGCATCATGCACGGCGCACGCTATCGGTTCGGTCGACTTCTTTGAGTGTTGCCCGCGGACCAGGAGGAATCGGTGGCCTCACCCAGGAGTCATGGCACGAGTTTGGATTCGTTCTAGACTACTGTAAATTGACTACAGTCAGCTTTTCTAAGCCCTCAGCATAACCAGCGTATGAGGGATCGATGAAACTCCATTACACTTTTCTTGCGACCGCTATTGTCGCGCTCTTGTCGTCGGGTGCGTTCGCGCAAGATGATGGCATAACTGTCTACAACGCTCAGCATGAAACCCTCACCCAGGCGTGGGCGGACGGATTCACGAAAGAGACCGGCATCAAGGTTACGCTGCGCAACGGCAGCGACACGGAGCTTGGCAATCAACTTGTCCAAGAGGGCGCGTCCTCGCCAGCCGACGTCTTCCTGACCGAAAACTCACCCGCTCAGGTTCTCGTCGACAACGCTGGGCTGACCGTGAAACTGCCCCAAGACATTCTCGACGAGGTCGAACCCAGTTTCCGACCCTCCTCGGGTGACTGGGTTGGGATCGCGGCTCGTACGACCGTGTTCGCCTACAATCCGTCGTTGCTTCCCGAAGCTCAGCTGCCGAAATCGATGATGGATCTGGCCAACCCCGAATGGAAGGGGAAGTGGACCGCCTCGCCGTCGGGCGCGGATTTTCAAGCGATCGTCGCGGCCAGGGTGTCGCTCAAGGGTGAGCAGGCTACCGCCGACGGGCTGAAGGCGATGAAGGAGAACACCACGCCATATCGCGGCAACACCGCCGCGATGAAAGGCGTTAACGCCGGCGAGGTTCCTGGCGCCATCATCTATCACTACTACTACTATGGAGATCAGGCGAAGACAGGAGAGAACAGCAAGAACGTCACACTGTATTTCTTCAAGAACCAGGACCCTGGTGCCTTTGTCTCGACTTCGGGCGGAGCCGTCCTGAAGTCGAGCAAGCATCAGAACGAAGCAATCGCCTTCCTCAAATGGATCGCTGGCAAAGGCGGCCAGGATATCCTCAAGAACGGTAACTCTTTCGAGTACGCTACGGGGGTCGGCGCTGTATCCAATCCCGCCCTGCCGCCGCTTTCGAGCCTTGATGCTCCAACCGTCGATCAATCAGGCTTGGATAGTAGGAAGGTTACGGACCTTATGACCGCTGCTGGCTTGATTTAAGATGAAAGCACCGTTGGCGACCCGGAAGTTAGGGTCGCCAACGACCGGACCGTTCTTAGCGGACGATGCTGATGGCTTGCTGCAGCATTTTCTCCGCCGTCGACACGATCTTGGTGCCGGCCGCGTAGGCCTGCTGCGTCACGATCAGCTTGGTGAACTCCTCCGAGATGTCGGTGTTGGAGCTTTCGAGCGACGACCCGAT
>JBDZVC010000360.1:0-4457 GCA_040255475.1 Phyllobacteriaceae bacterium | reverse complement strand
CGGCCGCATCCTGATGCAGCTCTGGCATGTCGGGCGCATCTCGGATCCTGTCTATCACGACGGCCGCCCGCCGGTGGCCCCGAGTGCGATCCGCCCCAAGGGTCATGTCAGCCTGCTCCGTCCGGTGCGCGATTATGTGACACCGCGCGCGCTCGAAACAGCGGAGGTGGCGGACGTCGTCGAAGCTTTCCGAACGGGCGCAGAGAACGCCAGGCGCGCAGGCTTCGATGGCGTAGAGATCCACGGCGCCAATGGCTATCTGCTCGACCAGTTCCTGCAGGACAGCACCAACAAGCGCAGTGACCGCTATGGCGGCTCGCTGGAAAACCGCGCCCGCCTGCTGCTTGAGGTGACCGATGCCGTCATATCGGTATGGGGCCCGGGTCGTGTCGGCATGCATCTGGCTCCACGTGCCGATTCGCACGATATGGGCGACAGCGACCTGCAGACGACCTTCGGCTACGTCGCGCGCGAACTCGGCAGGCGCGGCATCGCTTTCATCATGGCGCGCGAATCGCTGGCCGAGCCGCGCCTGGGGCCGGCGCTCAAAGCAGCCTTCGGCGGTGTCTATATCGCCAATGAAGGGCTCAAACCGGAAGCTGCCAAAGAACTGCTCGCAAATAGCGAGGCGGATGCCGCCGCCTTCGGCAAGCTCTTCATCGCCAATCCGGACCTGCCGGAACGTATACGGCTCGGCGCCCCGCTGAATGATTGGCGGACGGAAAACTTCTACGACGGCGGTCCGGCCGGATATACCAACTATCCAGCCCTCGCCCTGGCAGCCGAATAGGCAACGCCGCGCTTGCGCCTTTCGCCGCGTTCGTCTACCGACGCGCGCGAAAGGATGGCCATGCCCGATTTCGTCAGCGAAACGGTGCTCAAGCGCGACGTCTTCTCGGAGACGCACAAGGGGCACCTTGCCGGCGAACCGGCAAGGCCAGTGATCCGCCGCATCGTCTCGGCCGCGCCATGGTGGTCGCGTCCGCTTGCATGGGTGTTGGCGCGGCGTGAGATCGCCGCCTTGCGTGCGGTGAAGGGGATGGACGGGACCCCGCAGCTCATATCGACAGACCGGGACGGCCTCCTGCGGTCATGGAGCGAGGGTACGCCCCTCCATCTCGCGCGGCCTGCGGATCCCGCCTGGTACCGCGACGCGGAGTGGCTCCTGCGGCGGCTGCGCCGCTCGGGCATCACCCATAACGACCTCGCCAAGCCGCAGAACTGGCTGATGACGCCGGATGGACGCGCAGCGGTCATCGATTTCCAGCTTGCCTCGCGGCACAGGCGGCAGGGTGCGCTTTACCGGCTGATGGCCTATGAGGATTTCCGTCACCTCCTGAAGCAGAAGCGCGCCTTTGCCCCGCATCTGATGACGCCGACCGCAAAGCGCATCCTCGCGCGCCGCTCGCTTCCTTCCCGGATATGGATGGCATCGGGCAAGAAGCTCTACAACGCCATTACCAAAGGCGTGTTCAAATGGTCGGACGGCGAAGGCACCGGCGACCGCATCGACCACGAAGGTGCGGCGATCGTCTCGGCACTGAAACGCCGGCCAGGCGTGATCGACGTGGCACTCACGCTTTACCCTCTGCCTAAGAAGGGTGTCGGCATATATGCTTTCGTGGAGGCGCCCGGAGCGGACCCCACCGACCTGAAGAGCCACGCTGCCACCGCCGATCTGGTGCAACCGATCGCCGCGCTGCCACGAGCGCCAGACGGCCGTCCGCGCCTCGATATCCTCAGCCTCATCGCCATGAACCAGATGACCGAACTCGATGCGGCACTGTCCGGCGATGCAGGCCTTGCCAATATCGTCCGGCCGATCGCGGCCGGCCGTCTCAACTTCACCGACCGGCGCATAGCACGCATGGAAAAGAAAACTGTCGGCTAGGCTCCGCCCCGGGCCTGTCCACGTACCTCAATTGGTGATTACCGTTTCGGCAGCTTGTTAAACCCCTGAGGCCTTTAGCATAATGCCTCATGATGATGCCCGAGTCGCAGTTCCCGGCCGAAGCCGATGCGTATGATCTGGAAGCCGTGCTTCTCGAGCTTGCCTTCGAGTTCGTCGATTTCACTACCAGCAGCTTCGAAACCGCCGTGCAGGCGGCAGCAGAAAAAGTCAGTGCCTCGGTGCTGTTCAATGTCCGCTTCGACCAGCCGCGCTATCAGCGGGCGGCGGCGGTGGAAACAAACCCGCAGGGCAAGCTCTACCTCCTTCTGCTGGATCGCCAGGGCCGGAAGGTCGATGTTCTCGGCGTCCCCGAGGATCACCGGCGGGTGGTCGAGGAAGTGAGGGAGTGGGCGGCCCGTCCGCTTGCGATGCAGGCGAGCGTGGACAGCCAGACCCAGCTCAAGCTTCTGCTCTATGCCGCCTGCGCCCCTTTGCGGGCCGCCGGTTAGGCAGGATAGGAGACATCATCTACCCGGTTTGTGTGGCCTTTTGCGGCCGAATCACTACATTCCCCGGAAATGGCCGGTCTTCCCGACGATATGCCTTTCTTCGATGAGCCCGGCGGGCCGCGCCCGTCCGGTATTGCTGCGCGCGCCATGGCCGCGCGGCAAGGCTCGGCGCCGGACTATCTGAAGGGCCTCAATCCCGAGCAACGGCTCGCAGTGGAGACGACGGAAGGTCCGGTGCTGGTTCTGGCCGGAGCCGGTACGGGCAAGACGCGCGTGCTGACGACGCGCATCGCGCACATCCTCGCCACAGGCCGGGCCTTCCCCTCGCAGATCCTCGCCGTCACCTTCACCAACAAGGCTGCGCGCGAGATGAAGGAGAGGATCGGCCTCCTCGTCGGCGAGGCGGTCGAGGGCATGCCCTGGCTCGGCACCTTCCACTCGATTGGCGTCAAGCTCTTGCGCCGTCATGCGGAGCTCGCGGGCCTGAAATCGGGCTTCACCATCCTCGACACGGATGATGTCATCCGCCTCATCCGCCAGCTCATCCAGGCGGAAGGGCTCGACGACAAGCGCTGGCCGGCGCGCCAGTTCGCCATGATGATCGACGGCTGGAAGAACAAGGGGCTCGGCCCGAAGGATATTCCGGAGGGTGATGCAAGAAGCTTCGGCAACGGCAAGGGGCGCAAGCTCTATACGGATTATCAGGAACGACTGAAGACACTGAACGCCTGCGACTTCGGCGATCTTTTGCTGCATCCGATCCGGATTTTCCGCGAGAATCCGGATGTGCTGCGCGAATATCACCGCCGGTTCAAATACATCCTAGTCGACGAGTACCAGGACACTAACACCGCCCAATATATGTGGCTGAGACTGTTGGCGCAGAGGCCTGACGGAGGGCGTTCTTCTCCCCGTTCACGGGGAGAGGATGCCGGCAGGCAGATGAGGGGCGACGCCGGCATATCCAGCGGAGATGCAAGCCCCCCATCCGGTCCTTCGGACCACCTTTTCCCCGCGAGCGGGGAGAAGGGAAGAAGCACCGTCAACATCTGCTGCGTCGGTGACGACGACCAGTCTATCTATGGCTGGCGCGGGGCGGAGGTGGACAACATCCTGCGCTTCGAAAAGGATTTTCCGGGTGCGACCGTCATCCGGCTGGAGCGCAATTACCGTTCGACTGCCCACATCCTGGGTGCGGCCTCGCATCTGATCGCGCATAATGAAGGCCGGCTCGGCAAGACGCTCTTCACCGACGCGGCTGACCCCGACGACGCCAAGGTCGTCGTGCATGCCGCCTGGGATTCGGAGGAGGAGGCGCGCGCCGTCGGCGACGAGATCGAGGCGCTGCAGGCGAAGGGCCGAAAACTCAACGACATGGCGATCCTTGTGCGTGCATCCTTCCAGATGCGCGAGTTCGAGGACCGCTTCGTGACGCTCGGCCTGAACTATCGCGTCATCGGCGGCCCGCGCTTCTACGAGCGCCAGGAAATCCGCGACGCCATGGCCTATTTCCGCGTCGTGGCTCAAGGCGCCGACGATCTCGCTTTCGAGCGTATCGTCAACGTGCCGAAACGCGGCCTCGGAGAAGCGGCAATCCGCCAGATCCACGACGTGGCGCGCGGCCGCGGTATCCCGATGCTGGAGGCCGCCACAGACCTCGCCGAAAGCGACGAGATGAAGCCGAAGCCACGCGCCGCACTTCGCCAGCTCACGGCCGGCTTCGACCGCTGGCAGAAGGCGCTCGATTCGACGCCGCATACCGAGCTTGCGGAGACTATCCTCGAAGAGAGCGGCTACACGGAGATGTGGAAGAACGACCGCTCGGCGGAAGCGCCCGGTCGGCTGGACAACCTGAAGGAACTGATCCGCTCCATGGAGGAGTTCGAATCCTTGCGCTCCTTCCTGGAGCACGTCGCGCTGGTGATGGAGGCCGAGCAGAACGAGGGGCTGGACGCCGTCAACATCATGACACTGCATTCGGCCAAGGGGCTGGAGTTCGAGACCGTCTTCCTGCCGGGCTGGGAAGAAGGGCTGTTCCCGCACCAGCGCGCGCTCGA
>JBDZVC010000359.1:0-4460 GCA_040255475.1 Phyllobacteriaceae bacterium | reverse complement strand
CTGGAGTTTTCCATGAGCCGCTACACCATCACAGTCATCGGCAACGGCCATTCCGATCCCAACGCCGTCATCGGCTACGATCCGCCGCTTCGCACCCTCTTCCTGCAGGCGTTCCCGGACAAGAGCGGCGATGATCTCACCCTTTGGATCGGCACAAGCGATCGTCAATTCGAAACGGCCGATGCGCTGTACACAGCGGCACGGTCACGGGGGTTCGACTTCATGCCGCTCCCCGAAGACGTCGCCTCGCAGCTTACAGATGATTTCGCCAAGAACGTCGAGCGCCCGCCACATAGCGGTCCGCTCGCAAGGTTCCTGCGACATCTGCAATCGAAATAGCCCTTGAAGAAAGAGGCCCGTGCCGGAAGACCTCCGGCACGGGCCTCTTTTTTTGTGCCAGCCTCAGACCGTCAAGCTCGATGTCATGATGCCATTGCCTTTTATGGCAGTCTCGCTGTCGCTTCACACGCAACGCTGAGAAGCCTGCTTTCCGTTTGGCGGGCGCATAACCGGGACCGGGGTGTCTGCTCAGATCGTCCGATGATGTCATGGCGATCCGAAGGCCTCAAGGACGAGCGGTGCCCCCAATTTTCCGCCGCCGCCGCAAGGGGCGTCGTCAGAAAATCGGCTCCCCCCCTCGCCGCCTCCGGCGGTCGCTTCGCGCTCCTTGACTCCTCCGGCCCGCCATGACCGCCGGCGTCGTCCTTCACAAACATCAAGGAGACGACGATGTCGATCGATCAACACATCGAGGAACTGCGTGCCGAGCTGCGAAACGCCGTCTATCCCGACGAGCGGCGTTGGATCGAGGAGGAGCTGGCGGTGGCGCTGGCCGAGCGCGAGGCGATCTGGGCCGAACAGGAAGATCTCGCCAGCAGCGAGCCGCCCTTCTAGGGCGGCGTCGCGCCTCGGACGCGCTTGGCGGCCTTAGCCGTTGAGCGCGTCCTTCACGGCCTTCGCCGGCGCGAAGGCCAGCTTCTTTGACGCCGCGATCTTGATCGTTCCACCGGTCGCCGGATTGCGACCCTCACGCGCCGGCGACTGCTTCACCTTGAACTTGCCAAACCCGGGGATGTTCGTCTCGGCTCCGCTCTTGGCGGCATCGGCAATCTCTTTAAAGACGCTGTCGACGATGGTTTTCGCCTGCGTCTTGGTCAGGTTCTGTGTTGCGGCGATCTTGTCGGCAATCTCGGTCGCTGTCGTCATTGAAACGGTTTCTCCAGTTGAATTGAACACGCCTCCACTTATCAGGAGGCGATTGACTGTGCGCTATGAATTTCCACCCCGTTCATTCTTTCGGCAGTTTGTGCTTGTGGGCACGAATGTAATCCTGCACCGCCTTGCGGAGCAATTCCGTCATGCTGTGACCGTTGCTGACGGCCAGCAGTTTGAACTGGCGCTGCTCTAAAGCCGTCAGGTAGTAGCCGCAGCGCACCATCTCCTCCTCGCGAATCTTCCTACCGGCAACCGGGTCCTTCTTCTCACCTTGCCGCAGCAGCTTGCGAAAGTCGGGCGTGGCAGTCGACGCCGACGTCGATGGCTTTTTGCCTGACGGTCGCCCGGCTCCTTCCGCTTCCGCTTTAGATGTGTCGCCCTTCGGCGCAATGAACATGCTCGGCAGCGCCGGCGGCTGCGTCGATATCGCCTTCAGCATGCGGGCTTTCTTGTCATCGCCCGATTTGGGTGTGGTCTCGTCGCTCATGCCGCATTCCTCGTGGCTTCAATGAAAGCCTGGAGAACGTCATCGAAGACGCCTTCGCTTTCGGCAATCGCTTTCGCGTCGGGTTCGGCAGGGCTGTAAAGGGTCTGTCCGGACTGGAGATCGCGATAGGCGACGCGGTTATTCAGAACATGCTCGGCGATCGGCGTGCCATTGGCCTGAATGATCGTGCGCAGTTCGCTCAAGGCACGCGCTCTGCCGTCGATGATCGTCTGTCTCGTCAGTACGAACACGGCAGGCAACGGTCGGCCCCGGCTGTCAACCGCCAGCGGAATGTAGTGGTCGGTGATCTGGATCGCGGCAGTTACGTCGTCGAGCGCGAAATAAACCGGCACCACGACGATGTCGGCGGCGTACAGCCCGGCCATCAGATTGTCGTTGGTGGTGCCTTCGGTGTCGATCAGGACAAGGGACCGCTCGCCATTGTGCAGGGCGGCGGCATCGAGAATTTCCTGCGGCGTCGCGGCGGTGACGAGGTCGAGGCAGTCAGGACGATTGCCGGCCTCATCCAGCATCTGGAACCAGCGGCTCATATTCTGGCGGCGGTCGCCGTCGACCAGTGTCACCGCATAGCCCCGATGCAGCGAGACCGATGCGATCGCGCGCAGCATGGTCGACTTGCCGGTACCGCCCTTGGGGATGGCGGCGGAGATAATCATGGTGGCTTCCCCCTGCCGGAATGTCTCGTTGTCTCTATGTTAACATCGAAACAAATCATCAACAACACAGCGAGAAATGGCGCCCGATGCCATCTCCCGGGCGAGATACGATGAGGCAGATGGCGGCATCAGTACGGCGGCGGTGAAGCCGGTGGAGCATCCAATGTGCGATGCCGTACCGCTGCGCAGCAGGTGACGATAGACAGCCGACTCCCCCGCTTCCGCTCGTTGTCTCTATATTAACATAGAGACAAGTCACCACGGCACTAAAGATGCATGACATCATGTCGCCGCCATGCGCTGCAGTAGGGTGATGTTGGGTGTGTAGTCTTGAAGCTTTTCGATAATGTTGATGTGTTGTTATTGGCAGGATAGCCTATTTTGTGATACACACAAAATAGGCGGCGCGGCCCTTTTGGGCCTTAGCGCCCGCAAGCGGGCTTGAGAGATGGATGCAGACGCCCAGAATGGAACGGCAAGGAGCGCAACGCGCCGTTACGGCGAGGTGACCCATGTCCGCTTTTCGACGGACGAGTTCACCAGCCTCAAGACCATTGCGCAGCGTGAAGGCGTAAGCGTCAGTGAAGTCGTTCGGCGGCTGGTGCGTGCCGAGACCGGCGATCTGCCTGTAGCGTCGGAGGTATTGCTGCCGGCGGTGCTGGATATGACGGACCAGCTGCGGAGGGTCGGCCTCAACTTCAATCAGGCAGTTCGCGCCATGAACGAGGGCCGTGTTCCCTATGACGAGGACCTTGAAAGCGCACTGATTGCCGTCGGCGATCTGGTGCGACAGTTCCGGGAAGAGTTGAAGGCGATGACAATCGGGTCCCGGAAGGCGAGGGAAGCCAAGCCATGAGCCGTCGCCTTGCCGGTTATGCCGCCGAGATCGAGCGCTACCTGCGGGGGATGCCTGTGGCGCATGACGATCCCAAAGAGGATGAACGCGCCGCGAGCGCGCGGCGCGAGACCGGCGAATTGCAGGCCATGGGGATTTATGGGCGTACCGGCGGGGCCACGGGAGGAGTGCAAGCCAGATCGGGAAGTGACGGCTCTGCATCGCCGGCGGCCGGTGGACGTACGGGAGCGCCGGGCGCGAGGTCGGCATCCTACAGGGCTCCGAAACCCACTCCTGCAGCCTCGCCCAAGGCCGCCAGCGCGCCCATCATGATCTATACCGCCACGCTTACCGGGTTCCGGCCGGCAGAAGAGGAGGAAGACTGGAAGCGGCGGGTTGGTGGCGGGCGTGGCAGAAGCGGCGAAGCCAGCGGCCGGTATAGAGGAAGAAATATTGGTGGGGTGCGGGCTGCCTATCAGGCGCGGGCGGTGGCGGCGCGCGCCGGCTATGCCGCCGGTGCCCAGCCCGCCGTGTTCAAGGTCATGCCCAAACCACCATCGACCGCCGAAGCCGCGGCGCGGTTGATCAATTATCTCGGTCGGCGTGAGAACGAAAACGGCGAAAAACACGATATCGACATCTTCGACGAAGACGGCCAGGTCCTTGCGACGGGCGCTGCCCGAAAAGCCTTTCTGAAGACGTTTTGCGAGACGTTCGAACCGCCTCTGGAAAACACCAATTTCATAGAGGTGCGTTTCGATCTGTCTGGTGACGTGTCCGACGATACCATGAGGGACGCTCTGGGCAAGGCGTTCGGGTCGAGGCCGTTTGTCTACGCGCGCCAGGGCCAGGCGGTGGAGGTCTACGCGCATGTCGAAGAGCGGGCGGGACCGCTCGCGAAGGTGCTGGCCGGCGGCCGGGAGAATTCGCGCAGCAGGGCGCTCGACAAGATCGAGGCGCGCTTAGGCGACGGCCTGGAGGGGGCAGGGGTCACGGCGACGGTCGAGGTCACGGCAGCGGTCGGCAATGAGCGGCAGGCAAAATATTTCCTGCAGAAGTTCATCCGCGCGCATTCGGGCGTCCGCGATGCGAATGGTGAGTCCCTTCGCGGAGCGAAGAATCCTTCGAAGGCGGCAGCGTCGGTCTATGAGCAATGGCGGCCACGGCTTTCGGGGCGCGAGCGGCGCAATGCCTATCACTTGCTTTTCTCGGCAAGGGCCGGCACTGATCCAAACGCCGTCATGGC
>JBDZVC010000358.1:0-4477 GCA_040255475.1 Phyllobacteriaceae bacterium | reverse complement strand
GTGGCGAATTTCAGCCTGATCTGGCTCTTCATGTCGCCGGAGGTCGTATAGCCCATCAGGGGATCGATCTTGCGCGGCTTCTCGGGGGCGAACTCGAGCAGCCAGTAACCGGTTTTGGCCTTTCCCGACTGCATGGCGGTCCGGGCGGGGCTGTAAATGCGCGCAGACATCTTTCCCTCGTTCAATCCGTTGGTCGGAGCGGCAGGATTCGAACCTGCGACCCTCTGGTCCCAAACCAGATGCGCTACCAGACTGCGCTACGCTCCGGGGTCGATCTTCGACGCTGAATTGCTTAGGGTTTTCGTTGTTCCAACACAAGGCCGGAACAGCGAAGACTGCATATAAAGATAGAACAGAGCATCTGCAACAAGCGTCGCGGCGGGATACAGCCCTGCCGATGAAGTCGGCAGGGCGCGCTCGCTACGATGACCAAGCCGGCGCGATTCGCGGTGCTTATCCCGCAGGGCTTGTCCTGCAGCATCCCGAAGCGGGTATCAGCTCACGCCCTTCGGAACGTTCTCCGGCGGCACCACCGCCTTGACCTTCTGCCGGTGGAAGATGAAGAGGCCCGCCAGCACGACGATCGCGGAGCCGATCCAGATGCGGCTTTCCGGCACGTCGCCGAAGACGAAGTAGCCGAGCAGGGCGCCCCATATCAGCATCGTGTATTGAAGCGGCGCCAGTGTCGAGGCGGGTGCGAGCTTCAGCGAGCGCGTGATCATGAGATGCGCGGCGCAGGAGACGATGCCGAGCAGAAGAAGCTGGAGCAGTTCGGCGACCGAGGGCGTCTTCCATGCGCCGATGGTCAGCACCGCGCCGAGAACGACGCCGCCGATCGTCTGCCAAGTGACAAGTGTCGCGTCGCTCGTTCCGCGCAGAAGGCGGCTGAGAATGAGCGAGATGGCAAAAGAGAGGCTGCCTACGATGGCGTAGGCGGAGGCAAGCGACAGGGCCGAGGTCGAGGGCCTGAGCATGATGAGCACGCCGCAAAAGCCGATCGTGATGGCCATCCAGCGCCGCCATCCGACATTCTCTCCGAGAAAGAAGTGGGAAAGTGCGGCGACATAGATCGGCGCGGCCATGTAGAAGCTCATGACGTCGGCGAGCGGCAGGTAGACCACCGCCGCGTAGAAGCAAGCCGTGTCCACTGTCGTCAGAACCGCCCGCAGGAAGACGAGGCCGGGGCTGGCGATCCTGAATACGGTTCCCTTCTCCTGGCGCAGCAGCATCGGCACCAGTACGAGGAAGAAGCCAACCGAACGGATGAGCACGACCTGTCCGACGGAGAAGGTCGCTACGAGCCATTTCCCGAGCGCATCGTTCAGCGCGAACATGAAGTCGCCGAAGAGCATCAGGAGGATGCCGGCGACGACCATCCCCTCGATGCCGCCGAAACGGGAAATCGGGACACTTGCCCTTTGCAATCGTGTCACTTCGGTTTTCCTGAAACGCCGAAATCCGGCCGCTTGCCACCCAGCCTGCGTCCGGTCGACCTTCATCGGCTTCAACGAGGAAATTCGTATTCCGAGGAGGACCAGGGGCGGTACAATTGTTGGGCCTGTGCCGGTTAACCAGACGGGGACGCGGAAGTGTGGATCGATCCGTATTTTAGCGATCGCGGAAACACGGCGTTAGGCGGTGCGTCGGATAATCCGGCCGGTGAGATGAATGACCGGGGGTGTCTGCATGACCAAGGATCCGGGATTCGACTACGACCGGCCCGTGCGGTCGGAGCTCAAGCGGGGCAGCAGGCTCCTGAGTTACGCCTTTGACGCGCTTTTCCCGCTTGTTCTGATCTGGGTGGCTTATACGGTGAGCAGATATTATTTTCTTCCGTAATATCACGCTCGATCCACACCACCCTTATTATGAAACGGCCCGCCTTGATAAGGCGGGCCGGAATTTCGCGTGACCCCTTGGCCTTTTGACGAGCGGTTCGCGGCGACATGCCACGCAAAGGTGACTGGAGTGGTGCGGCGGGGCTTTGTATAGCCGTGTCGGATATTGATCAGCACCAGTCGGGCAGAGCGATGGCTGTGGACATAGGTTATGCGAGTGCGATCGGCGCGGGCGCGCTGTCATTCCTGTCGCCCTGCGTGCTGCCGCTCGTGCCGCCTTATCTTTGCTACATGGCAGGCGTGACGGTCGAGGATTTCCGCGGCACGCATGCCGAAACCGATGCCGTCCGGGCGGTGCGCCTGCCTTTGCTGGCGGCTTCAATTGCCTTTGTGCTCGGCTTTTCCACCGTCTTCGTGGCGCTTGGCGCGGGCGCCTCGACCATTGGCACGCTGCTCCGGCACTGGCAGCAGCCGCTGGCGATCGTGGCTGGCCTTCTTATCATCCTGATGGGGTTGAATTTCCTCGGCGTCATCCGCATTCCGCTCCTCTCCCGCGAAGCGCGGTTCCAGACGCAAGGACGCCCGGCGAACGTCCTTGCGGCGTATCTGATGGGGCTTGCCTTCGCCTTTGGCTGGACGCCCTGCATCGGCCCGGTGCTCGGCCCCATCCTGACCCTTGCCGGCGGACAGGAAACGGTGTCGCAAGGCGCGCTTCTCCTGGCAGCCTATTCGCTTGGCCTCGGCGTGCCTTTTCTGCTGGCCGCCCTTTTCTCCGGCGCCTTCATGCGCTTCCTCGGCCGTTTTCGGATGCATCTCGGCCGGGTGGAGAAGGTGATCGGCGGCTTGCTGGTGATCGCCGGCGTTGCCTTCCTCACAGGCGGCGTCCAGTTCGTCTCCTACTGGCTTCTCGAAGCTTTCCCGGTGCTTGGCCGGCTTGGCTGACCTCGGGCTTTGTGCTGCGTTGAAGCGGTGTTAAGAGACGCGCGCGCAAGAAATGGGTTTCAACGCGAGCTTTCCTTTCATGAATGCACGAACCTGCTTGTCGGTAATCCTCGCCGCCGGTGAGGGCACGCGCATGAAGAGCGCGCTGCCCAAGGTGCTGCACCCGATTGCCGGCCTGCCGATGGTCGCCCATGTCGTACGCGCGGCCGTCGCGGCGGGGGCGGGCGACGTGGCGCTGGTCGTCGGCAAGGGTGCCGAGGCGGTCGGGGCGGCGGTCGAACCTCACGCAACCGGCGCGAAATCCTTCGTGCAGGCCGAGCGGCGCGGCACGGCGCATGCCGCGCTCTCCGCTCGCGAGGCGATCACTAAAGGCTATGACGATGTCGTCTTCCTGTGCGGGGACGCGCCGCTGATCGTGCCGGAGGCGATAGAAGCTCTGCGGGCCGAACTTGCGGGCGGCGCCGATGTAGTGGTTCTCGGCTTCCGGCCGCCAGATCCGACCGGCTATGGGCGGCTGATAGAGCGGAACGGTTCGCTCGTCGCCATCCGCGAGGAGAAGGACTGCACCGAGGAAGAACGGAAGATCGGCTTCTGCAATTCCGGCGTGATCGCGGTTGCGGGCGCTTCCGCGCTGTCTCTGCTCGATGCCGTCGAGAACAGGAATGCCAAGAGCGAGTTCTATCTAACCGACATCGTTCAGATCGCCCATGCGCGCGGCCTTTCCACGAAAGCGATCGAAGGGGCCTACGAAAACGCCATCGGCATCAACAACCGTGTTGAACTGGCCGCTGCCGAGGCGATATGGCAGGCGAGGAAACGCCGCGAGATGATGCTTGCCGGCGTGACGCTGATTGCGCCCGAAACGGTCTTTTTCTCCTGGGACACGGCTATCGCCGCCGACACGGTTGTCGAGCCGAACGTCTGGTTCGGACCAGGAGTGACCGTCGCGGAGGGCGTTCGCATCCACTCCTTCTCCCATTTCGAGAAGGCGGTGATCGGAGCTACCAGCGAGGTCGGGCCGTTCGCGCGGCTGAGACCGGGGGCCGATCTGCGCAGGGGCGTCAAGGTCGGTAATTTCTGCGAGGTCAAGAAGTCGGTCATCGAGGATGGCGCCAAGATCAATCATCTGACCTATGTCGGCGATGCGACCGTCGGTGCGAAGGCCAATCTCGGCGCCGGCACGATCACCTGCAATTATGACGGCTTCAGCAAGTTCCACACCGAGATCGGGGCACGGGCTTTCATAGGCTCCAATTCGGCGCTCGTCGCGCCGGTCACGATCGGCGCCGACGCCTACATCGCGTCCGGCAGCGTCATCACCGAGGACGTGCCCGATGGCGGGCTTGCCTTCGGCCGGGCCCGGCAATCCACCAAGGAGGGCAGGGGGCTCGAACTGCGCGCCCGGCTTGCCGCCGCCAAGGAAAAGGCAAAGGCCCAAAAATGAACGCCCAAAATGAACGATTGTAGTAACCGCCCCTAAATCGACTGGTGATATCTTCGGCTATCGCGTCGGGGTACTCTTCGAACCACCGCTGAAACGCCTCGAAACGATATGTGACTTTCGTCTGCGCGGTTGACATCCTAAGCGCGAAAAACGGCAGTAAGGCAGGGGTTTTCAGCGATGTGTGGAATTGTCGGGATTGTCGGGCAGACGCCGGTGGCGCCGCTCATCGTCGATGCGCTGAAAAGGCTGGAAT
>JBDZVC010000040.1:0-24799 GCA_040255475.1 Phyllobacteriaceae bacterium | reverse complement strand
GTCCGTTGCCGGGTGCGCGTAGACCACGTCGATCTTCACAGCGATCGTGCCCTGCATAACCCGGTCCACTTCTCGCAGTGATATCGCCGCGTTCCTGGGAAACGGTCAAAGCGTCTGCCTTTGGCCCTCGAAGTTGCAATCTCCAACTGTACAAAGTCATCGCCGGTAGCCGCAAGCCGACGCCGTGGATTCAACCCCGTCTGGTTCGAGAGGGCCGCCTAGGCTGTGTCCGGCACGGGCGTAAGGGCCCGTCCGGTGGTGAACCAGCTTTTAAGATTGTCGACCAGCAACTGACCCATCGCCGCGTGCGTCACCCGCGACGCCGAGCCCGAGTGCGGCAGCAGGACGACGTTGTCGAGCGCAAGAAAGCGTGGATCGATCGTCGGCTCGTTGGCAAAGACATCGAGCCCGGCGGCTTGGATGTGGTGCATCTCAAGCGCTCGGATCAGCGCATCTTCGTCGATCGCTGATCCCCGCCCGATATTGACAACGATGCCGCGCGGCCCGAGCGCCGCGAGGGTATCGGCGCCGACCAGATGCCGGGTGCCGTCTCCGCCCGGCAGGACGACGATGAGCGTGTCGACATCGGCGGCCATCGTCGGCAGCGAGGCGTAATAGCGGTAGGGGACATCGAGGCGCGCATGGCGCGCGTGGTAGACCACCGGGACGTGCATGGCCTCGAGACGGCGGGCGATAGCGAGGCCGATGCGGCCCAGCCCGACCATGCCGACGGTGCGGTCGCGGACAGACCCGGCAGTGGGCGCGAACTGGCCGAGCCGCGCCCATGAGCCGTCGCGCAGATACCGCTCGGCTCGCAGCAACTCGCGGGCCGTCATAACCAGGAGCGCGATGGCATAGTCGGCGACCTCCTCATTGAGAACATTGGGCGTGTTGGTCACAACTAGCCCTCGCTTGCGCGCGTAAGCGACATCGACACCATCATAGCCCGCACCGAACACGGCGATGATTTCCAGGTTCGGAAAGCTGTCGATCAGCGGCTTGTCGATGCGTACGTGATTGCCACGCACGATGGCGCGCACGCGCGGGGCAATCTCAGCGACAAGTGCCGCCCGGTCGGGCGCCTCAGCGAGGAAATGCGGCGTGAATTCCGCCTCCAGCGTTGCCCGGGTGCCGTCGAAGATGTTCTCGGGTAGGACGATGTCGATCTTCGCCATGATCAAGGTTTCGCTACTCTTGGCACCCGTCCGTGCCCCTCAAAGACAAAGCCGAAGATCTCGGCGTCGTCCATTAGGAAGGCCAGCTTGCGGAAATCGATCGGGCCGCGCTCACCACCGAAATCCGTTCCGTCCTTCCAGCGCACTGTGTGGCGGATCGCATCCCCGGCGAAGGGAATACAATCGTCGAACGAGCGGCCGGGAAGCACATTGTGCTCACTGTCGAGCACGGCGACGCGGATTGAGCCGCCATTGCGGCAACGCGCGTTGAGCGCCAGCGTCAGCCCGTCGGTGAGCAGCGGCCGCGTCACCATCCGGCCGAGGCGCGGGCGTACAGAATCGATCGAGGCCATGCCTTCAAAGCGAAGCGTTGCGACACCGAGGCAGTAGCGCATCTGCCCCTGTGGGTCGCGTGCCTCTTCGTGATCGAGCCGCTGCTTGCCGGCATACCAGTAGTCATGATGATTCCGCGCCCCGCCATGGTAGAAATACCATTGGTTGCCGATGCGGATGGGCGGACTCACCTGGGTCACCATATAGCGGTCCCAGTGCCCCTCGCCCCGCGGCGCGATGAACGGGCGGCCATTGTCGGTGGTGCGGAAATTGATGCCGTCGCGGCTGTAAATCAGCCGCACGTACATGCCATTGTCGGTGCCCTGGAACACGCCGAGCGTGCCGAAATGCACATTGCCGACGCTGAACTGGCCGCAGCCGTAGTGCGCCTCATCGAGATTGTCCATGTCATCGGGAGTCGAGATCGGCACGAGCTCGGTCCAGTGGATGAAGTCGGCACTGACGGTGCGAAACACCCGCCGCTTGTTCATCAGGTCCGGCCGTTCCGGAAAAAACGTCCGGAAGCTGCCGCGCCCACCCGATGGGGTCTCGATGCGCGACGCCGGGATGCCAGAGACCGTCATATAGGCATGCCGGGTGTATTGCGTGAACAGCTTGGTGACCGGATCGTAAGTGATCGTCGACACGTCGTTGAGATTGGTCTGGCTGCCGAAGCTCGGCCGTTGCTCATAGGGAATCCACACGATGCCATCGGCGGAATGCGCACACTCGACGACCTGGGTGAGCGAGGGCAATGACCGCGAGAACAGCATACGGTAGCGCTCGTCGGCGCTTTGAGGATTTGGATCGATGACCACGGCCCCCGAATGCACTCCCACATCGGCCCACGGATTAATCGCGTCGGGCGCCGCGCCTTCGACATAGCCGGCGAAAATGTTGGTGTCCTGACCACCGATCGAAATGCGCCCCAACAGCGGCTTTTCGAAATGCACACCATCCTTGCTCACGGCATACAGCATGCGGTTGCGCCACGGATGCGGTTGATACGGCTGCATGGGACCGAGATCCTCGTACCAGCACTTGATCAGGCCGTCCGTCGGGTCGCGCAGCACGTTGTAGTTGCTATAGGTGAAGTACGGGGTGAGCTCCCACGGACGGTCGCCCGCCAGCACCGGCTCCTCCTGCAGCGGCTGCGGCTTGTGCCAGCGCCGGGTGACGCCGTCGACCTGCTCAATCAGCCAATTGTCCACGAACACCTGGGGCTGGAGACCCACCTGGAGCGACGTGCTGTCAATCATATGGTCCATTTCGTACTCACAAGAGATGGTAGGCGGACGCGGTGGTACGTATGCGGGATAACTCGCGTGGCGGGATAGCGCCCCCTCCCGCCACGCGAGCGCGCACTGTCGGGAGCCAGTGCATGGAAAGCCTCACTTCTCTGCCCCACTGGCCAGCCCCGAGATCAAGTAGCGCTGTGCGAACAGGTAGGCGAGGATCACAGGGGCAGTGGACATGACCGAGGCCGCAAAGGCGTAGTGATAGGCCGTCGTGTCCATACCGAAGAAGCTGTAAAGGCCGACGCTCATGACCGCCACTTCGCGGGAATTGGCGATCACCAAGGGCACCAAGAACTCCGACCACGAGCCGATGAACACCAGGAACCCAGCGGCCGACAGGCCCGGCAGGCTGAGCGGCAGCACGATGCTCCAGAACACCCGGAACATGGAGCAGCCATCTATCACCGCGGCTTCGTCGAGACTGCGCGGGAGGGTGTCGAAATAGCCTTTCATGATCCAGATGGTGAACGGCACGTGCGTCGCGGTGTAGATCAGCACCAGCGCCGTGCGCGTGTTCAGCAGGCCGAACCAGTTCATCATCAGGTAATATGGGATGATGTTCACCGTGCTCGGAATGAGCTGCAGGATGAGCAGCGTCACAAGAATTGTGTTCTTGAATGGAAAATTCCAGCGCGAGAAGCCGTAGGCCGCCACCGTGCCGATCGCCAGCGTGAACACCAGCGTGAAGCCGGTCACGATCGCCGTGTTGATGAGATAGGTCGGCAGCGCCGTGCGGCGGATTACGTCGGCATAGTTGGTGAGCGTGAACTCGCGCGGAAAGAACGTCGTCGGATAGGCGAAAATCTCCGACGGGTTCTTGAACGACCCGAGAATCACCCACGACAGCGGAAATAGCACGATGAGCAGCAGCACCGCATAGAGCACATAGGTGCTGGTCAACTCGCCCAGCCGCCAGGGCGCGAGGCCGCGGCGGCGCATCGCCGGAGCCGTGCCGCCGGTATCAGGAAGCAAGCTCATCGCGGGCCCTCAGCAAGCGCAGATAGACGATGGTCAGCACCAAGTTGAGCAACAGGATCACCGTGGCGATGGTGGACGCATAGGAGGCGTCGAGCACCTCGAAACCCTGCTTGTAGATGCTGAGCGCCAGCACCTCGGTCGAGCGGCCCGGCCCGCCGCCTGTCAGCGCCAGCGGGATGTCGACGTGGTTGAGCGTGCCCGACGTGGCCATGATCACATTGATCAGCAGGATCGGCCGCAGCGACGGAATGGTGATGTAGCGCAGCATCTGCCAGCGGCTGGCGCCGTCGATGGCCGCCGCCTCGTAGAGGTCGCGCGGGATGGTCTGCAGCCCGCCCAGTTGCAGGATGATCGACAGTGGCACGCCGCGCCACACCACGGCGAGGATCAGCACCACCATCGATTCCACCGGATCGGAGAACCAGCTCCGACTGGGCAGGCCGAAGACGCTCAGCACCGTGTTCATGATGCCCAGCCGGCTGCCCGAGAAGAACTGCTGGAACATCAGCGCGATGATGATGCCGGGAATAACCCAGGGCAGGATGGCGACCGAGCGCACGAGACCGCGTCCAAAGACCGCACGGTTGAGCAGCAGCGCCGCCAGCAGGCCAATGCCGAGCTGCAGGACCACCACCGAGCCAACGAAGACGCTGGTGTTGAACAGCACCTGAGGCAGCGCCGGCCAGGTGGCCAGCCGCACGTAGTTTTCGAACCATACGAACTTCGAGGTGGGATAGCCGAAATTGAGATTGGTGAACGAGACCAGCACGCCGTAGAGCGCCGGATAGGCCGTGAGCCCGAGCACCAGCACCACGGCCGGTGCGATGAAGAAGACGTATTGGTGCTTCTGTAGCGCTGCAGCGATCTGTCGGCTCATCTTATCCCCTGTAGTGCGGCGTCACTCATTGCGACGCCGCACGATCCTCCGCTATAGGCTCAGCGCGCCGATTGCCTGGTGTATTCGGCCATGACGATGTCACGAGCCTGGTCGACCGCCGCCGTGGAGGTCAATGTCCCGTTTAGGACCCCTGCCACCTGCTGCGAGAGTGCGGAAGATATGGTCGGATAGATCGGCACCGGGGGTCGCGTCTTGACGATCTTGGCGCCGTCGAAAATGCCCTTGAACTGCTGCATCAGCGGGTCGTTGGCGTAGAACGGCTGCGCCCAGACAGCCTGGTTGACTGGCAGGTAGCCCTTGGCCGCGTCAACCGTGGTGAGGTTGGCCGCTTGGAGCATGAAACTGACGAGCTTCCAGGCCGCCTGCTTATGCGCCTCGTCCGCCGCGAAGATGCCCCAGGTCTGACCGCCCAGGATCGGCGCAGCGCGGCCTCCGTCGGGTAGCGGCAACGGAAACGCTCCAAGATTGCCCTTGAGCGCCGGCGCATCCGCGTACATCTGCTGCAGGCCCGACGAAGTGTTGGCGATCGCTACGGTCTCGCCCGTGTAGAGGAACGGCCGCAGCGCCTTCTCGTCCATCGTCGACACCTCGGTCCCCAGCAGGCCGCGGGCGACCAGGTCGCGATAGAGCGCGTAAGTCTTCTCGAGCGCGATCCGATTGGCGCCTTCGAAGAAAATGGGCTTGCCGGTTGCATCGACAAGAGCGCCACCGAAGCCCCAGAAGGTCGAGATCAGATGCAACGTCGTTACCTCGGTGTCGGCACCGGGGATCATGATTGGCTTCAAGCCCGCCGCTTTGGCCTTTTCGGCGAAAGCCAGAAACTCGTCCCAAGTGGCCGGCGGCTTGTCGATACCCAGTGTCTTGGCCTGGTCGACGCGGTAAAACACGCCACGCCAGGCGTTGGAGAACATCGCCGCATAGATCTTGCCGTCGAACGTCATGGTGTCGATAGCCGCCGGCAGCACGTCCGCGCGCTCGGCTTGCGACCACAGAGCGTTCAACGGCTGCAGGTAGCCGGCTTCGGCAAGTCGCGCGACCCAGAAGCTGTCGAGGATGGCGACGTCCGGCAGGTTGCCAGCCGACGCCGCGGTCAGCAGGTTCGGCAGCGCTTCGGTTCCTCCCGGCAGAATTTCATATTTGAGCGTGACGTCGGGGTTCTCGCGCTGGAAGCGCGCATAGAGGTCGGTGAACGCCTCGGCGACTGGGCCTAGCGAGGCCGATGGCGACAGGTCAGTCTGTGCCCACACCGTCAGTTCAACGGCCGCGGCCGGGCTCGCCAGCAAAGCGCCCGCCAGCGCAACCGCGCTCATCCACTTGGACAACATTGCAGCTCCCTTTCATGCCGAAAAAGCTGTCGATCAACGACGGGCCCAGCGTTGTGCCGCGCCCCAGGCGTTGCTTACCTCGCGCAGGCGATTGCCTGCGCAGAGCGCATTACTTGGCATTCATGCGGTTGTACTCGGCCATCACCGCGTCGCGCGCGTTGTCGACCGCCTGCGCGGGCGTGATCTTGCCGGCGACTACATCCGCCATCTGCGCCGACCAGGCGGCGGTAATCGCTGGGTAGATCGGCACCGACGGCCGCGGCTTCATTCCACTTTCCACGATGGTCTTGAACTGCTGCATCAGCGGATCGTTCTTGTAGAAATCCTGCGTCCACACGTCATCGATCACCGGCAGGTGTCCGGCATTGGCGTTGAGCGGCCCGATGGTCTTGGGCGTGGTCAGGAACTGGATGAACTTCCAGGCCGCCTGCTCGCGCTCGGGATCGGCGGTGAAGATGCCGTAGGTGAAGCCGGTCAGCACCGGCACCGCCTGGGCGCCGTCGGGCAGCGGATAGTTGAACACCCCGAGATTGCCCTTGAGCCAGGGCGCATCCGTGTACATCGAGGTGACGCGCGACGACGTGGCGGCGATCGAGGCGGCCTCGTGCGTATAGAGGAACGGCCGGATCTTGGTCTCGTCGAGCGTCGTGTCGTTGGACATGAAGCCCTTGTCGGCCAGCTCGTGATAGAGGCTATAGACCTTCTCGAGTGCCTCGCGGTTCTTGCCGTCGGCAAAGATCGGCTTGCCCTGAGCGTCGACCATCTGGCCACCGAGGCCCCAGAACATCGACAGCATGTGCAGCGCCGTCACCTCGCCGCTGGCCGCAGGCAGCAGAGTGGCAAACGTATTGGCCGCCTTGGCTTTTGCGGCAAAGGCAAGGAATTCGTCCCAGGTTTGCGGCGGCTTGTCGTAGCCGAGCTGCTTCATGGTATCGATCGGATAGAACAGGCCGCGCCACGAGGTGTGGAACGGAACTGCATAAATCTTGCCGTCGAGAGTGACCGCGTCCACCGATGCCTTGAGCCAATGCGACCGGCTATCGGCGCTCCACAAATCATCGAGCGGCTGCAGCTTCCCTGTCTCCACCAGCCGCGAGATCCAAAAGCCATCAAGCAGGGCCAGGTCGGGTAGCGTGTTGCTACTGGCCGCAGTTAAGAACTGCTGCAGCGCCTCGGTGCCGCCGCGCTCGACCTCGTACTTGATGGTGATGCCCGGGTTCTCTTTCTCGAACTCGGCATAGGCGGACTTGTAGGCGTCGGCGACCGCAGGCAGGCCCGCGGACGGCGAGAAATCGGGATGTACCCATACTGTGAGCTCCAATGCCCAGGCGGGCGTCGCCAGCATTCCCGCAAGAGCCGCGGACAGCAGCAGCTTGTTCATGATCCTCTCCTCCTCTGGACCAGCACGTCCCTCGCTGGCCCGTCTTCCTCCTGCGCAATTCGGTTGCGCGCCGATATAGTAGTATTAATATTACTATAGACGGTTGCCGCGGATCGTGTCAAGTTGAGGCTCAGTGCGGTAGGAGAGCGCTCTAGCGGACGCGGCCCCACCGGCGGATCACCAGTACGAGGTTGCCTTGGACGAAAAGAAATCGGCGCACAGCTCGATGGCAAGCGCCGTCCGCAGTGCCTTTGCTAGCCGGCATCATTTGCCACCACTCGCCGACGAAATCGGCGGTCGAATCGTCGCCGGCGAGTTTGGCGTTGGCGAAACTCTGTCCGAAAAGATGTTCGGCACGGCGCGCAACGTCAGTAGAACGTCTTTTCGGGAAGCAGTGAAGGTGTTGGCCGGCAAGGGCATGGTGACGACGCGGCAACGCACCGGCACTTTGGTGGCGCCGCGCGCCAACTGGAATCTTCTCGATCCCGACCTCATGGCCTGGCGCCTCGCCTCAGGCGATATCGACCGGTTCATCCAGGATTTCTTCGTCTTCCGCGAAGGAATCGAACCGCTGGCGGCCGAGTCGGCCGCGCAGCGCCGCGATCCTGAAGCGATCGAAGCAATCGAGCACGCGCTGGAGGACATGCGCGACGAGGAGCGTCGCGATCCGTTTGGTAACTCCTTTGTTGCGGCTGACGTGAATTTCCACAAGGCAATCTTCATGGCGTCGAACAACGAGTTCCTGATCGCCATGGGCAACATGCTCGAAATGCCACTGACGTTGAGCTTCAGCCTCCATTCCTCGTTGCATGTCGGGCCCGCCAACCGGCTGGATCTGCACGAGGACGTGCTGACGGCGATCCGTTCAGGCAATGCCGTGGAGGCCCGATCCGCGTCGCTGAAGCTGCTCAAAGGCGTTGCGCATCACGTGCATGATATCGTGACGGACAAGGTCCGGGTTGCCAGCTAGTGGCGCGTTCGAAACAACCCGGCCGAACGCGATGATCGATTTTTCGACGATCCGCGGTGTCGTAAGTGACATGGACGGCGTGCTCTGGGTGGGAGATGTCTCGCTTCCCGGCTTGGCGGCGTTCTTCGAAATGCTTCGGACGCGCGCATTGCCGCTCGTCCTCGCTACTAACAATAGCGGCAAGTCGGCGGCGGAATACGTCGGGAAGCTTCGCCTCATGGGGGTAGATGACATCGCTGAGCGGTCGATAGTGACGTCTCGCACGGCGCTGGTGGAGTATCTTATCGACCACTATCCGGCTGGCACCGCGATCTACGTCATTGGCTCCGCCGGACTGATCGACGCCATCGAGAGCGCAGGCTTTCCGCCCGACACGGCGGCGGCAATCGTGGTCATCGGGATCGATTTTTCTCTCACCTACGACAAACTTAGGCAGGCGGCCCTTCTGTTACGCAACGGCGCCGATTTCCTCGCTACCAATGGCGACGTTGCCTTGCCGGCGCCGGAGGGGATCATTCCCGGCAACGGCGCTATCCTGGCCGCCCTCGAGGCCGCGACGGGCCGGACGCCGATTATCATCGGCAAGCCTTCGCGGCCGATGTTCGAATCGGCATTGCGGGTTCTCGGCACGACGCCCGAGCAGACGGTAATGATCGGCGATCGACTGGACACCGACATCGCTGGCGGCAGGGCGGCCGGCTGCAGAACGGTGCTCGTGCTCAGCGGCGCGACCGAGGCACGAGCGTTGGCTGAAAGCGGTGTTCGCCCCGACGCAGTTTATTCAGGACTAGCTGAATTGGTAAGGAACTGGTCAGACGGCAGGCCGTAATGCACCTCGTGAAACAGCATATGTCCCTGCAGTACTCTCGGTTGGGCCATCGGTGCAGGTTCACCACTTGCCTTGCCTCGCGCTCGCCGATCAGCCCATAGGCGGTGCGAGGTAGTGGAAGCCGATCCGCGCAGTCACAGCGCCGGCACCGCGAATCGCGAGATTGCCCAACGTGATCCGCCTTGGCTCGACAAAACCCTGTCGCGTCGGCCCGACGGCGATTAGCTGGCCGCCAAGATTTACCCCCAGCGTCAGCGATACACCGAGTTCCAGCGGTACCAACCCTGCGCTGCAAAGGTCGCGACCAGCAGGATCGAGGCGACGCTCGAATGCACTAGCCAGGTGAAGGCGGCGCCGATCAAGAACGCCGTGAGGACATCACCGCTCAGGTAGCCGACGATCTGCGGCAGCACCTGCGCTTCGCGCAGCGGCATCGTGGCGTCCCCGATCATTTGCAGCGAGATGAGGATCAGTGCGATGCCGATCAATACGCGCGCCCCTGCTTCACGTCGCGGTTCCAGCCATTGAAGAACAGCAGTCCACCGGCGATCAGGAGCGGCGGCACCACCCATTGGATGTCGATCGAGAGGATTTGCGAGACCAGCGCCGAACCGAGATCCGCACCCAGCATCACCGCCAGCGGTGGCCACCGTCAGCGCGCTCGATCCAGCGAACCCCGCCGCGTGCATCGCCACCGCGGTCGAGGATTGCAGCACCACGGCAATCCCAGCGCCGATTCCGGCGGCGCGGATGCGTCCGGCCGTGCTCTCGCGCAGCAGGCGCCGCGGCCCAGGTCCCTGACTGCGTTCAACGCCGGTCCGCACCATGCGGACCGCCCAGAACAAGAGCGTGACGCCGCCCGCAAGGTGCAACAGCAGGAAGATATTGTGGCGCTACCATCGGACGAGATCGGCCTGGCGCCGGAAGCACTATCGATCGGGCCTAGGCAGCGACAGCAGGCAGTGACGGAGGCGCTCTGCCATCGGCTCGACCTCCTCGTCGCGCACGCAGTGGGGCATCATGCGGATCGCACGTTCATAGATTCGCGTATTCTGTACAAAGATGCGGGGGGCGCCCTCCTCGAGGGATCGAACGACGTGCGCGGCCTGTTGCGCTGTCTCGAAGAAGATCGTGACGGCGCACGAAATCTCATCGTAGGTGACGTTCACACCGGGGACACCGCAGTCGCTTACCACCTTCGCAAGCTTCTCCGAGATCCGCGCCCGAGACCGCATCTCTGCCTTGAAGTCCCGCGTAGCAATGAGCCGGAGCGCGGCCATCAGTCCCGCGATTTCCTCACGGCCAACTTTTAGTATCCGGCCCAATCCTTGGTGCGGCGGTTCTTGCGTGGTGTCCGATCCTCCACTGAACGGTGGCACGAACACTTCAGGGTGTACGAATGCGTCCTGCTGCTGCATCGTCGCCGCGCGGACAAGATCGCGGCGTCCTGCAAGAAAACCGGACGCGGCCGGGCCGCCGATAAACTTGCCACCCGCATAGGCGACGAGGTCTGCGCCCAGATCGATCCATCGTCTGAGATTCGCCGGGGGAAGCGGCGTGGGCGCCGCGTCGACGATCACCGGAACGCCATGGTCGTGGGCGATCTCGACGAATGATGCGAAGTCGATCACCGACGACGTGGGCATATCGACGTAGTAGGCAGCCGCCGTCCTCTCCGAGAACGCGGCATCCATCTGCCACTTGTAAGCTCCGACGCCGCTCGCCGGGCCCAGGTAGCCAAATTCCACGAACCGTGCTCCCGTCACGCGCAGGGCATGATCAAAGGCGTTGCGGTGAGCGCGATGAACGACTATCTCGTTGCGCAGCCCAGTTGTGTCCGGCAGACGATCCATCGCCGCAAGATCGCTCCTTGTGATGCAGGCGGCAGCCGCGATGGTGAGACAGGCGTCTGCGCCCGACGCAACGCACCCGGCCTCAGCACCAAGCAGTTCGGCGATCAACTCCGACGCTTTGGCCTGCATCTCCGCGATGGGAACGAAGGTGCGCGCTGCAGCGGACATCGCCGCCACTACGGAAGGGGCAAGGTGTCCTCCGCCAAGCCGGCTTGGATAGCCCGACGCATTGATGACGGGCCGCAGCCCCATGTCCTCCAGAAGGCGGCGATCTTCTTCGGCGTCGATCATGACAGGACCGTTGGTTGGATGTCGGAAATGACCGACTGTGACAGCGGAAAGTGACAGGCCACCCGATGGTGGCGGCCAAACGGCCGAAGTAGTGGAGGTTGCTCGCCGCAAAGGGCCTGAGCCGCCGGGCAGCGGCTACGGAAACCACAACCCGCCGGAGGGTTGATCGAACTTGGGAGTTCACCTCGCACCGCAGGTTGGCCACTGCGGCCACCGGGCACTGGCCGGGGAATGGCTGATACCAGTCCGGACGTGTAGTGGTGCGCGACGCCGCCACTCAGCATCGAGGATGGGCCATCTTCGATCACCCGACCCAGATACATTACCGCCACGCGATCACAGAGATGATCGACCACGCTCAGATCGTGGCTGATGAAAACCAGGGTAAGGCGGAGTTGATCCCTGAGGTCCGCGAAGAGATTGAGGATCTGAGCCCGCACTGAAACGTCGAGGCTCGCGACCGCTTCATCGGCGACGACCACACGCGGCCGCACCGACAGTGCACGCGCGATGTTGACGCGCTGTCGCTGGCCGCCGGAGAGCTCGTAGGGGAGTCGATTAGCCAGCGAGGAGGGAAGTCCAACCCTATCCATCAAGCGATCGCGCTCTCTTGCCGCTTCATCGCGCGGCACGATCCCGTGGACGATGAGGGGCTCAATGATGGCGTCCCCGATCCTCGCGCGTGGATTGAGCGCGGAGTATGGATCCTGGAACACGATCTGGATGCTGCGTGTGACTTCTGCCGGCCGCCGGCGCAGGCCGGTAATGTCCTTACCATCGAACTCCACACGACCCGTGTCCGGTCTAGTGAGTCCCAGGATGACGCGCGCGAGTGTCGACTTGCCGCAACCGGACTCACCGACAATGCCAAGGGTCTGCCCGCGCTCGATATCGAGGCTCACATCGGTTAGCGCATGAAGTCTCTGCGCCGGTGCGAAGAACGCACGGGGGCCAACGCGAAACGTCTTGGTGACGCCGGATAGGCGGATGATGGGGCTGTCGGCCATGATCATGTCACTTCCGGAACGAGAGCATCGCGCAACTCCTCGTGTCGCCAGCACGCCGTAGATTGAACCTTACCATGGGGCATGAGCAGCGATTCGCGCGCCTCGCATTCGGCCACGCGGTAGTCGCAGCGTGGTGCGAATGGACATCCGCTGATATCAACGGACAGGTCCGGCGGTCGGCCAGGGATGACCTGTAGACGTGTGCGCTTTTCACCGAGGCGCGGAATCGACGACAGCAGGCCCGCGGTGTAGGGATGCGCTGGTCTCGTCAGCACCGTAGCCACGTCGCCGGTCTCGACCATCCGCCCAGCGTACAACACGCCAACCTTGTCACAGGTCTCGGCCACGACACCCATGTCGTGCGTGACGAAGACCACGCTCATTCCCAGATCGCGGCAAAGGGTGCGCAGCAACGTCAGGATTTGGTCCTGGATGGTGACGTCGAGTGCGGTTGTCGGTTCGTCGGCGAGGAGCAGAGCAGGAGATCTGATGATCGCTGCCGCAATCGATACGCGCTGGCGAAGACCGCCCGAGAGTTCATGCGGGAAAGCGCGCATGCGGATCGCGGGGTCGGCAATACCCACCTGGTCTAGGGCCTCGAGAATGCGCCGGCGTATGACAGTGGCATCGCGCTCACCTGTGGCGCGGACCCCTTCGGCTAGTTGGGCGGCAACCGTCATTACAGGATTGAGCGCGCGAAGCGGGTCCTGGAAAACCATCGCCATGTGGCTGCGACGGAGACGGACCAGATCCTCCTTGCTTGCCCCGGTCACTTTATGCCCGGCAACGACGATCCTTCCCTTCTCCACGAAGGCGTTTCGATGCAGGAGACCGATGATCGACCTGAGCACGGTGCTCTTCCCACTGCCGGTCTCTCCGACGAGCCCGAATATCTCACCTCGCTGCACGCTAAACGTCACATTCCGCGCGGCCGTCGACGTGCCGCGCGCACCCCTGTAGACGATCCCTAGGTTGTCGACCTCGACGACCGGAAGATCGGCCGGCCGCTGGATGGGTCTGGCGCTCATCTGGCCACCTCAGGCCTCAGTACATCCGACAGTCCGTCGCCTACCAGGATGGCTCCAAGGCAGACGTAGAAAATAGCCAGGCCGGGAAAGATCGACATCCAGGGCGCCTGCCCCAGATACGCCCTGCCCTCGCCAATCATCACGCCCCATTCCGGAACTGGGGGCTGCACACCCAGCCCGAGGAAGCCCAACGAGCTGCCGACGATCATCCACGAGATGAAGTTCGTGGTCGCGAGCAGCACGGGCTGTACGATGATGTTTGGCAGGATATGTCGCCAGAGAATCCGAAAGCGCGAGAAACCCAGCACCTTGGCTGCTTCGACATATTGTAGGGAGCCCACGACCAGAACTTCGTTGCGAACCAGCCGCGCATAGCTCGCCCACCCGACGAGAAAGACGGCGATGAACATGTTGATGATGCCGGTGCCGAGCATGGCAACGATCGCAATGATGAGAACGTAGAATGGAAAGGCAACGACGAGGTCGACCAGTCGCATCAGGATCGTGTCGAACCATCGGTTGGTTCCGGCGACGATGCCGAGGATGGTACCCGTGATGAAGGTCGGAATGACCGAGAAGAACCCGAACTGCAGATCTACGGCTGTGGCATGCACAATGCGGGAGAAGATGTCGCGCCCGTAATTGTCCGTTCCCAGCCAATGGTCTGTGGTGGGTGGCTGCAGCGTCCCTCGCAAATTAAGCGCAGTCGGATCAGCAACTAAATGCGGTCCGATCACGGCGACCGCAATCGCAGAGAGAAGAATCAGACCGCCGGCGACCAAAGACCCAGGGACGGCCGTCGTCAGTTGCGGACGGTTGGCAACTTCCAAGGCAAGCTCGCTCATTTCGAGGCCATCATTGCAACGCGCGCGCGGGGATCGAGGACAGCCACCAGCAGATCCGTCAGAAGGTTGACCGTCATCACGAACACCGCGAAAGTGAGCGTGACGGCTACCACGGTCGGGTAATCGCGTGTTGAGATGGCCGTGATCATCAGCTGACCGAGGCCAGGCACGGCGAAGACGTATTCCACGATCAGCGTGGCGCCGATCAGAAGGCCAACGTGAAGGCCGAGGATGGTGATTGCCGGAATAAGGGCCAACCTGAAGACGTGACGGAGCAGCACGAGACGATCGTCAACTCCCTTGGAGCGTGCCATGTCCACGTGGTCGGCCTCCAGCGTCTCGATGATACTGGCGCGCAGCGAACGGACGATCAGCGGAGCAAGGCTGAGCGCTAGTGTCAGTGCCGGCAGGAGCAAGGATCGCAACTGCTCGGCGAAGGTGACCCCGTATCCGCCGACCGGCAGGATCGGCCACCAGATGCCGAAGATGAGCAATAGAATGATGCCGATCCAGTACTTCGGCAGGCCGAGGCCAAGGACGACCATGGTGCGCACAACGACACCAGTGATCCTGGTGCGCCTCAGCGCGGACCACACCCCGAGCGGCACACTGATCAGCAGGGTCAGCAAGACTGCATAGGCGGTGAGAAAAAGCGCCGGAGGCAGGCGTTCGATGACGAGCTCGATCGCCGGCTGGCCATAGAAGTAGGAGTGGCCGAGGTCCCCCTGCAGGATTTGCCGCAGGAAGATGCCGTACTGCACGATGATCGGCTGATCGAGGCCCCAGTGCGCCCGCAGCTCGGCAACCAGTTCGGGCGACCCGTAAATACCCAACGCGACCTTGGCCGGATCACCGGGCACGACGCGAACCAGAACGAACATGGCAAGGCTGATCCCTATCAGGACGGGCACCATCTGCAGTGTTCGCCGAACGGCAAATACAAACATTCGAATGGACCTACTTAACGGGAAGTGATTGCGGACGGCGCGACCGGGCGCATAGGCCCGGTCGCGCTTTGCGTAGCTACTCCGTCTTGTACACGGTATCGAGAACGTGGATCCGCGTCGGCGGCACGACGAACCCCTGGACGTTCGAACGCACGCCGATCGGTGCATCAATAAACACGAGGAACAGCTGCGCCGCATCGTCCCAGCCGATAGCCTGCATCTCGGCAAAGATCTCTGCCCGGCGAGGACCACCTGTTTTCGTGACTTCTTCGTATAGCGCGATCATGTCTTCTTCGATGTAGTCGGTAAACGCCGATCCCCGGTTCCGCTGCGCGGCGCAACAGAACGACCAAAAGCCCTGCGGATCGATTTGGTCGGCGCTGGTCGAGGCAAGGAACATCTCGAATTGCCGATTGTTGCGCAGATCGAATTTCGTGCCGGCCTCGACCTGCTGGATGTTCACGGTGATGCCGATCTCGGCCAACTGGGCTTTCACGATCGTCGAGATCCCGGTCTCGACTGGATCCCCCGACGCGATCAGCAGCTCCGTGGTGAAGCCGTTCGGAAAGCCACTCGCCTCCATATACTCCTTAGCCTTTGCAAGGTCGTAGGTGTAGGGCGTCTGCGGCACGTAGTACTTGGTGCGCGGCATCTCCGAGTTCATCTCGCTCGCCGTGCCGAAGAAGACCACCTCCGCGATCGCCGCTTTGTCGATGGCGTAGTTCATGGCCTTGCGGACATTGACGTCTGCAAAGGCGGGTTGTTTCACCCGCTGCAGCCGGATGAGCTCTTCGGCGAGCGTGGGAAAGACCGGGACGGTGACACCCGGCGTGTTGCGCAGAGCATCGAGCTGGACCGGCGGCAAATCCTGCGCGATATCGATCTGACCGGCCTGCAGTTGCAGCGCCTGTGTCGTCGCATCGCCCACTACCAGCAACTGCACCTCGTCAAGGCACGGATAGGGCTGGTTCCAATAGTAGGGGTTGCGGGTCAGCCGGGCCATCTGACCCTTCTGCCACTCTGCAAGGACGAACGGCCCCCCGCTGACAGGCGCCGTAAGCATCGTCTTCGCGTCGGCTTCCGCCGGATAGATGCCGAACTGCGTGAGCTGCGATTCAACGAACGCCGGCTGCGGCTCCGGCAGGTTGATGACGAAGGTTCGATCGTCGGGCGCCTCGAAGGTCGTCCCCTCCAGAATTCTCCCGGCGTTCTGCGGGTCTGCGGCGGCAGTGCTGATGCTGGCGAGTACGTCTGCCGCCGTAAGGTCTGTGCCATCCGAGAACTTCAACCCCTCGCGCAGGGTGAAGGTGAAGCGGGTATAATCCTCATTGGCTTCCCAGGACTCCGCCGCAGCGCCCTCCAGCCCGGTGGCCGTCAGATTGTTCTTGACGAGCGGTAGGTTGACGAGGGGCCAGGCCCAGATCGTCGGATTGTTGCCCTGATAGTACCAGTCCGACACGTCGGCGGACCGCGCGAACTTCAGGACGCCGCCCACGGTAGGGCATTGGTCGCTGGTCTGGCGCTCCTCCGCTGCGGTCACGCTGGTGCCTAGCGCGACAATCAAGGCGCACCCGATCATTCGAATGCCGGCGCCGATCTTCTTGGTCATGGTTACTCCTCCTGGTTGCATTTCCCCGAACCCCACGCCGCCTGACCTCCTCCGCAGCGCAACGTAATATGAGTAATCCTCACTGTTGACATCTCTGTCAATGAGATATTCTTATTAGGTGCCTGCTACCGGCATACCGGGCCAGCCGCCTTCAAGCCGAGAGGTCATCAGAGGCTCATGAACAGATGAAATTCCTTCACGTCACCGACCCCCACATCGTTGCAGGAGGGTTGCTCTATGGGCTCGATCCGACGGAGCGCCTGACCGCCTGCATCGAAGACATGATGCGCAATCACCCTGATGCGGACTTCGTCGCCATTACCGGAGATCTGACTCACGATGGAAGCGAAGCCTCATATCGGCAGCTCAAGCGGCTGCTTGCCGGCCTGACGCTGCCGACTCATCTGATGATCGGCAATCACGACAACCGAGCCAACTTCAAGCTCGTTTTCGACACAGCACATGTCGACTCGCGAGGATTCGTACAGCATACGCGCCAGTCGTCTGCGGGACGGCATCTGTTCCTCGACACCAATGCCGACGGCAAGCCTCACGGTGTCCTCGATGACGCCCGGTTGGAATGGCTATCCACCGAGCTCCGCGCGAGCCCAAATGAGCCGGTTTATCTCTTCATGCACCATCCGCCGTTCCGGGTGATGGTGCCGAGCATGGACGCAATCGCGCTCCGCGACGTCGACCGGTTTGCAGACATCATCGCGCAGAGCGGCAATGTGCGGCACATCTTTTTCGGGCACGTGCACCGGCCCATCAGCGGCATGTGGCGTGGTATTCCCTTCACCAACCTGCCTGGGCTCAACCATCAGGTTGCGCTCGACTTCAAGAGCAACGTCGTGCCCGGCAGCCACGAGCCACCGGCCTACGCGGTGGTTTTCGCGGAGGCGGAGAGTACGATCATCCACCTCCATCAGTTCCTCGACCGCACAGCCACTTTCAATCTCTAACTACCGTCCGCTACGTCACGAACTGTGAACGGAACAATCGTGCCCACCAGCATCGATCGCCGCTTGGAAGCGCGCGCGCGGCTCGCACATGCCGACTTGGTCCTCGTCGACCTCGACGGCTGCCTGACATTTGGTGCGCGGCCGCATGCGGCGGCCGCGCGCTTCGTCGAAATGCTCGCCGGACGTTATGTCGTCGTCTCGAACAACTCGACCGAAACGCCCGATACGATGGCCGGCAAGCTGCGCGAGGTTGGCGTGCCGGTCGATCCCGAACGAATCATACTTGCCGGGACCCTCATGATCGACGAGTTGCTCGCCGAACCGGATGCCCCACCAGTTGCGCTATATGCTGCGCCCGAGCTCGCCGCCTATGCGGAACAGCGCGGGCTGCGCCTTCTGGAACGGCACAGGCATGGCGACACCGCACGCGTCGCCATCGCGCGCGACACGACCCTCGTCTACGACGATCTCAACCGGGCGCTCGACCAGCTCGCCCGAGGCGCCGATCTCACTGTCAGCAATCCCGACCTGACTCATCCAGGCGTCGATCAGGTGCCGGTGGTAGAAACCGGGGCCCTTCTCGCGGTCTTTCGCGCCTGCCTTCCACATCTCAAGCCACGCGTCATCGGTAAGCCCGAGCCACTGATGTTCGAGGCAGCCCTCCGCCGCTTCGGGACGACACCTGAGCGGGCCGTCATGGTCGGCGACAATCCGCAGACGGATGGCGCCGGTGCAAGCCGGGTCGGAATGCCGTCGATCCTTGTCGGGCCGCTCGGTCATCACGCGAGCATCGGCGATCTGATCGCCGGCGGCTGAGATACCTCAGTATCGCTTCTCTGAGAGAACGCGGGCGCTGAGCTGCATCTTCTCGACGGACTTGCCGGCGTCGGCGAGAGCGAGGCAACTGACGAGCACGTCGATGATGGCGAGTTGGGCCATTCGGCTGCTCATCGCTTCGGGGCGATAGCGAGTCTCGTTGGCGACCGTATTGAGGACGACGAGGCAATGCCGCGACAGCGGCGTCCTGCCAAGGCGCGTAATGCCGATGGTCTTGGCTCCTGCATCACGTGCCAGCCGGGTCGCGTAAACCGTGTCCGAGGTGCTGCCAGAGTGCGAGATGGTGATCGCTGCCACTTCTCCATCGGTCATCGCGGCGCTTACGGCCTGCACGTGGGAATCCGTCACCGACTTGCAGAGCTTTCCGATTTGCAGGAGCCGATAGGCCAAATCGTCGGCGACCGGCGCGGAGCTGCCAACGCCATAGACCTCAATCCGCTTTGCGGTCCGGAGGATTTCGACGGCTTTGATGAGACTGGCGTCGGCCAGCACTGTCCGCGTTTCGTTTAGCGAAACCGTGTGAGCGGCGAATACTCGATCCCGCACCTTCGCGAAATCGTCTGTCTCGGTGAGATCTTCCTGGATGAAGCGGATCGGCTCGACCACCTCGCCCGCAAGGAGAATCTTCAGCTCCTGAAAGCCCCCGGCACCCAGCCGGCGGCAAAGCCCGATGATGCTACCTTCGCTAGCCCCGGTCTGTTCGGAGAGTTCAGTGATCGACATGCGCACAACGTCATGCGGATGGCCGTCAATGAAGGAGGCTATACGACTAGCAGTCGGCGGAAGCGAGGCTTTTAAGTGCCGCATTTGCGTCAATATCGAAGGCGACGGAACGGTGCCGGGCCTTTTTGCCATACTGTCTCTCCGAAACTCTGTGGTGTACGCCAGCAGCGGCCAACAAGCCCGACCTATTACGTCTGCGCAAGCGCTAAAACGAGCCAGCGATGCGCCATTAGCGCTGCAGTATGGGCTCTAGGCGACCGTATCAGCTAGATTAGCCCGGAGCTTGTTCTTGCGCGAAGAGTCGGCGGTCGAGCGACTAATGTGTCTTAGGAGCCCGCTGCGCTGAACAGACACTTGCAGACGCCTCTTGAGCGGGGAGGCACTTCACGGTCGGTTCATATGCGTCGAGAGCGCTCGGCCGCCCGGTCGAGCAGACCATGGGTGCGCACGGCAATGCTTTCGTTGTCGCCGGTCTTGACCAGGTGGATCGCTAGGGCCCGTGCCCATCAAACGCAATGGCCGGTTTGGGCCAGAAACCGGCCTTTTGAGCTATGGTAAGCCGCTCGCGGGAGCGAAGCGGTGGGGTGGGATGGTGAGGAAGTCGCCAACAACCTAACGCGCAGGCTTTCCTCGGCCAATCCCATCCAGGGGTTGCGCAGTTCTATCGGAAGACCGGCAATCTAAGGGCAGTGCAGCTCCTGCTCGGTCACGCCAAGATCGAAACCACGGTGCCCTACCTTGGCTTAGAGGTAGACGACGCGCTTCGGCTAGCAGAGCAGATCGAACTCTGAACGTGGGCGCGAAATCAGGGTCGGTTTCGCGCCAAATACGGACCCTTGCGAGCCTCCTCATCGAATTCGAGCGCTGGCGACCGAGGGGCGGTGGCTATTCGCCGTCGTCTGTCTCGTCCTGAGACGCCAGGATATCGCTGGCTGTGGCAAGCATCTTCTCAAGGCTCCGAGCAAGGGTTTTTACCTCACCGCTCGAAAGAGTTGAGATCAATCGCTCTTCGATCCGGAGCCTTGTCTGTTTTACCGGTACCTGGAGCGCGCGTCCTTTTTCAGTCAGCCAAAGGCGGACAAGACGATTGTCGCGCTCGTCGGAGCGCCGTTCAAGCAGCCTCAATTTTTCAAGCACCGTAGCGCCCTTGGTAATAGCGGGAGTGGTGACATGAAGCGCCACAGCGATTTCACCTGGAGTCTGGCCATCCCGCCGCCAGAGCGTCGCCAGCAAGTGATCCTGTCCCAGCCGAAGGCCGTGCTCACGCAATGCCGCGTCGGTCACAGCGCGGACAAGCTTCGTGGTGTTGCCGAAGAGGTCTAGCAGTTCGGGCATCAAAATCCTCAGCGCGAGTGCGTTTACTTCTTCCGGTTCTTACAGTCCGAGACCGGCAGCGCGTCAACCGCCGCTTGACGCGGACATCATTTACCCGTTAACGTTTACCGGTGAATGATTTATCTCACCGCATGAGAGACAATGCAATGATCGTAATTACCGGAGCGACGGGGCACGTCGGAACCGAGCTCGTTTCCCAGTTGGTCGAGCGTGGCAAAAACGTGCGAGCGCTCGTTCGCGACACTGCCAGAGCCAGGAGACTTCCAGCGGCGGCTGATGTGGTTGTTGGTGACCTGACTGACATTTCGTCCTTGCTCCAGGCCTATCGTGGAGCAGACAGCCTTTTCCTGTTGGTGCCAGGCATAGACCACGAAGCGGCACGGACGGCGCTGGCAGCTGCCGAGCAAGCAAGAATAGAGCGTATCGTCTATCTATCGAGCTACGCCGTTGGGGTAACGCCCTTGCCTCCAATGGGTCGCTGGCATCACGAACGCGAAGAACTCATTCGTGCGTCGAAGATTGCGGCAACGTTCCTTCGCCCCTGCGGCTTCACAACCAATACCTTCGACTGGATGCAAACCTTGCGCGAGTCCGGCTATGTGCTCGACCCGACCGGGCCAGGACGCGCTGCCCTGATCGATCCGGCTGATATCGCCGCGGTTGCGGTCGCAGCCCTCACCGAAGACCTCCACGTCGGCAAAGCGTACACGTTGACCGGTCCCGAGGCCCTCACCGTCGTAGAGCAGGTCGCCGCTATCTCGAAAGTTCTCGGCATCCAGATCCCCGTTCGAGATGTCGCGTCACCCGAAGAAGTCGTGAGGTTTCGCTATCCGAACGGTGCCCCCCCCTCGCTCGCTGCGGCCCTTGTCGACGGTTTGAGGGCAATGCGATCCGATACCGAGGGGTTGGTGACGACCACGGTGCAGGACTTGGCAGGACGGCCGCCGCGCTCGTTCCACCGGTGGTGCGAAGCCAACGCCGACACCCTGCGCGATATCGTAGAGGGCAAGAGCTGACTGGTCTGGACGCCAGGCAGCGCTCAAGCCGAAAGGGCCCCGTGGCCTTGGCGTTGGCGAACGCCAGCACTCGTCAGACCTCAGAAATTCATGAGCTCAGAAACGTCTCTGCGCCCACCGCCCTCCATCGCGAGCGTCAGGTATACCTTGATCTAAAAAGAACTCATCATGAAAGTTATGGTGCTTCAGGATGGCCACGGTCTCGATAGACTTCGTCTAGTCGAACGGCCAGTGCCCAAACCGCGTCGTCAGGAAATTCTCATTAGAGTGAGGGCGACGGCGCTAAATTACCGCGACGTCGAAATTGCCAACAGAACCTACAACACCGCCTTCGATCGGCCGCTTATTCCGCTGTCAGATGGTGTCGGCGAGGTGGTAGCGATCGGTGAGGAGGTCACTCGCTTCAAAGTTGGCGACCGGGTTTGCAGCACGTTCTGGCAACGCTGGATCGGCGGCTCCTTCCGTATGGCGGAACCATCCTACCAGCTCGGAGGACCTATCGACGGCTTGCTCGCCGAATATGCAGTACTCGATGAGCAAGGGGCGGTTTTGGCGCCCAGGAACCTGACTGACATCGAGGCCGCGACGCTGCCCTGTGCGGCCGTTACAGCGTGGCATGCGCTCGTTACCGAGGGCCGGATCAGGGCCGGCGACACAGTTCTCACGCAAGGGACGGGCGGTGTCTCGCTCTTTGCGCTGCAATTTGCTCGGGCAAGTGGCGCAAGGGTCATCGTTACCTCCAGCAGCGACGAGAAACTGGAGCGCGCCCGGGAAATCGGCGCTTTCGCAGGCATTAACTACCGCAAGACGCCTATGTGGTCGGACGTGGTTCTTCAGATCACGGAAGGCCGCGGCGCCGATCACGTGATCGAGCTCGGTGGACCTCAGAGTTTTGGCCAGTCGCTGAGGGCCACCTCTCGAGGTGGCCAGATCAATGTTATCGGCTATCTCGGCGGCAAAGAGGGAGCAATCAACCCTCTCGAAATTTTCACCAAGCAGGTTCAGGTCCGCGGCATACCAGTCGGCTCACGAGAATCTTTCGAGGCCATGAACCGTGCAATCGAGACGCAAGATCTGAAGCCTATGGTGGCGCGTACCTTTTCGTGGCTCGAGGCGGCCGACGCTTTTCGCTACCTTGAGAAAGGAGCCCATTTCGGCAAGATCGGGTTGGTTCACGGGCACGGATACTGACAACTTCAACCCAAGGCTTGTTGCGTCTTCCGCGGCAGTTCAATCGAAGCGAAGCGGCTCACTGCGATAGAGACCAGGAGATCGCCCGATTGCACGCTTGAACGCCTGAGAAAACGACGACACGGAGTCGTAACCGACGGCAGTTGCGATCTCGCCGATGGTCTGGTCGGTTTCTCGCAAAGCCTTCGCGGCAAGAATCATCCGCCAGCGGGTGAGGTACGACAGCGGTGGCTCGCCAACGAGTCGAGTAAATCGGTGGACGCAGCACGCGAAAGCCAGGTGTTGACGATGATGCGGGTACAGCGGGTGGCCGGCCTCATCCTGGTCCCGACGCGGTCGGATACAGCGCATGGCGCGGCACTGCGGGAAAAGATCGATGTCCCGGCGGTACTGCTCGACATGCAGGTCGAAGGCCTGTCCTATGATGTGGTCAAGGCCGACAATGTGGCAGCGGGACGCCTGGCGACGGAGCACCTGCTCGCGCGTGGGCACCGACGCATCGGCATCATCGACGGCCTGCCGGGCCTCGCCACTAGCGACGACCGCCACAAGGGCTATAACGATGCGCTCCGTGCCGCGGGACTGCGCCCCCTCCCCCGCCTTGCCGTGCCGGGCAATTTCGACCGCGACGACTCCCATAAGGCGGCGCTGCAGCTTCTGGGCAGCAAGAATCCCCCCACCGCCATCATCGCCGTCTCGAACATGACCACGATCGGGGTGATGTTCGCGGCGCGCGAGTTGGGCTTGAGTATCCCCGATGATCTTTCCCTGGTGGGCATCGATGACTTCGATCTGGCCGCCTTTCTGGACCCCCAGCCCACCGTTGTTGTGAACCCAATTCTCGACATGGCCCGTCATTCAATAGCGCGCTTGCTGGAGCGGACTGAGGGCGAGCGCAGTTCCAGCGCAGAAACTGTTGTCTATCCGCCCACGCTTATCGAGCGAAAGTCCACGCGGGATCTACGCTTGTAGCCGCTGGCGGCGGATGGCTACATGACATCATGCTGATCAAGGTTGCCAACAAGGACACCGAAGGCGTCGTCACCGCCCTCATCAAGCACTCACGGAAGCTCCCCGGCGAGTTCTATCGGTCACTGACATGGGACCGCGGCAAGGAGCTTGCCGATCACCAGCGGCTGAAGCTGGCCACCAACATCGAGATCTACTTCTGTGACCCACACTCACCCTGGCAGCGCGGCTCGAACGAAAACACCAATCGACTGCTGCGCCAATATCTGGCGCGCGGCACCGACCTCGCTCTGCACAGCCAAGCCAAGCTCAACGCCATCGCCCGGCAGCTCAACGAGCGTCCCAGAAAGACCTTGCTCTATCAAACACCAGCGGAGAAGTTCGCTGAGTGTGTTGCAGCCATCGGTTGAACCCACCGCCAAGAGCGGGCATCCGCTCCCCCACCGCTCTTGGGAGCTGCAGGAGCACTGCCAAGGAACTGCGGGGGGATCGCGAGCCTCGGTTCCCCCCGGCGCCTCGGGACCACCCGAGACAAGCTGACTCTGGCAAAGCCCTCCGCCGCTAGGCGTTTTGGGCGGAGTGGCCCCGGCTGAAACGACTTCACATCGCCAAGAGCCCGGGGAAACCCGGGCTTTCGCGTTTCTGGTTCGGGCTCGTCTCCAGCCCTACTAGGAGCCGCCCGTGACGCGGATGGCCTGGCCCGTGATGTTTCGGTTCCGCCCCGAGCACAGGAACACCACAAGGTCCGCGACGTCTTGGGGCGTACTGACACGTCCTGTAGGGTTTCCGGCGGCTACCCGCTCGAACACCTTTGAGGGCACCCTGTCCAACTGGCGTTCGCTCGCGGTCAGCCCTGGCATCACGGTATTGATCAGGACGTTGTGCGGCCCCAGGTCCCAGGCGAAACCACGAGTCATGCCGTTGAGGCCGGCTTTGGCAGCCGAATAGGGAGCCGAATCCTTGGCGCCGTTTTCGGCGAGGTCGGACGAGATCGAGACT